>CAYZGW010000027.1:0-3446 GCA_964478195.1 uncultured Candidatus Saccharibacteria bacterium
CATAGTAGATGAAGCAGAGCCATCAACTTAGTTCTGACTTTTTGTATAGGCAGACTAGAAGTTGAAACCATATGACTTCGCCGTGATTAAGTACCGTTAGTTTTTATCAGCGATAGTGTCACTTCTGGAAAAACTACAACATCAAAAGCATTGGCCAAGTACATGCCCAAAAGCAATACATGTCGCTTACTGGCGATGAACCTGCGCTGATAGCAGAGGCAAGTCTAGGGGGAGCCTGGGCTCTCAGTATGACTCCACTTGCTTAATGTATTGAGCGAGCGAGTTAATTACGTCATATGCGCACCCAGTTTCGCTATAGAGATACACTGTTCGGCCATCACTAAGCTTCTTGCTACCAAGATCTTTCAAGGCGTCAGTCGTTGACTCAAGCGGCTTATCTATCACGATACTCACACCTCTAGAGCATGCCTGCAGGTTAGGTATCTGCTTAAACGCAGCCTCTGTGCTCTGCCTAACATCACGAGCAGGATTAACGCCAGCACTCAGCACTTTGCTCTTGGCAGCACTCATAATGCTATTGGTAGTAAAGTGTAATTCGGCGGGCGAACTATCAACAGCGGGGAAGTAGCTGTACATGAGTCCTGTAAGCTGAGGAGGCACACCAGGCAGTACAAGCCTCACTGACGCAACATAACCTTTGCCTGATTGAGCGTCAATCGGCAGCGGATCAAGCAGGCCATCGACAGCTCGAATAACCAAGTTTTCAATTACCCCATCGGAGGTTGGTCTGCTACGGTGCCATAGGCAGGCATCAAATACAATTTGCCCTGCAAATAAAAGTGCTATTCCAGCCAAGATGAAGCGGAGATTTTGACGTGTTTTTGTCCGAGTTTTTGTTTTAGAAGTGCTCATGTTTCGTATTGTACAGTGACTATATCAGAAAGGGAACGAGTGCTTGATCCAATTCAGTCAAATCTAACCTAGATCCATAAGGGGTCTTTTGTTTAATCCTTAGAGGGCTCTCGTACTTGCTGCTGAGATGTATAAGATATTTTTTGATCGTATTTGTAACTGAAATACCACTAGGATCAGTTTGTCCCGAGCACTCGAATTTTCTTAAAGTTCTTATCGTCTAGACCCGATAAGGCAACGTTCCGCCAATCAAACGTAGCCGCCTTCAGCTGTTTGGGCGTAAGTACTAACTCATGAAATTCATCATTAGTTTTCCCTAAAGCACCGACCCCAGCCCAAAACTTAGCATATGAGCGCTTGGTGCTGCCCGTAGTAATTGAATTAGAGCCCTCATAATCTGTTGGGCTTAGAGAGATTCTATCCGCTTCAGCAAATAGTTTGCGAAGTGTTGGCGTCCGGAATATTGCTTGATGCTGTAGCTCTACTTTTTCTTGCCAAAGTGGGTCAGCATCTTGGCCTGGTTTCAGGCGAACATTCATTGCGGTGGCCGTACGCATGGCGTCGGTCATCTTTGGATAGCCCCCGTCGTTTTCCTTTAAGATTTCGGCTTCAGCAACTTTGAGTTCATCGTAATACGTATTTGGGTCGGCGAAATCTTCAAGGTGGCGGCGATAGCGTATCTGCACTCCATCAGGCAAATACGGTTTGAGCCAGGCAATCATCGCTCGATAGGTGGCGCTATATTTATCTGTCTCGACGCGAGGAATGTTATTCAGCGTTTCGACCGAGATGTCTTGCGAGTAATAATCGAGAATAACTCCGGGTTTATGCACTGAAACAATAGTTTTTGCCCAATCGATATAGTAAAAAAGGTTGAACAGTTCGGCCCAGTCCACCTCAGGCGCTTCTTCAAATCTCCACAGTTTGTTGCCGCCGAACAACGTACTCAAAACAATCGGGCTCTGCGTATCAATAGCTCGTTTAACCACACGGTCAACAGCGTCTAGGCAAGCCGGGGTGGCCTTAATTTTCCGAAACTTCTTTGAGAGCAACCTCATGCGAACAAGAGCGGCGTCATCTGCTCCGTTTGTAGCTTTCACCCTGTCTGGAACGTCTTTTAGTGACCGTAGGCGATGTTCTAAGTATTCCTGCACTGTCATAATAGTTTGGAGATGCGAGGTAGACATAAACCTACCGTGGATAGCTTTGCAAGCTAACACCTATTCTCGGTCATCGCATCACTGGTCATTATACAAGTATTTATTGCATCTGGACACAGATAGATCGCGCTCTGAGACTCTACGGCTACGCATAGCGAGAGTCGCCCTAGTAGATAGCTACCCCACATCTGCCGACCCAGGCAGACCAGCAAAGAAGCTCACTAGGATTGGTGGATACGCCTCGGAAATTGCATACTTTGCCACCTTGATTGACGACGAGGATAAGCCTAAACTACATCCCGACGATCACTCTGCCGTACAGCGACTATCAGCTAAGACACGAGGTATTCATTGTCAATCGGAAAAGATCCGGTCGAATCCCTGGCTTTTAGCCAGCCGGCGTTGTTGTTCCATCCGATGAAGTCGGATCAGTCGTCATGGGCGCAGGCGGAGCGGCTATCAAAGGAACACCCGGCGTATAAGTATATTGCCGCATGAGCCACGCACCGTAGGGACAGCCAGACGAACTGTCCGCTTGACTGAAACAAAGCAGGTTATCATGTCGGGCATAGGCCCTAAGGGTCGCTGTTTTGTCGGTTAGATCCTGACCATCCACGTTCTGGGGCAATCCTGAAATCGGATAGCCCACATAGTACTTAATTGGCACACTCTGTGCATAGATTGTGTACGCGGCTGCAGTAAACTGGCCCGTCGTCGTGTGGTCGCTGTGGTCCACACCTATCGTACCGTCGTTAATCGGCATCTGCGTATCGATTCCATCCGGGCCGTAAAACTGCATGAGCCGCACCAAGAGATTCTTCAAATCATCCTTAGAGTAGCTGGATTGCCCATCAACAGTGCTTATGCTGCCGATGTCACCGCTTGCCAACTTCGCCAGGCTTTCATTATGCGTTCGTAAGAATCCAGATCCAGTCAGGTTTCCATCAGGCAGATTTACAAAGATAAGTGTCACATTTGGATCACCACGCGGTGATGCCATCTTGATATATTTGTGAGCGCCCACCGACACATTGCGTTCAACCCAAAGGGATGAACTATGACCTTCCATGGCATCATAGGCCGCTTCAGCACCCTTTTGACGCCCCAGCCAGTACGTGCTACGCAAGCCGTTGTCCCCCGCGGTCAGATATACGGTCCGCAGGCATTCACCACTGTGTAATGCATTCTGGTGATCGGGGTTCATAAATAGTAGGTCATCATCCTGGTGAGCCACAAAGCTCAAAACGGTCTTACCTTTGCAAGTGGGTGGGGTAAGCGTGGATAGCGTTACGGGAACAGCGGTTGCTGGGGCTTGTGGTGGCGACACTGGCTTCAGAGGACCAGACAGACCCGGACCGTCATCGTAGTAGAGCAGCACTTCTTTTGGATCTGTGATGCTGCCAGTAAGTGTTG
>CAYZGW010000027.1:3546-14568 GCA_964478195.1 uncultured Candidatus Saccharibacteria bacterium
CTTTTTTGCTCATGTCCGCTGACTCGACGTGATTAAGCTTACTTTTCCCAAGTATCATACCACGCTAGAAACAAGCAAATAAAAGGCATGAGGAGACAGATGCAAGCTTCGTAGGTCAGTACTCGTAAGGTGAATCCCCCTGTTTTGCATTTTTAGTAGCATAGCGACAGCGCAAAGCACTTGTCTACGTACAACTTATATCGTAGAGTGGCATAAATATGACAGAGATACTGAGAGCAGGCGCCAGCGCCGTTGCAATTATAGAAACCCCCGAGAGTTTTATTGCCGAAGGCCGTCCTGAGATACCGGGTGAGCTAGCTCATTCCGGTAAAGTAGGGCTATTTGGTGGCCATGTTGAATCGGATCAGACACCCTATGATGCAATACGTGCCGAGCTTGAGCAAGAATTAGGCTTAGCATTTATAGGTCCGATACAGCATGTTGAAGAGGGTGATTTTCCTAGTCAAAACAGGCATGGTGAGGCTGCCATACGGCATGTAACCCTGTTTCATCTTGCAATTGATGCGGTTACAAAGCTTACTATGAGGGTACCTGGGAGCATTGTGCAAATTCCAAAGACCGTTGAAGGTGTCAGGGCGTATAAAGACAGGGTAACGTCTTTTACATTTCGGGCACTCTATAGGGCGGTAACAGGGGAGTCGCCCGAAGATGATTTATAGGGCCTTATGGCGATACAGTAGCCTATGACCGGAAAGCTTACACTAAGGGAACATCCTGATTTTTCTTTTCAAGAAGATCTCCCTGCGGTAGAGATCACTGCCCCATTTAATCGACCACTGACCTCAGAGATAACGCATCTAAAAAGCAAGGGGCGCGAGCACCAGCGTAACGTAGCGTATAGTATCGCGGGGATCCTCTGTAGCGTAGAAGGATACGATCACACAACGGAGCCTATACGGCTCGGCTGGCTTGAAAGTACTTACGCGTACCATTCTCAACTGCGAACCTCGCTTTTCAATGAATATAAACGCCAAAATAGGCAGCACCCTAACCGGTGGGTAGATTACATACCATTGTCCATTGCCACGAGTAGTACAGGCGATCCATATGAGGGCGTACCCTTGGCCGCAGATTATTATGTTACACCGCGTTCTCTCGGTATTCAGATCTATGTCATGGGTGATTCTGAGAGCTGTAGCCCTGAGGAGCCCGAAGTTTTCGCTAATGCGGTCGTGGCTAGCATTGGCGAGCGTATGTACGGCATGTACTCTGGGCCTAAAGAGCGTCAAGATATAGATATAAGTATTGGACTTACTGATTATCGACCCTCCGTAATTGTCGATATAGGCTATGCGGCACTTGCCGGGTTTGACATTCGAGAATATATCAACAGGTAAGCAGACATCTAATACGGAGCCCTTACGCAATACATACGATGAGAGGAAGCTCAGAGCGCTATGTCCGGTAAGACAAGTTGACATTATAGACGTAACATTCTATAATAATCTATATGAGACACGTCGTTCGCACTCATCCAATTAGAGTCCCCGAGTCACAAGATATAGGGGTCAACAGATGGGAAGTGGGCACCTCTACACTGGCTACGACCGGAGCGATGCAGTGCCTAATTCTTGCTGTGCATAACGCTCGCACTCTGAATGGATTAATGGGCCACTTCACCGAGATAGACCCTGACCACCCTACTGATCCTGAAGGAATTGCCGCCTTCAGCTCAGTTCTTGAGGCCATTCCACGAATTGGGCGTTTAGATGCTACGAGCATTTGGGTCGGTGGCGCCGACTCGCATCCCGAAGGTATCTATTGCCGATACTCAGAAATAGATCGAGCATATGCTTTAGCAAATCTCGCCTTAATAGGAGCCGCCGAGCTTGAAACTGATTGGCAAAGAGATGGTCAGCTAGCAGCACAACTTAGCTGTAATACAGGAGTCCTAGAAACTCATTGGCGACCAATTTAAATAGCCGCTGCGAAGTCCATCAGGTCTTCGGCCTCTTTTTGTTATAATCGAGCTATGGTAAAAATCGAGGATTTTTTAACTAAAGAGTTTATCGAGAAAAACTCTTTACCCTCAAACCTTGTTTATGGCACAGCAATACATCGGCGCAATGCCGTTACATTTATTGAACAGCGAGCCGACATGGTTGAAGCATGGGCTGGCGGCCTTGACGGAACAGTCCGAGAAGGTGCGGGCAGCCGAAGGCGGGTAACATTCACAATTCAGGAAGGCGCGCTACACTGGAACTGCACCGGTAATCCCAAAAGCCACCAGATTTTTTGTAAACACTGCGTTGCAGTAGCCCTTGCCCTATAGGCTTCACGGCCCGTACAATAAGCCCTCTCAGGCTAAAATTTGTTGGACACGAATCATTGTGTCCGTGCTTTTAAGAATTGCGTCATTTCCGTGAAGGCTTTTTTACCATCACGGTCAAATGTAAACTGATATTCGTGCGGTAGACTTGGGATATGATCCCGACCGTAGAACAAGGTCGTCACAGGTACACCGAGCGACGTGAGCTTCTGGGACAAGGGAATCGATTGCACGGCAGTAAGTGGGTCACCGTTACCGCCACTAATAAACGTAGCCGGAAAAGCTTTGGTCACATGATAGTAGGTCGACGCTTGGCGAACAAGGGGATTAGCTTTATCGCGCGTACCAAGATAAGCCCATACCGTAACGCCATCTCCCCAGCTAACAATTTTAGGCAAAGTAGGGTTTGGCACGGTAAGTCCTTCTAGCTTGTAAATACCGCAAAAGAGCACGACTCCAGCAAGCTGCGAAGATTTGAGCGTGGGCTGTACACCAACCTCCTGTGCATAGGCAGGGTTGGTGATAATAGCTGCCGCCTGGCTGGAAAGCTGCGCACCAGCAGAGTCACCGGCGAGCACAATCTTGCCAGTATCAGCATGGAATTTTGAAGCGTTTGCTTGTACATATGCATATGCTTCATTGAGTTGATGCAATTGCGATGGATACGTCTTGCCCGGGGATAAAGAGTAATTAAGTGACACTACAATAAAACCTTGATCGGCTAAGAGATTAAAATAGGGCGCCGAGTCCTTTTTATCGCCTGATAACCAGGCACCGCCATGCGTCCATATCACGATGGGCAGTACTTTCTGAATATGGAGCACTGCCTTAGGTATATATACATCTAAACCTTCTTTGCTATCTTTTCCATACTGTTGGTCCTTCAAAACATCCACAGGTTGTGCCGAAATGTGTTGCTGCAAACCTATCAACGTTTTGTGCCCACCTCGGTTGAAAACCGTGCGGATAATCAACGCCCCCGGCCATGGGCTCACCCGAAAGGCAAGAGCTACAATAAGCACAAGCCCGGTCAAACCACCCGTTGTCCATAAGAACCATTTTTTGCGATAGAATCGAAGATCTTTTGTTTGTTTTTTAGCCATAGCAGGTTACGTTCAATTTTAGGGCATGCTTAGGGCAGGTTCAAGACCGCTAGGCTGCGTTGGACCCAGTAGCGAAAAGACCGGACAGACCCTAATTAACTTCTTGGTCAAGTTAGGAAATGATACCCCTATATGATATAATGCGTATTAGCAAGTTATTCTTAACTTTATCCTTGCGTATAGTGCGCCTTAACAGAGCCATTCTATTCTCGGCTACAGGAAGACCCTGTCTCGCGTAACACCAGCTTATAGAAAGGCTTAAAGAACAATGGCAACTAAATTATTTGTAGGTAAATTGTCCTACGACTCAACTGACGACACGCTGCGCGAACTGTTTGCGCAACATGGAACTGTCGAAAGCGCACAAGTCATCAAAGACCGTGACAGTGGCATGTCCAAGGGCTTTGCATTCGTAGAAATGGCAAAATCAGAAGAAGCACAAGCAGCAATAAACGCGCTTGATGGTAAAGAGTTTGAAGGCCGCGTGATCGCCGTTAGCATCGCTAAGCCACGCGAAGACCGACCTCGTCCAAGCGGCAACAATTTCCGCGGCAACAGCTTCCAGTCACGCCGTTAGTCAAAGGTAAACCCATGATCACCAAAAAACTCGGTTCAGCCGAGCTGTTGTTTGAGGCCGCCGAGACAATGGGTCTTAATCCTTCATGGATTAAACGCGGCTCTATATTCGCCATCCCGACCCGGGATGGCGAACGCTATATCAACTACTCAATCAGCAGCATAAATTCACAGTTGAGCAGCAGCCTGGTAGGTAACAAAAACGCTGCCCGGCTTATTCTTTCACGGCAGGGCTTCCCAACTATGGCACACCTCGTATCGTCCAGCCACTTAGAAGCTCAAATGTTTTTAGCAAAGCATAAAAAGATCATTGTAAAACCAATTAGTGGCAGCAACTCACACGATGTACACATCATCGAATCACCCGAAGCGTTAGCACTTTTTAATATACGACACTACATATTGGAAGAGTATGCTCCTGGTAAAGAGATCCGCTATCTGCTACTCAACGACAAAGTTATTGGCGTACACGAAAGCCAATACGGCGAATCCGTCGCCGAAGATCGGCCGCTCAAACGAATATCCTATCCGCGCACCGAATGGGACCCTGCGCTAATGGCGTTATCACTGCAAGTAGCGAAAGTGTTTGGCTTGCGGTTTGCGGCAGTAGATTACATTATCGATCCAGACGGACAAGCGCGTATTCTGGAAGTTAATAGCTGGCCGGGTATGAAATGGTTCCATGCGCCAACCAGCGGGCCAGTAGTGGATTTAGCCCGTTTATTTCTGCAGGCGATGTTGAACGACGGGCACTTTGAAGCCCGATAGTATTCTGATTCCTGGTCGCCACTCCCACACAAGCAGGAGCGCCGTCGCATTGCCCACGTATTATCCATACCAATCAGCCATTCCATAAAAAATACCCTGGCCAAAGTATGTCCCTACTAAAAAATAAGGAGCAATTATGACAAAAGACAAAGGAAGAAAAGAAACAAAGAAACCCAAAAAACTACACAACAATAATGCTGCATAGAACTGTTTGGAGCACGCTAAAACGCAGTACCAGCATTACAGCCGGCGCGGCAGTAGCCACCTTTGGTTTGCAGGCATTTTTAGTACCAAATCATCTAACAGACGGTGGAGTAGTCGGCGTCTCAATAATCGCTGCACATGTTACTGGCTTGCCCATTGGCGTTTTTCTGCTCTGCGTAAACGCACCATTCATATATCTAGGCTATAAAAGACTGGGCCGATTATTTGCCGTTTCTTCTGTTGCAGGCATCGCCCTCATGTCCTTACTGACCAGCATGTCACATAGCAGCTCGGCCGCCACAACTGAGCCTATACTTGCTGCCGTCTTTGGTGGACTGGCTATTGGGGTAGGCTCGGGTATCGTAATCCGTTACGGAGGCACGCTAGACGGCACAGAAATTATTGCTATACTGGCCGAGAAAAGATCTCCGTTTTCGATGGGCGAACTTATAATGGCAATGAACTTGCTGATTCTAGGTACGGCAGGCTTTGTGTTTGGCTGGGATAAAGCTATGTACTCACTGATTGCATACGCCGTAGCCTATAAAGCCATGGATATAACCGCCGAGGGATTGGATCAGTCAAAGTCGGTCTGGATAGTGAGTAATGAGTACCTGGAAATCGGAAAAGCGATCCAACAGGAGCTCGGCAGAAAAGTCACATATGTTAACGGCCGTAGCGTGGACGGAGTCGTGTCAAATGGCGTTATATTATCTGTGATTACCCGTATTGAAGAGCAAAAACTAAAGTCGGTGGTTGGCGCATGTGATCCTCGCGCTTTCGTTGTCATCAGCGACGTGCATGAAGTCATGGGGCGTAATTTTCAAGTCAAGACATAGTAGTATGGCCTCTAAGATCTGCAAAAACGCTCTGTTGCGAAGCTATGTCTGCATAAGACCAACCGCAGCGATAGACCCGCTTAAGGTATCTCAAACAGGCCTATCAAAGTAAAATCCGCCCATAATTTACTCTGTACCGGCACAAAAACCTAACTTTAGGTCGGATAACATATACTTATGGGCATGGACATCAGTGAAAAAATAGCAAAGTTTTTTAAGCAATATCCGCAGCAGACCTATGACAAACACGAACTGCTTTTGCAGCCCGAAGAACCTGTTAACTCGGTTTTCTATATCACCAAAGGCCGTATTAGCCAGTACGATATCGCCACTAACGGCAGTGAAATGATCGTAAATGTCTTTAAACCAGAAGCATTCTTTCCAATGTCTTCGGCTATTAACCACACACCCAATCTGTATTTTTTTGAAGCCAGCCTGGCAACTACCGTGTACGCCGCGCCGAAGGATGACGCTGTGCGCTTCCTACATGAAAACCCCGAGGTGGTTTTCGATCTGCTTGCCCGAGTTTACCGGGGCGTGGATGGCGTGCTACGGCGCATGGCGCATCTTATGGGTGGTAATGCCGAGAGCCGACTTATTTTTGAGTTATTAAATAGCGCCTATAGGTTTAGCGAGCCGCAACCAAATGCCGCGGTCTTAGTGCAACTCAATGAAAGTGATCTGGCTCGACATTCTGGGCTAGCCCGCGAAACAGTCAACCGTACACTACATAGTTTAAAGGCGGCCGGTCTACTCGAAACAGGTCGCAGCGGTATCTTGATAAAAGACATCACGCAGTTAGAGACACAGCTCGGTACTAACCTATAGTCGCAATCATTACCTAAAGGCTAGCTCGACTAGACTTTGCCGAGAATACGCTTTAAGCAAACTTCAAAAACATTATAAACGCAACCAGGATTGCTAGCAGTAACCATGCAAATGTATCTGCTCCTTGCATGATAAACGCCTCAAGCTGCGCCCGCCGGTGCACGTTTAGGGGCAAAACATCTACATTGGTTCTAAGCCATGCCCAATTAATCATAAAGAGCCCCGCGAGACAGAACAAACAAAGAATACAAAGAGCGTGTATCCTAAACGTACTTTCCCACATAAACCAGAACGCAAAACCTAAGAAAAAGGACGCAAGCCCGTGTAACCATAAGCGAAGTCTGGGGGCAATTTTTCCTCCCGTTAGCCCAACAAGACTGCTACTAAACATCAGAGTAAAAAAGACCATGCACAGCATACTATTCGGAAAGCCGAAGATCTTACTCTGCCAAGAATTCAGTACATTACCACAGCTGAAGACACTGTTTAGATTACACACTAGCTGAGCATGGGCGTTCTTAAGTATTTCTTGGTATTCAATCGTTTCCAAAAATGAGGCGGCAAGACCAATGATACCGCCGGTAAACATAACGCCATAAATTGTTCGTTGTTTTATCATAAGCCGACTATATATGACGGCCTTTATTGATACTGTGATCGCCGTCACAGTATTGTGCGTATATAAGCCACTATGCTTATGTGGTATGCGCCGATTTACGCAACTACATAGCCGGCCTGGACACAGGCGTGCCAGCAACAAGCGGCATACAGGGAATTACACTCCCACAAATACGAAAGAGCCACACAAACTACTTTCACAACCTAAGCCGTAAAATAGTACAATAAGCATAGGCATCATGGACACCATCACTACCAGTCAGTACATTGTCGCGGTTAACGCAGGGTCATCCAGCATTAAGCTGTCCATATTTACTATGGCTTCGGTAGGGAAAAAAGCTGAGGCAACCGTTGAGAATATTGGCCAGCCTTCGGCTTGCCTAACCACAGCCGAAGGGATAAAGCCCGTCGTAGCACAGACCCATACAGAGGCTGCCACTATACTTATGTCGTGGCTTCGTACCCAGACTTCCCATTCAGCCATCATGGCTGTCGGCCATAGAATTGTGCATGGTGGCCCAGAATACTATCAACCACACCATATCACCGACGAACTACTTGCCAATTTACGTCAGCTGACAGCATTCGACCCGGAACACTTACCCAGCGAATTGCAGCTTGCCGCTGACTTCCGCAAACTGCTGCCAAGCGCCAAACATGTGGCTTGTTTTGATACCGCGTTTCACCATAACTTGCCAACGCCAGCCCGCCTACTTCCCATTCCCCGCATATTAAGCAACAAAGGCATTCGCCGCTATGGATTTCACGGCCTGTCCTACGCTTACATCGTAGAGGAGCTGCGCCGCGTGGAAGGTGACGACGCCGCACAGGGCAAAGTCATTATTGCGCACCTGGGCAGTGGCGCCAGTCTGGCCGCACTTAAAAATGGCAGCCCAATCGATACAACCATGAGTATGACCCCCGCGTCGGGCATCCCCATGAGCACGCGTTCGGGTGATCTTGACCCCGGACTCGTACTCTATCTTGCGACCACAGAAAACTATGATGCCGAACGATTTAATCATATGGCCCATCTTGAATCAGGGCTACTCGGCATTTCCGAAACAACGCATGATATGAAACAACTGCTCGAAAACGAGGCTCATGATAAACGCGCCAAAGATGCAGTCGACATTTTTTGCTACCACGTTAAAAAGACAATCGGCGGCTTTGCAGCGGCCTTAGGGGGCCTGAACACCCTAGTATTCACCGGCGGCATAGGCGAAAACGCTCCAAAAATCAGAGAACGGGTTTGTGGTGGGCTGGAATTTCTTGGTATTAACCTGGACAGTAGCCGCAACAGTACGGGCGCACGCCTTATATCAGCAGACGGAAGTCCTGTGGGTGTGCATGTCATCCATACCGACGAGGCCGCGACAATCGCACGTGAAACAGTAACATTACTACAAGATAACTAAGGGATAACCATGAATACCACGACCAACGGCCCATTAAACGAAAAAACACTACAGAACATCGACGGCTATTGGCGAGCAGCCAACTATTTATCGGTTGGCCAAATTTATCTTTGCGACAACCCACTCCTTAAGGAACCGCTCAAACTTGAGCATGTGAAAAAGTTGTTGCTTGGCCACTGGGGTACAACACCAGGTCAGAATTTTATTTACGTGCACCTCAACCGTATCATAAAAGAAAATAAGCTAAATATGATCTACATCTCTGGCCCAGGCCATGGTGGTCCAGCGTTAGTTGGCAATGTATATTTAGAAGGCACATTTACGGAATACTATCCTGAGGTTACTCAAGATGCAGCCGGCATGAGAAAGTTATTTCAGATGTTCTCTTTCCCAGGTGGACTGTCCAGCCATGTATCGCCGCAGGTGCCTGGCTCGATTCATGAAGGTGGCGAACTTGGCTACTCACTAAGCCACGCCTTCGGCGCCATTTTAGATAACCCCGATCTTATCACCGCGTGTGTCGTGGGAGATGGCGAAGCAGAAACCGGGCCATTAGCAACCGCTTGGCACTCCAACAAATTCATCAATCCAAAGACCGACGGCGCAGTACTGCCGATTCTACACCTCAATGGCTACAAGATTAGCAATCCTACGATTCTCGCCCGTATAGAACACGACGAGCTCGAACAGCTTTTACGCGGATACGGCTGGACCCCATACTTCGTTGAAGGTGATGATCCGATGCATATGCATCAGCTTATGGCAGCCAAACTCGATGAAGCAGTTGCCGAAATTAAGCGGATTCAAAGCAATGCCCGTGACAACAACGATGTTACTCGTCCACGATGGCCAATGATCGTCTTAAATTCCCCCAAAGGCTGGACCGGACCAAAAATGATCGACGGTAAACAGATTGAAAATAACTTCCGTTCGCATCAAGTACCTCTAGCGGTTGATGCCACATGTCCAGACAACGTAGCAGCACTCGAAACTTGGCTAAAAAGCTACAAACCAGAAGAGCTATTTGACGAAGAGGGCACACTGCTGCCAGAGCTTGCGGCACTTGCACCTAGTGGCAGGCAGCGTATGGGCGCCAATCCACACGCCAATGGCGGTAGTTTTATGCGGGAACTCGATTTGCCAGACTTTCGCAAGTACGCAGTTACCGTCAAACAACGCAGTATCGCTAGCGAAGGAAATGTGCATGCGCTAGGGCCGTATCTTCGAGATGTCATCAAACAAAATGAAATACACCAGAATTTCCGTATCTTTGGACCGGACGAGCTAGTATCCAACCGGCTTGAAGCAGTCTTCGAAGCTACCAATCGCCAATGGGAAGCCCGCGTTAAGTCAAACGACGAGTTTCTAGCTACAAACGGTGCCGTACTTGATTCAATGCTAAGCGAACATCAGGCCGAAGGTTGGCTTGAAGGCTATTTACTTACTGGTAGGCATGGGCTCCTTCATAGCTACGAAGCATTTATTCGTATTGTCGATTCAATGGTCAACCAGCATGCCAAATGGATAAAGATGAGTAGTGAGTTGCCGTGGCGACATCAAATCGCGTCACTAAATTACCTTTTGACGTCGCACGTTTGGCGACAAGACCACAATGGCTTTACCCATCAAGATCCGGGGTTTATCGACCATTTACTAAACAAGAAAGCGTCGGTGGTACGTATTTATCTGCCGCCCGACGCTAACACATTGCTCTCGACTATAGATCACTGCTTAAAAAGCCGTAACTATATAAACTTAACAATTACTGGCAAGCATGATAGTCCACAGTGGCTCTCGATGGATGAGGCCATTGAACACTGCACAAAAGGGGCTGGTGTCTGGGACTGGGCAAGTAATGACTTGGACGATGACCCTGATGTCATTATGGCCTGTGCCGGCGACGTACCAACACTCGAGACCCTAGCTGCCGTTTCGATTTTACGCGAGCACCTGCCCGACCTAAAAGTGCGAGTAGTTAATGTCATCGACCTGATGCGTTTGCAGCCCGACACCGAACATCCGCACGGACTAAGCGATCCCGAATACGACGCACTTTTTACAAAAGATAAAGAGATCATATTCGCCTTTCATGGTTATCCATGGGTCATTCACCGCCTGACATACCGGCGCGCAAACCGCAACCTTCATGTCCGTGGCTATAAAGAGGAAGGTACCATCACTACAGCCTTCGACATGACCGTACGTAACGATATGGACAGGTTCCACTTGGTCATGGATGTTATCGAACGGACAGGCCTTGCAAGTAGTGTCGCGCTCGCCCTAACAGAGCTTATGGAAAAGAAGCTGATTGAACACAGAGCCTACATAAAGGTACACGGCGTTGATATGCCAGAGGTGCAAGACTGGCAATGGCATGC
>CAYZGW010000028.1:0-13986 GCA_964478195.1 uncultured Candidatus Saccharibacteria bacterium
CGCATGGCTCATAACCATGAGGTCCCAGGTTCGAGTCCTGGTCCCGCAACCAAAAGCACTTTGACCTCTGTCTATATGGCAGAGGTTTTTGTTTGTTTAAAATCGCCTAAGAAGTAATTTGGTTCGAGTCTTGTTTGATTGTAAATTAGCTTAACGCAGCTTAAGATTTAAGTATGAAAAGACTAAAAAACTCTCTGGGCTTCAGTGTAGTCGAAGCGCTCCTACTACTAATAGTTGTCGGCATTCTCGGCTTCACTGGATGGTTCGTATACCACGCAAAGCAGTCAAGCGACAAAAATTATGCAACATCCGCTAACTCCGATTCGTCGAGTACAACCAAACAGGCCACGACCCTGCATGGTACTAAAACTGTGAGCCTGGACGCAACCTATGAGAAGTATATGAATTATGATACTGGTATCAATCTTACGTACTCCAAGATGGTTGCAAATAATGCAGAATGCCAAGGTACTACGCCAAAGACAATTTCTGTGCCTGTAAAAATCTATGAAGATACAGCCAAAGGTAAGGTTTATGTGGCGGCCTCAAAGCACGCTGTCACCGTAGCACACCAGATTGGCCCGGGTGCATGGCAGGGGAATGACAGTTGCACTATTGAAGACTCGTCACTGAGCGATATAGAAAATCCTATCAATACGCTACCCAACAATAATTGGATACTAACCGCTGAGTTCGATTACGCTAAGATTACAAACACAGCTGGCCTGAATGCATTTGTGGCTGCACATGGGCCCGACGGTATTATGGTTGACCAATCAGTTGCACCAACACAGAGTAATGGTGTCAGTACATATAAACTCAAAGGGAATCCTTATGCGGGGGTGTACTTTTTGAAGTACAACCCCTCTAAAAAAGTAGCTGTCTTTTGGCATAAGTTGAACGTACAGGCTCCGGCGTGGGCGGATGTTGATTCCTCTGGTGGGTTTATTGATATTAACGAACCCACAGCGGATCTTTAGGATTGTCATCGGTTCGATGCTGCAATAGCTCTCGATGGTTCTAGTGTGATGCGGTAGAGTAACTCAACAGACTACCGCCTCTATAGATTTGTTTCCATCGACTCAACTCCGATAAGATAAGGTTCCAATTCGATTGTACTTGGCAACCAAGAAAAGAGTCTGACTTTGTCAGGCTTTTTTCTTGGTTTTGGCTAAGAATCGAACCTGGTTTCGCCATCAATATACTTGCATATTGAGACTGGCCCAAGAACTAATTTCTCTTCATCCCCGTTAGGTGGGTTCAAGCCTTGTTCGGTCATTTGATATGATGAAAGAATGAAGTTATTTCTCTCCTCTAAGGCGATTTCTTATGAGCAGGGTCCCGCCTTTCTCGGTCTCACCGGAAAGTCTGATGCTAAAGACGTGACTATTGCACTTATTGAGAATGCTGCGGACGTTGAAGAGGGTGACAAGTCGTGGATGTACCGCAATCGAGATAGTATTCAAGCACTTGGTTTTCGGGTAGATTTTGTAGACTTGCAAGAATACCTTGCGGGAAGAAAGTTACTGTTACCCAGACTAGCTAAGGCAGACGCGATTTGGCTGGGTGGTGGCAACACGTACTATCTACGCTGGATAGTGCGTGAAACGAAAGCAGACACTATGATTCAGCGATTAGTACGGAGTGGGAAAGTGTATGGTGGTGGCAGCGCTGGGGCAATTGTTGCCGGACCAACGCTAAAGCATTTTGAAAAGGCTGACGACCCTATTAGGGCGCCCGAATACCTGACCGCAGGACTTGGCCTAACTGAAACGGTTGTAATCCCACACTGGCAAAACGAAAAATACGGTCATATCATGCATGGTAGTGTCCTTGTTCCTCTAGAAGCGGAAGGCTATAAAACAGTGTGCATTACGGATGAGCAAGCACTAATCATTGACGGTGATCAACAAATCATTATTCCTTAAGTTCTAGTACGGCGCTGTAGAACGACTCAAGTGGATGCCGATGCTGGATATTCGCTTCTATTAACCCAAGTCCCGCTAAGAAAATTCCAACTTGCTCCACTTGAGCCGCTATTTCTTGCAAGTACACATTATTCGAGCCGCTTTGGTGGTTTTTAGCGCATACGCTTGCAATTCAGCAAGCACCTACTTATAGTCGCTGGTATGATAGGTCCAGACAAAATGTATATGGTCAGACATGGTAGCTATGACTCTAGGTCCGGAGGTCTCACTGAAGTGGGAAGGGCAGAGTCCGAGAGAGCGGGGCAACAGTTGCTTTCAGCTGGTGTAAACCATGAAGCAAGACTGCTTAGCTCAGACGCGCCACGTGCCCTACAGACTTCGCATATTATTGCCGGTATAATTGGAGCCAGTGTCATGTCCAGCAGGCGCATCAATATTATTGGTAACGCTCCCTGGGGAGTAAAAGCTCTCGACGAAATGTTGGAAGCCGCGTTGGTAGAAGCTAACGCAATGCCTGGAGATGGGAATCTTGTAATTGTTACGCATCAGCCACTTCTAGATACTGTCGCCGGAACCCAGGGCGTTCAAAACGGTCAAGTAGTAGAGTACCAGCCTGGAACTTGGCGAAACCCTGAATTCAGTGTGTCAGAAGAACGATACTTGCTGGAAGAGTTAGGCAGGTCTGGATTAAGTTTGGGCTTGGACTCTAACTAACATCAAACAGGTAACACTTGATTCCAGTAGAGCAATTCTATAGAGATTAGCCTGTAATTTGGTTGCGCCTATGCACCCCGAGCATAGATCTTACGACCTCAGGGAAATACGAGGCCTTTTGCTAGCCTGATATAGTTACAGTATGCGAATATCCAAAAGCCTTAATAAAAGAAGGTTACTGATAGCGTTCGCTGGTGGGGTACTATGCTGCTTCTTTTATAAGCTATATGTATATATCAGCGATAGGCGGCAGTTTGAGGATTCAAACCTTCTTATTTCTTTAGTGTTTACGCTGATTGCCTCGGCATGTATGTATCTATTCTTGAGTCTTGTATCAATTTTTACCTCTTCTAAGAAATAAGCTTTAGGCTACTACGTCTGGATTGGTTACTTCACGATGCCCCTATCGAGGGCGATTTGATATGATCTCCAAAACTGTGAATGGAGCGGCGAAGGTAAATCAGCTTTCTTGAACCAGCCAATCTCATCAATTTTTTGGTTCGCCTAAATGTGTTTATGATACAGCACGCGTCAACTATGGCCTTAATACTCGCTAGTAAAACGATAGATTTTAAGGTTGTATGTCTATGGGCGAATTGTGCAAAGAAATGTTACGTGGTATAAAAGTACTTTATGGTAAATACGGCAGAGACTAGCGTTATTCTAGGCGACGCTCACGGTAGCGGGCTTATAACACCTGAGAATCTTGGGGATTACGTTGGTGATCAATATACGCCTTCTGCTGAAAGCGTTGAAAGACTACGGGGGGTAGAGTTCGCAGCTATTACGGGTCAAATTACTAGCGCGGGAAAGTCGTCTATCATTGGAGGGCTGGTCTCGGAGGGTTGGGAAGATATTCCGTCTCGGACGAGTCGGCTACTGCGACCGGGAGAGGTTGAGGGTGTACATAAAATCCATTGTACGCTAGCTGACCTAGCTTTGGGCGCTCACGAAGGGCATTATCTTGAAATTGAAGAGGTTCGCCCCGGGGTATTCTATGCGACCCAACTGCCTTCTAATTCAGATGAAACAGGTAGAAAGTATGTGAAAGACATGGAGCTCAAAGGTGTACTAAGGCTACGTGCGCATGCACCAGGTGTAAGAGCCGTATTTCCACTGCCACCGCTTGACTGGATTGAAGAGAAGCGAGTCACTGAATGGGAACGGCGGCATGTGCTTCGCGAGGGCCTTACTAGGGGCGTTACGGAGCCTGGCATAGATGACCTGGAGCAAAGACTCATTGGCGTCGTGGAAGAAGTCACAAGAGTCGAGGAGCTCGACCTTATACATGATCCGTACACGTTGTTCGTGGTTAACAGCACCTTACTTAATACCATTGCAGCCGCTAAGAAGTTTTTATCAACTGGCGAGAAAACAGGACAGGACAGGATCGAAGCGCATATCCAGGGGGTGAAAGAGCTTGCTAAGAAGGCGCTTAAGGAGCTCCTTGTTTCTGACCCTGTTTAGTGTCTGCTAAGATGGAACTATGCCTGTCCCAACCTATGATCAATTGTTCAATCCTGTATTAGATGCCTTAACGGAGCTAGGTGGTTCCGGTCGCAACGAAGAGATCGAGGAAAAAGTTGCCGAAAAGCTACGTCTTTCAGACAAAGAAATCAACGAGATACACAGGGGTAACAGAACAAAGCTAAGTTATAGGTGCGCTTGGGCAAGAAACTATCTAAAGCGCTACGGGCTTATTGAGAATTCGGCTCGTGGAGTATGGGCTCTTACGGCAAAGGGGTTTAATGGCCAACCGGTAGACTCCAGGGAAGTCGAGCGATACGTAAAACAGCTCGATAAAAAACAAGAAGTCTATAGTGATGCCGAGGACATTGACGAGAAGCAGGAGTGGGAAGATGCTTTGCTCGCTACTATAAAACAAATCGAACCTGCAGCTTTTGAGCGACTCTGTCAGCGACTACTGCGCGAGTCAGGTTTTACAGAAGTTAATGTTGAAGGCCGTTCTGGTGATGGCGGTATTGATGGCCGAGGGATTTATAAAATGGGTGGCCTGCTAAGTATGCGTGTGATATTTCAGGCCAAGCGGTATAAGAAAACAGTTGCTTCGCCCGAAATCAGAGAATTTAAGGGAACTATGTCTGGCAGGGCTGAGAAGGGGATATTTATAACTACCGGCACGTTTACCCGTGATGCTAAGCAAGAAGCAAACAGAGATGGCTCAGTGCCAATTGATCTGGTAGATGGCCCTCAACTGGCTGCCTTGCTAAAAGAACTAAATTTAGGTGTTAAGACGGAACTCACCGAAGAGGTTATTATAGATGAAAGCTGGTTTAAGCAGATATAGCATGCTTCTTGAAAGCTGTCGAAAAGCCGGCGGCAAGAATCTGAGCTCCTAAAAGCTCTAAGATTCTTGCCTGCCGGCCGTACATCACCTACCTTCCAGTCAGTAGGGCGGCTATATTGCCAATCAGTAGGGCGCCCAATGTGACGATCCCGGCCGCGACCCCCGTTCGAAGAGTGAGCCCTTCCTCCTGCGCGGGGTCAGGGTCAGACTCAGTCCTCAGTTTGGTCTCTGGCTCGGGGCCAGGATCAGATCGTTGCCGCCGTAGTAGCCGCGTAAGCCATTGCTCCACCTTCGGGAAGAGCAGTGATAGCGGAATGTTGTACACGATTTGCGTCTCGGTCAGAGACGCAACTACTGCGACCTTGGCGATGGCGTAAGCCATGAGGTCGAAGAACTGTTGAGCTCCTACTATGACTCCTCCGATTCCGAATAGAACCAGCGTGGTTCGGTCGGCTATGTCCTGCCAGACGAGCTGTGCGGCTGTTCTTGCGGTGCACTTGAGGGGCTGTCGCTTGCCGGCTCTCCGTTCAGATATGCGTTGTACGCACAGACAGAGGGCTGCCGCTAGGATCACCATGATCCCCAGTAGCATGAAGGCACCCAGAAAGGGCTTGGCGGGCGTGTCTGACGAGATGGACGCCAATGCCGGCTTGAGCGCAAACGCCCCAAAAGGCCATGTCGCAAGTGCGATGGTGTACTGGCGACGGGGTGTAGCCTGTGTCCAGGTGTAGGCCCGAGCTAGCCACCACTTCGAAGCTACCGGTACGGGTTGTGCTGCCTGAGGGCCTGAAACGGGCTTTGCGTTCGACCGATCCAGCCACAGTCCTCCGCACACCAGTGCGATTCCAAACCATTGTAGCGCCGACAGAACTTCACCGCGCCACCATAGGCCGAGAAGTGATTGCACTGCAGGCAGCCCTGCGCCGAGTGACACAAGCGAACTGAGGTTCGCCCTGGTCTTAAACGCTGCTGTTGCTTCGATCAGTCCGATGAACTGGATCACTGAGTCGAGCGTGATCCACGGCCAGAAAGTAGCTTTCACCTCTGGTATGCCGTATCGCCAGAACATGACGCTCATCAAGACACCGAGGACAGTGGCTGAGAAGGAGCAGCTCACCAGGACGAAGTTGTCCAGTGTCCGCTCCTGTCGCCCTGCCAGCTTTTTCCGGAGCTTGATCTGCTGCTGGGTTCGTTGGATCACCAGCCTGTGCTCAGTTGTTAGCAAGGCACAAAGCTGAGTGTATATCCATACAGCTGCCCCCATGGAATGCTCCCTAGGATTGTTGGGATGGGAAGGTTGGGACTCGGCCAGCTCTCAGGGGAAAACTGCCGCGGGCTAATATAGCAATGGTTTTTTAAAGATTCTGTAAGAATTCCGATTTATCGGAACGGTGCTTTAGTGTATTGCTCGCATGGCGCTAGGGCGACCATGTGGCTCTGGCAGACCTTGCTAGCAATTGGTGGCTGTCGTCCGACGCGAACGTGCCAAAGAGACGGCGCTAATAAATCTTGTAGACGGCAGCTATTTAACTAAATCTGAACATTTAATTAACTATCTGCATTTGTTTAGAGTCAAAGCTTGTACGGACCCGGTGAACTACCTATAATCAAACTTAAGCTTTACGTGGAGAGACGTTTTGAATAAAAACAGTATAACGGATCGTGGCAGACTGTACGTCAGCTCATTGTTGCTATTATTTGCTCCAGCGGTAAATTTTCTAGTACCAGCGTTGGTACATGCCACATCACCCACCAGTTTTACTGGTCCGTCTAGCATCGCTGGCGTTACGGGTCAGACTACACTGGCAGATTTGCAGCTGTCAGGTGATCTTTCCAGTACTACTACAGTACAGCTGCGGGTTTCTAGCGGTACATTAAACGCTACTGATACTACTAATATCACGGTGAATGGCTCTAATCCATCTAGTGTGCTGTCGCTCACCGGTACGCTCGCTAACCTAAACGCTGCTATGGCGCATGTGCACTACGCCAATAACAACACCATTGGCACGGACACGCTGGAAGCTACGACGATTGGTGCCGATCAAGTGTATTATCCAGGCAATGGCCATGTCTACCAGTTTGTGAGCGTACCGAGTGGCATCGATTGGACAAACGCTAAAACTGCAGCTGACGCCATGACCTATCAAGGGCTGACCGGCTACTTAACAACCATTACGTCACAAGCAGAAAACGATTATGTCTCGGCGCGCTTGGAAGGTGCTGGCTGGATGGGTGCTAGTGACGCTGCCAGCGAGAGCGTGTGGAAATGGGTAGATGGTCCAGAGAGCGGCACCAATTTTTGTACGGGCAATTACTCTGCCGGGACACCTGCTGGCTGTCTGGCTAACAGCGGCCGCTATTCTAACTGGAATAGCGGCGAGCCGAATGACTCCTTTAACAATCAAGAGGCTGATCATGGTGAAGACTGCGGCCAGTTCCTATCCGGCGCAAGTGGCAAGTGGAATGACTTGCCGTGCACAAATGCAACGCTCCAGGGATATGTAGTTGAGTTTGGGACGGATAGCAGCGAACCAACGGTAGCTTCCAAAACGGTCACCTTAAACGTGAGCGCACCAACAGACGATGTAAACACCTGTGCAGCCCTAAAAACTCTGAGTGACAATAATGATAACTACGATACCATCAACCTGACAAAGGATATTGACTGTACGGGCACCGTTGCGTATCCGCTTTTTACGAATGGGTATCATGGGACGTTTGACGGTCAAGGGCACACTATTAGTGGACTAAATATTACCGGTAGCAATGACGTAGGACTGTTTAGGACCGTTGCCGGTGCTACCATTGAAAATTTGACGTTGAGCGGAACTGTCTCTGGCACCTCTAGCTACGTCGGTGGCGTGGCAGGCGAGGCAGAGAATAGTAACTTTGAAAACATCACCTCGTCTATGACAGTCAACGGCAATGACTACTATGCCGGTGGTCTAACTGGTGGCTACTACATTAGTGATGGCAATAGCCATGAAATTTCTGGGATCGCTGTTACCGGAGACGTGAATGGTTACGGTGAAGTCGGTGGTCTAGTCGGTGAGCTTGGCGCGTATAGTGCGGGCAATCTGACGCTGGAGCATTCCTATGCTTCGGGTAACGTGACTGCTACCGGAAGCGATTACGCCGGCGGCCTAATCGGCTACCTATATTCCGAAGGTTATGACGGAACAACTAATGTGACGATCCAAGATGTGTATGCGCAGGGCAATGTTTCTGCGCCCAATGGTGGTGACGCCGGTGGCCTGATCGGGTATTCGTATACTGGTGAAGATGGCACGGAAACGACTAGTACCGTACAGCGTGCCTACGCTAGCGGCAGTGTAAGCGCGGCAGGTTCTGCTGGCGGCCTGATCGGCTATATGGGCGGCTATCAGGACGGCCTGACATCGGCTACGGTAAGCCATACGTTTGCTACCGGCCAGGTTACCGTAAATTCCGGCAGTTCCTCTGCTGGGCTTGTAGGCGAATATCATAACGGGAGCCTGTCTTTAACGGCCACAGCGAATTATTTCGATAAACATCGCACCGGCCAAGCCGACTGTTCGGCGCCTGATGATATTGGCGATTGTACTGCTAAAGATACTGACGGGTTATCACTTAATTATTTCTATGCCAAAACGAATGCACCCATGGACGCCTGGAATTTTAGCGGCATATGGGTTGCACATGCCAGCCTCTATCCCACCTTTGGCGTGGTAGCGGATGACGATATTGACGGTGTTAGCAGCAGCACTGAAACAGCAGCGCCGAATAGTGGAGACGCCAATGGTGACGGCGTGCAAGATAGCCAGCAGACTAATGTAACTAGTCTGGTTGATACGATTACTAATAAATATGCCGTGCTACAAAGTGCTGGATGCGACCAAAACGCTAATGTTTCAGTCGTGCCTGAATCATCGAATAGCGCAGTTGATAACAGTTACAGCTATCCCGCGGGAATGATGAACTTTATGCTCACTTGTCCGGCACAAGGCGGCACCGCTGTGATTACACAGTATTATTACGGCAACTATGATGCCGGCAAATACGTACTGCGCAAATACAATGCAAATACTAAGGTATATACAACGGTACCAAACGCTGTCTTCAGTAATGTGACTATCGGCGGTCAAGCAGCGCTCAAAGTAACCTACCAAGTTACTGATGGCGGCTCACTGGACCAAGACGGCAACGTAAACGGCCAAATTGTTGACCCTGCGGGCCCGGCACTGGCAGCTACGGGCAGCCTAACTGATACGGGGCTAAACATTACAGCTATTATCTGTACAGCAATAGTATTGCTTGCCGGTGGTTTATATGTGCAAACTCGCCGCAAAGTTCCCGCAAAATATTCTCGTTAAGACTCGTGCGGTGGTTGCTGCTGCTGAGCAGCCTAGTCCAGTAGGGACAGTTAATCTTCTTTTAATAATTTAATGTAAGAAAGACTACAATAACATCTCTGTTAGCGGTAGAGTAAACCCCTTAAGCTAATGTATAGCTGCAAGTCGACTGAAGTTTGCGCAGCGCAGCCTATCAAATATGATTAAGACAAAGCGCGTATATAAACAGAGGAGCAGGGGAAATGTACAAAGCTAGATTTATTATCGGCTTACCAAAACGATTTAGTAAAAGTGTAGCACGCTGCGTATATGCACTGCTGTGCGCTGTCGTGTTATTTAGTGCTATGGCGCCGGCGGCATCAGCTATGGTTGCTAATATGCCCGGACATATGCAGGGCAACCCTAAGAGTGCTCATGCCGCGCCACCGGTCGATACAAGTAAACAAATGGGCACTCATTACGCTAGTGCGCTTACTCCAAGCAATACACATGTAGCGGCTGCGGCTGATGCTAAAAAGGGTGTATTTGATACTAGCGAGGATGCGCCGCTTGCAGGTGAAGCCTCGGATGGACCGGGCAAAAAACAACCAGCCAAGCACGAGGAGGTTGTTGGTAAACGAACGGCTACGTCCGATACCTATGATCTGGGTAATGGCAAAGCCGAAGTGCGCAGCTACATGCACCGCATTAACTACAAAGTAAACGGCAAGTGGGAAAAACTCAACGACATATTAGTGCAAGACAACAATGCAGCAGATAGCACTAACGTGTTTGGCAAAGCGCTAGCTTTTGTAAAAGATAAAGTACAGACACTGCACACCTATAAGTTAGCCGCAAGCGATTGGCAAGCCCGGTTTGCCGCCAGTGACGATTCCGTTGGCATGGTCCGCATAGAAGCGGGCGGCAAAAAGATAGCCTTCAGCCCGCATAACGCTGCCAGTGTAACGCCAGATGTTGTGACGAAAAACGGCGTGCAAACGGTTATCTACAAAGACCTGTGGCCCGATGTGGACGTGATGTATTCGGTGAAAGCCGACGCGCTCAAAGAAGAGATCATTGTAAAGAGTGCAAGTGCGCAAACTAATTTCGCCTACGATATTGCTGGCGTAGATCTAACGCCCACTGCGGATGGTGGCTTTAGTATAGATGGGACTAAACAGTTGCTGACAGAGCTTAGCGTAACGCTGCAAAAATCAGGTCCAACCAGCGAAAAGGTTATTTCACAAGATTACAAAAACGGTGTGCTAAGCATAAGACTTGATAAGAGTTGGCTCTCAAAGCAGACAGACGACCAGTTCCCGGTAGTTATTGACCCAAGCTGGACGAACGGCCCTACAGTGAGTTACGGGTACACTGCCTACAAATCTGACGGGTATGTGTGCAGCAGCAGCTCGTGTTATATGAACGCTGGACAGCTCTATGACAACGGTTATAAAAACTGGCGCACGGTTTTATGTACGGGAAATATAGGCTTCCTTTCGGGCAAAGTCGTCACCTATGCGGCGATGCATTTGCAACAGGCGAATCGTTCATACTTGGTGGGAGTCGGCGGCGCCCGTATCTTCTGGCTGCAGCACGCGAATAGCTTTAGCTATGGTGGTATAGACGGCGGTGCACCTGGTGGTAGCGCTATTGTAGACTACGCGGGCGATATAGACATGACTAGTGCTGTCCAGTTCGAAGCCAATCGCGCGGATTGGGGTCCGTGTTGGTCGCTGTGGGGTGAGGTGTATGGAACCTATACCTCTTGGAAAGGCTTTGACCCTGACCTTTCCTATATGCATTACGAATACAGCACCACCCCTACTACCCCGTCTGTAGTAACACCTCAGTCTGGTCAAACCTTTACCGATGCACAGCCGAGCTTCCAGATTAACGGGGTCGGCGATGTAGATGGCGATCCTGTTTCATATTACTTTCGTATAGCGACAGGTAGCGATGGTGAGTCGGGTACGGTGATTAACTCCGGCGATATCAATAGCACACAGTGGACGGTACCGGATGGCGTCCTCCAAGATGGATCAACGTACTATCTGCATGTGTATAGTCGTGATCCGTATGGTTACAGTGCGCCGTCAGCGGCAATCAAGTTCACGATTGACTCGCGGCGCGGTAAAGACAAAACGCAGACCTATGATTCGGTGGGTCCGGTTGATGTGGATCTAACAAACGGCAATGTCTCAACAAGCATCAGCAGTCATAGCAGCACTGCGCTTGGTGGTGGCCTAGGCGTGTCACTGGATTACAACTCGCCTGTGCGTTCGCGCCAGGGACTAGTCGGTAGCTATTGGAACAATACTACCGAAAGTGGCAGCCCAGTGCTAACACGTGTCGATCAGAACATTGATTTTAATTGGGGTAACGGTTCGCCGTCGGGCGATGTCATAAACAATGACAACTATTCAGCTACGTGGGTCGGATATTTCGTAGCGCCAAGTAGTGGTACCTATTACTTTGGCGGTAACCATGACGACACCATGACCGTGACCGTCAACGGCCAGCAAGTGTATAGCGGCGGTGGTTGCTATAGTGGTGTATGCTACGGCTCGGCCATTACTTTAAATGCAGGCCAAGTGGTGCCGCTTCGGGCTGATTATATAGAATATACAAGTACAGCGTACGCGCATCTGTACGTAAAAGGGGCAGTACCTGAAGGGGTAGTCAAACCTGAATGGCTGCAAACCGGCGCTCGTCCTATTGCTCAGCAACATGGCTTAACCGGCTCATACTATGCAAACAATGCTGGCTATAATCTTGATGCACCCGAAAATCAAAAGCAGCTGTTAGTCCGTCGCTTGGACCCTGCTATGAGCTTTAATTGGAATAGCGGCGGTCCCGTTCCGGGCAGTGCAGTTAACGATTTTATGGCGCGTTGGTCTGGCTACATACAGTTGTCAGCTGGGGATTATGTGTTTGGTACCAATGCCGATGACGGTGCTCGGGTAAGCGTTAACGGTACGACGGTTGCCGATAATTACACTAATGGCTGCTGCGCCGAAAAATATGGTGGCAGTACACACTTTGCGGGCGGTAGATACCCCATACAGATTGATTACTATGACTCAGGAGGTGCCGCAGCTTTAGCGGTACTGGTAAAAGCAAATGGCGCCTCCACCGGGCAAATTGTCCCGACTTCTTGGCTGACGCCTAGTGCCCAAGTATTGCCCGCTGGTTGGCAACTGGGTATCGACCCAGATGGCAACCTCAGCTATGACCACGCCACCATTAATGACAGTGCCGTGACACTGAGTGATTCAAGCGGCGACACGCACATTTACACCTGGACCGGGTCGGGTTATAAACCACCCGTCAACGAAGATGGCCAACTGGTGCGCAACAATGATGGCACGTTGACCCTTAATGATGTCGACGGTCGTACCTATGTCTTTAAGGCGGATGGCACATTGACATCGGTAACCAACCCGGTGGATGATCGTAAACCGGCAGCGCTTCAGTACACCTATGCCGGCACGCCCGCTCATATTACCAAGATTACCGATGGGGTAGATATAGGCCGTTACGCAGCGGTGTATTACAGCGGCGATGGGCAGGGCAAATGTGTTGCGCCGCCGGACAGTAGTTTCATAAATCCGGCAGATAGCAGCATAGACGGCTACATTTGCGCCGTACAAACCAACGACGGCCGTACTACCAGCTTCTTCTATAGTTTAGTAAACGGTACGCCGCAGCTATCGCTGGTGCTAAAACCGGGTAATCAGCGTACTTCCTACCAGTACGATCCAACGTTCAGCATGCTGAGTGCCGTACGCGATAGCTTGGCCGAAGATGCTATAGCGGCTGGTGTCCGTACGAACGACGATACGGTACTGACGCAAATCGGTTATGATAGTCTGGCCCGCGCGAGTGCTATTACCGCACCCGCTGCCAATGCCGGCGACGCTCGACAGCAACAGGCTATGGATTATCAGCCAGGCTACACACTAGAACATGTTGTGGGTGATGCTGAGCCGAATGGCTACACGCGTCGGGTAGACTACGATAGTACCTTCCGTACCACCAAAGATACCGACGCAACCGGTAATGCCACCACTCAGCAATGGGACACCTACAAAGACCTACTGTATAGCACTACCGATGCAACCGGCCTTAAGTCGACTACCATTTACGATACTGACGATCGGCCGATAGATAGCTACGGTCCTGCACCGGCCGCATGGTACGATCCCAACAATAAGCCGCTCGCCGCAAACGTCAACCAGACGCCACACACTAGCACCGGGTACGATAATGGAATAGTCGGTCCAGCTGTTGCCTGGTACAACTACACGGCCGCAAATGGTGGTAGCCTGATCGGTGCTCCAAAATTGCACACCACGGGCATAGACGCCACCGCTCCTGGTCATATAGGCCGAAGTTTCATAGCCAGCCCGGCGCCCATTACCCCGGACGCCGGCATGGATGGCTACGGGCTGAGTGCTACCGGAAAACTCAAGTTCCCCGCTACCGGTACCTACACATTTAACCTATGGACAGACGACGGCGCTCGACTCAACATAGACGACAGCCAACTATTCAGCAACTGGGGCACGGTTACCGAAGGCATAGCGCAAAATCGTCTTACTGGCACCTTTACTGTCACTGACGCTAGTAAGCTGTATCGCTTCCGACTGGACTACGAACACACCGGTAACCCCGGAGGTTTAGAACTATGGATGGCTGGCCCCGGCATTACCGACACCAA
>CAYZGW010000029.1:0-13479 GCA_964478195.1 uncultured Candidatus Saccharibacteria bacterium
TGCTGGCACGACGGTTTTCAAGACCGTTTCCTTAAACCGCTCGGACACCCTTCCATATCATCTGTGCTCAGCGGAATAACAGAGGCGATTATAGCAGCTAAGGTCCAAATTTTCTAGGCTTCGGCAAACACAATTGCACTAACCGACCGGGCGCCAGCACGTTTTAAAGCGTGGGCAGCCGCTTCTAGAGTTGCGCCAGTGGTCAATACGTCATCTATCAGCATAATATGCCGGCCTTTAATCAACTCGGCATGCACCGGCCGAAAAGTGCCCTGAAGCTGTTTAAGCCGCTCTACCCGTGAAGCACCTACTTGATGCGCTTGGCCCATACGAGACAACAGGGTCCGACAGGGAAGTGAACCATGACGCGCTGTAGCCCGAGCCAGCAAACGAGCATGATCGTATCCTCGGGCACGGACGCGGCTTGTCGCAGTGGGTATCTGAGCTACCACCGCGTCGCTTGCCATAACAGGCAGAAGCGGGGCAAGCAATGCGGCAACTTCATATATACCTGCTTGCGCCCGCTCGTATTTCATACGGTGCACCAGTTCTTGCGTCAGCCCTTGGTAGTAAGTTCTTACCGCAACCTGGCTAAGAGGCGTATGGCCCACACAGTCCACACACACTTTATAGCACTCCGTGGCAGCCTTGCAGCGATAGCAACGCGAAGGCACTGGAGGCAAATCTGCCGTACACAGCTCACAAAGCAACTTATCTTCTTCGACCCCACAGCCCAAACACAGATGAGGCGCAAACAATCGGACAATTTGTTCTATAATGCTAATGGTCATGTTGTATTTATTCCGTTGTAAATATGTACAACCCACCTTGCACGCTGTTATCAAACTAAGCTATACTGACTTTAACATAAAAAGGCAAACGACAATGTAAGCCCCACGTTTGAAAACAGGGGCGGAGGGTAACAACTACTATGGCGCGACGTAATCGCGATGATGATTTACTACTGGAAGACGACGAACTAACTGCGGCGTTTCTCGGTGACGATGATACGGCAGCAGTTACCGTGGATGATTCACAGGCTATACAAGCTACTGCTACACCAGCTGATGAGTGGGATGAAGATGAGGCAGTATTGCCCGGACAATTAGCTGTTGACGTCTATGAGACGAAAGAGAAGCTCGTTGTTAAGGCGCGTACTGCTGGCGTTAATAAGGGAGACCTTGACGTCAGCATCGCTGATAATACCCTGAGCATTCACGGCACACTATCGGCCGGCACGGATGATGATGTAGAGAACTACTTCGTGCAAGAGTGTTACTGGGGCGAATTTAGCCGTAGCATTGCCTTGCCAGTTCCTGTAAAAGAAGAAGATATTGAGGCGGTACTCAAAGACGGCGTACTAACTATTAGTTTCACTAAGGTCAAGCAAGACACCGTTAAAAAGATTCAGGTTATCTAAGAGCTTCTGTTCCGTCGTTTTTACTACACTAAAAAACACCCACGGCTTGTGGGTGTTTTTATAGCAATAAAAGAAGGGTATAAGCAAAAACCCGCCTTTTGCTTAAGCGGGTTTTATAAAGAAAGGGTTACTATTGAATCCTATGAGCCACTAGTGACCTTATTTAAGACAAACTGGACAATAATCTGTGCAAGCGCTACAACTACTAAACCAATGATCGCATAGATAATGGTGTTCTTGGCGCTAGACACGTTGCCACTGTCGCCACCAGAAGTAATGTAGCGAAAACCGCCAACAATAATCATAATCACCGCAACGACACCCACTATGAATGAGAAGAAGTTAATGACGGTTTTAATGATGTTGCTAACATTAGTAGCGCCGGTAGTAACACCACTATTTGTACAGTCGGTGTTATCAGCGGGCGCAGTAAGGCTAGTTCCTTGACCGAGACAATTTTGAATGTTTACAGTATCGGCGGCAACGAGTGCTGGAACCGCCAGAGGCACTGCAACAAGTGTAGCTGCGCTTAACAGCGCAACGATTGTATTTCGTAGAGACCTAAACATTTGTTTTAACATTCCTTTCTTGTTTGAATACTAGCTTTAGTTATATCACCACTCGTGGTCAACTTGCAACTTTGACAGATCTACTGCACCTTATTCAGCACAAACCTAACAACACCCTGCGCCAACACTGTTACTATTATGCCAATAATTGCATACGTTATAGTACCCTTGGCGCTCGCAATCTTATTACTATCGCCGCCAGAGGTAATATATCGATACCCCCCAACCATCATCATAATTACTGCAACGACGCCTATTACAAAGCTAAAGATGTTTACAATAGCCCTAACGATACCGTCAATCGTCAAACCACCGGTATTTTTTGCCGAACAGTCAGCCGTTCCATCAAGTGTCTTGCAAACCGACTGCTTGGCCGTTTCCGGTTGAGGTGTATCTGCATTTACAAAAGCAGGCACTGCTGCACCAAATCCAAAAATCGCAACCACATAGATTGCTATATATACTCTAATCCGTTTGATATGCTTCATCATTTACGATTCCTTATAGCTTACTGACTACAAATAATACTATCGTTTCGGCTCCTGCGATTATCACTAGTCCTACGGCAGCACCCACAATACCATTGCGGGCACTCTCTGCCTTTTTAGCATCGCCGCCGGAAGTAACATAGCTGAAACCACTTACCATTATAATAATCACCGCCATCACACCAGCGATAAACGATAAAATCAGGGAAGCTTTTTTTAGTATGCCGTTCTGTCCCACAATAGGGTTATCGGTGCCAGCCGTACAAGCGGCCGACGTGTTAACGCTATTACCTGCGCCACAAGCATTAGAAAGAGGATTGTAAGCAAGAGCCGTGGCAGGCGCAAATAAGCAAACGAGAGTAGTTACTGCTAAAATGAATCGTTTCATCTAGCCAATTCTCCCCACTACAAAGGTGACTATTGCGTAAGCCGCCATCGTTACCACTAGACCAACTGCCGAGTAGATTATCGTCTGTCGAGCCTGTGCAACTCCGTTTGGGTCACCGTGTGCTGCAATATAACGGAACCCTCCAATCACTACCATCAGCACCGCAATGCCAGCCGTAATACCAAACACAATACTCAGCACATGGCTAATAGTATTGTCCGTATTTGGCTGAGGTAGTTGTGAATAATCTAAGATTGCGCTAAATCGACCCTGTTGCATAGAGATGTCCCTTATTTCCCATTACTTCCAAGCGAGTTACCTATAAATCCTACTATTGCAGCGGCAAGAATCGCCAAAGTAACACCTATGAGCGCGTTGATGATCGTCTGCTGCGCCCTACGAGTAGAATCAGGGGAGCCCTGACTCGTTACATATTGTATGCCGCCATATATCACGTAGCCTACAGCAACGAGAGCAGCAACGCGTATGAGATCATCTAGCACAGCCAGCACGATAAGGAGGAGTGGGCTATGTATGTCGAGGATTCCAGCACCGCTCGGGTTCTGGAAGTCTGTAAACGTGCATGCATTGGTAGAAGCGTTCGGTGCTAAGTTAAGATATTGATACCACGGTACCAACAACCCAAAAAGCTTTGTTTTATCGCAGGTTACCGCAAATATTCGTAGAAACGAGAGAGCGAACAATGACATCATATGTTAATTCTATAATACTTCTTATTAAATTATTCCGCCTGGGATTAGGAAGTTCATCATAGCGTACAGGAACAGGAACGCTAGCAGGGCGATGATCGAGTTGCGTATACGGTTTTTAGCCGCCGACACTTTGGCAGAATCTCCTGCCGAGCTGCCATACTGTATGCCGCCAACCACTATAGAAATAGTCACCGCTACGCCTACTAAAGCAGAGAGAAAGTTTATAAACGGCTGTAGATAATTCTTAATAAAGTTACACTGCGTAGAGCCGTCAGTAGAAGATTTCACACAATCTGCATTTGTAGCCGCCGGATCGGTGCAATTCTGTAAAACTGCTTTATCGGCTTTATCAACATTAAGATTACAATTTGTGGCAGAGTTCACTGGGCAACTGGCCTCTGTCCCCTGTACACAGGTACTCGGCGTGTCGCCGTAAGCAGGCACATATAGCATCATTACTAAGGCAATAGTAGCAACAACTATAGCCAGTAGGCGCCAAGTGGCAGTTTCTATTTTTTGTTGTATCATTTTGTACCACTATAGCCCTCTTTTCGCCTCTTATCAAGCCGCCACACTATCTAAAGATACGAGTTGTTTGATGGTTAAATTAAAGGTGCAAAACATCTTTCTTTTGCGCTACGACACGGCTTGGCTATATAATTTCATGCATGAGGAAAATACTCTTGCTAATTGGCGGGGGATTGGTGGTGTTGCTAATCCTTATTGTGGGCATCTCAACACTGACCACCCAGCTACAACAACGGCACGAAAAACAAATAGCAGCCACCTTTATCCAAGAAGCTCTGGACAATAATAGCCAGGCCAGCTATGGCATGTTTACCAGTACCGCACGGAACGCCCAGTCGCAGGAAAGCTGGGCTGCAACCACAAAGAAATTAAGTACTTTCTTTAAAGGCCAGACCCCACAATTCCAAAAGCTCATCCTAACGTCCAAAACAAATGTAACCGTCAGCTACACTATAACCGGCAGCGACGGTGACTATGTGATGAGTACAATACTTGTCAAAACAAAGGTCGGGTGGCAGGTGCTGACATTTACTAGTAGGTTGCAAACAAGCTAAATGACGCTTTTAAAATCACAACAAAACTGAGATAATCACTATGAAATTACTTGGTGGGTACAGAGAGAAGAAAACGTGAAGGTAAAACAGAAACTTGCACATAGGGCTCTTTTAGTAGCAGCCCTGTTTGCTATTCTGAGCCCTCTAGGCACCGCATATATCGCGCTCCGCCCATCGACTGCTGCTGCCGCCGGCAACCCTACTGCGGCAATAGTGCCAGACCAATATAGCCCTATTGATAATCAGGTTCAGAACACGAACCCCCCACATAGTGCCTACCAATGTACGGCAGCACTTCATGCGCCAGCTGACCTTGGCGACGACAACGCTGGTAATACCAATGGGGGTAGCGCAGCTGCCTGGTTAGCAATTACAGCCGTACAGACAGGGTACGGTCCAGGCGTAGTCAACAACCAATTCAAGGTAATCTCCAATATGCTCAGTAATGTGCAGGGCACCAATGGAAGCTTTCAGCCGACATTTGACGACACCGGCCTTAAGAGTAAAAAGGTTCTATACATAGATTTTCAGGGACTCAACAGTGGGAATGCAGACAATAACCAAAAATGCCAAACCGCATTATGGCTATTTCGAGAGCCAACTAGTGCTACCGGCACGCAGTTCTTTGGTTTTTGGAACACAGGACAGTATCGTAGCCCCTCTGACCTCCAATCAGATCTTAGTAAGAATCTTGTTGCCATTACGGCCAATATTAACGTAACAAACAAAACCGTCGACTTTACTATACCCGGTGGTTATTCACGGAGCGGCAGCTTCTCTATGAGTCTTAATGACCCTGATTCCGTTATTGGTAACGCGGCTTATTTTCCACCTAGCAGTGGTGGTGGCAGCACTACCGCAGGCACAAACTGTCTTGAGAGCTCCACGGACAATGGCCAACTTAGTAACTGTCTGACAAACGTACTGGGTAATCCTGTAGCTCAGTTCTCAAACGCTACAACCATCCTTTTCGCGGGCGACATTTATACCGCCCAGACTTGGGGTGGGGACACCATGACCTATACCATAACAACCCCCGTCGATGGCACTCGCTTAAATGGCGGTCACCCCATTACGCTCACTATGCATACTGATACGGCAAACACCGATATCAATATGGACGACAAGGGGAGCCTGAACGAAATCAACCAGATTGCCTGGGCGCTTAACCACCCTGGCATTGTGGGCCTCACCTTCGACAACTACGATGTGGCCGGTAATCACTCATCAGCAACTATCAAAGCCAACACCGCCAACATCAACGAGTGGGCAACCTACTATAAGCAGGATGATGCAGTAGCGCTGATGTTTCAGCAAGCAGGCTCAAATGAGCAGCCCTATTTTGGAACATACACTCGTGTTAAGGGAACTAATGATTTTTCTTTAGCTAGTAGCAACTGGGGGGGTGCTTGTACAAAAAACTTTCCAACTTTTTCTTTCACCAGCGACCCTGCTAACGCGCCTGTTATACATGAAGACGGCGTAGATCAAGCTCAGTCCCTGCCTGCAACCTGGAAACCAACTGCGCACGATGGCGTATGTACATTTGGTAATGTGCCAGTTATCGTAACCATGGCTCTTACGGGCAGCGTTCCCTCAATAGGTTCAGGTAACACTAACACCAGCGATAGCGGACCTCAAATCGATTGCCATGTATCGCTCTTTAATCCACTAAGCTGGTTCTTATGCCCTCTAGCCACTGCGCTAGAAACAGTGGTTTCGGGCCTTGATGACGAGATCAACAACTTTATGAACATCAAGCCGGGGCAGGGGTCTTACGACATCACTAAATGTACACCTGGCGATCAATGGTGCTACTACTATGCGCCGTGGAGCGTTATGCGGGACATAGCACTTGCACTTGCTGTTGTATTCGCGCTTGTCGCTATCGTGTCTCAGGCATTTGGCTTCGAGATATTCGACGCCTACACCTTGCGGAAAGTACTGCCTAGGCTACTCATAGCCATAATCGGCATAACCCTGTCGTGGCCGCTCATGATGTTCTTCATCAACCTGATAGATGGCATTGGTCTGAGCATACGCGGACTCATATACCACCCGTTCGCCAAAGATTTTGGTACAGTGGCCCTCGGTGGTGGTGGGCAGTTTATTGCCAGTCTATTTGTGGCAGGTGCAATTGGTGCCCTCGGATTTGCCGGACTGCTTAGCTTCGTTGCTACGGCGGCTCTTGCAACATCTCTTGCATTCCTGGTGTTAACGCTGCGGCAAATGGTCATTACTATGCTAGTTATCTTTGCGCCAGTGGCCATTGTCTGCTACATTTTGCCTAATACCCAAAAGGCCTGGAAACTCTGGTGGGATTCATTCTCTCGTGGCCTTCTGATGTTCCCGCTTATTGCCGCCTTTATTGCCATCGGTCGCGTCTTTGCCGCCGTTAACTCCAAAAATACCGGCTCAATCAACCAAATCATTGCCTTTACCGCATACTTCGCTCCTTACTTCCTGATACCGTTCACATTCCGGCTAGCCGGAGGCGCCATAGCCACACTCGGTGGCCTGGTCAACGACCGTGGCCGTGGCGCCTTCGACCGTCTAAAGAAATACCGCGGGACCAAGACGGCTCAGAACTTACACGATATGGCTACTGGTAACCGCGCCAAGGGCGACAACGCGTTTTCAAACGCCTTCAACGCCTCTACACGTAATGCGGCAAACCTTAGGAATGCCGGATTTACACCATGGAAGATGCGTTCTCGTATGCAAGGCGCCGCGGCAGCACATGGCCTAGGCGAATTGGGCGAATATATGGAAAAGAACTCAGCCTTTGCCGCCATAAAAGGTAACGATGACTACCTCCAGGCCACGATGAGCAACATGGGTGGCGGAAATACAGAAGCCCACTGGCGTAAATACCTGTCTGATCATGGCTATCAGGGACGCTCCCTTGAGCAAGGTGTAGCCGCCATCCGTGCCGCCAAACGCGGTGTCTCCAATGAAATCTTTGAACGTGCAGCAGTAGTTGCAAACGCGGCAACGGGCACCGGCTGGAAAGAAGGTGGTCCGGCTCAGATGCTGGAATCAATCAACAACGTCACTCATGGCGACCGCCAAACAGCTACTTCGATGTTGGCACAGATGCGCAGCATGGCTGGGCAATCAGGACGACTGGATATCGCCGGTTCTGGCTTTGGTGCGATATCAACTGCGATGGAAGCAATGAACAATGGGACTATGACCCACGAGCAGGCAAATAGCAGCGTCATGCAGAATGGCATATACACTAAGGGCGCTGGAGAGTATGCTCGGGCCCGTGGTCAGGCTGTAAAGAATATAGCACCCGAGATGCTTAAGCGCCTGCAGCATGCGCATTCGGGCGTTGAAATCGCAGAGCGTAGCGGTAACGCGCAGGCAATTGAGGTGGCAAAGCGTAACTTAGGCCAAGAATACGCCGCCTTAGACAACTTGCACGACTCCCTCAACCACATGGCACCAGAGAACGCCCAAATTATCGCGGACTCTGTCTTGAATCAAAAACTCAATCCGGCCGACCCTGCATCTATAACCGTTGCGCAGAACCTAGAGCTACTCAAGAAGAACAAAGACGCTCAAGGCATAGCCTATCAGCAAACCCGCCACAACTTTGGACAACAGGAGGATGCAGCAGGGCGCAGCAGACCACCTGAACCGCCCGAAGGTGGTTAACAGACACGAAAAGAGGCCTGGCCAGTTGATTATTCCACTACTATGTGCTATAATCTTACCAAATGGAAACACTCCACGCAGATACCCCATTAACACCTCCAGAACATGAGGTGGTGGCACGTACTTCAGATAATTGGGACATGCCAGAGACAACTGAGTTCGTAGCTACAGGCGTTAGGCTCCCCATAACCGATACTACCGATTCTGATCTGAGCAAGCATAGGTATAGCGAGGGTTTTATAGCAACCTCCAGCGCAGCTCGACATTTCAAACAGGCTCGCTCTATAATAACAACTGACATAAGAACGGCAGCATACTTGGATGCCATAACACCCATCCCGCTCTCTAGTAACGGTGTTGTCATGTCTCCTCGTCCAGCAATTCCTGTAAAGTACTCGCCCGATGCCCCTCTTGTCCCTATCGTAGGCAAAGTAAGACCTGGCCACCCAGATACCCCCGAAGAACGCCTGCGTAGCCTACGCAATCATCCAGAACAGCAATATGTCCCACGCCGGGCTGAACTCCTGGGTATGGCAGGTCGTGCATTAGGACGAGCTGTAGTTGCAAACACAGTTGGGCGCGTACCTGGAGTTAACCACCTCCACAACTTAGGCCAGCATCTGGCTGGAAGCCACGGACACAGTCGCCATGGAACCTATCTTCCACTTACTCCCGAAGAAATTCAAATTAGGGAGTCCATGTTGCCCATAAACCAGGATATGTATCCTAACTTGTTCCAAGTGGATAACCTTCTGCTAATTAGGGCACGGCGATGGGACCTCGCTAATGCAGCAGCAGCCGAATGGCGCGCAGAACACGGAACCGAAGCGCTACCTCGCGAAGTGGAAGACCAAATCAGAACCAACGCACACGAACAAGCTATTAGAGACTACACTGCCGAGTTCGCCGACAACGAAAAGCTTGTTATGGAAGTACGCGTTTGGGCCGCAATCGCAGAACGGAACGCTAGAGCACAAGAACAAGAAGCTGCAAAACGTGAACACCTGCGAGCTACTCGAGCGACAAGAGAGGCGACTCGTCCATCAGGACCCGGACGAGAACGCGGTCCTCGCCGACATCATCGAGATACCCCTGAACCCGAAGAGCCAGAAGCACCACCTACGACTCATACTGACACCGAAACAGATGAGGCAAGCACAGAGACAGAAGCACGAACATCTACCCCTCGCGCTGCACACTCAGCTAGAACAGCTCGACCGGAAGCAACGCGTGACCGCCATGAAACAACACCAGACCCGTTAGTCGAACGGTTTCCACACTTTTTTGCTGAAGACTGGCTTAATGAAGTCGATGCAGAGATTCAAGGTCCAATGAATGAGTATGTTCGCCAGGCCCATGAGAGTGGACTAACTCCCGACAGGGAAGAGCAGAACCATATTCGTAGCGAAGTTATAGCGGCAGCTATTAGACGCAGTCCGGAAGGTGCGTCAATGGGCCTCGGCACTTTTTCGGCCCTTATAGGCCCCGTGTTAGAAGCGCACAGAAGACTCTTTGCAAGTAGGCGATCTGGCCACAGACCAAGTGGAACAGACACTCCATCATAAAATGACTAGCCCATAACGGGCTAGTCATTTTTTACACCAATATTTTGCTATACTAGCTACAGATGGCAACGTACAAAGTACTGCAAGACATTGAGGCAGAGGATAAGTTAGTCGGACCGTTAACGCTCCGACAGTTTATATATGCCGGTATAGGAGCCCTTAGCGGCTACCTTGGATTCCTAACAGCCGCAAAGGGTGCAGCCTTCATGCTTATACTCTTTGTACCGATTACCTTAGTTACAGGCTTTTTTGCATTCCCTTGGCGACAAGACCAGCCAACCGAAGTCTGGGCACTTGCCAGGATACGTTTTATGCTTAAGCCGCGAAAACGTATATGGGACCAAAGCGGGACTAAGGAATTAGTTACGGTTACCGCACCCAAGAACGTAGACCATCAATACACAAATGGCCTGAATCAAGAAGAGGTAAGGAGCCGCCTGAGTGCACTGGCGAACACCATAGATAGCAGGGGGTGGGCTATTAAAAACGTAAATGTCAGTATGGCTATGGCAGGTGCTGCAATGGATGCCTCTTCGGATCGACTTATACAAGCCTCTAATTTTCCCCAAGAAGTGTCAAACTTAGACATCCGTGCAGCAGACGATATACTTGATGAAACTGCCAATCCTATTGCTCAAAACTTTAATAGCATGATTGCTGCATCTACCGCGGCTCGCCACCAGCAGATGTTGGCACAAATGCAGCAGCAACTACCTACGCCAACGCCCCAGGTAAGCACACCGCCTGCCGCCACAGCTGCCGCCCAACCACCGGCAGATTATTGGTTTTTACAGCCACAAACAACCGCAGCACCCGGGCAAGCAACGTTCGTAGACCCACCACTCGTTACTCCGGGAATTCCGGCCCCGGGTCTTCCTATACCACAAGCCGCTACACCGACCGCAGAAGAAGAGGCGCTAGTATCTAAATTGAAGCAAGAAAATGCCAGTCAAACCGTTGCATATGGACACCTCAAGACTCTTAAAACGCCCGAACAGCTTATAGCCGAGGCGGCGGCAGCAGCACACTCAGCGGCACCACCCGCACAACCAACAGTGACACCACAGACGCAGGCTGCTATAATGAACCTTGCAAACAACGACGATCTGGATGTGGCGACCATTGCCCGACAAGTCCACAAAGAAGTGGAACAAGAGGATGATGGAGAGGTGATTATTTCGCTTCATTAGAGTAGTCCGACTTTTAGAAAGTAGTGGGCAGAGCTAAAGGGACTTAATGGATCCAAACCAACAAGGACAAATACAAAATACTGGGACGGGGCAACCATACCCTATGCCTGCTATACCGCAGGTACCACAGCCGATGAGTGTGATGCCCACTCAAGCCACGCCCATGCCCAGTATGCAACAGCCGACAAATCAGCCGGTGGTACCCGGTCCAGCGCCAGCCGTAAAGCTGGCGCCAAAAGCTAACACTAATAGCACTCAAAACGCGCTGCAGATTGCCGAAATCCGTGATGGCATTGTCATTATGAATGACGGCTCGTTCCGTAGTGTGGTTATGGTAAAGAGCATTAACTTCGACCTAATGAGTCCCCAGGAGCAGGAGGCGGTTGAATATTCATACCAAGGATTCCTGAACTCTCTTTATTTTCCAGTGCAAATTTTTGTACGCTCGCAAAAGGTTGATTTGCAGCCATACATCGAAAAGCTTGATAAGATTCGTACCGAACACGAGAACATGCTGTTAGCGCTGCTAATGGACGACTACATTGGCTATATTGACCAGCTAGCTCGGCAAACGAACATCATGGACAAGAAGTTTTATCTAGTTATCCCGTATTTCCCGGTTATTGACGTACAGAAAGCATTAAGTCAAAGCAAGAACTTCTTTACTGGCATCGCTCAGCTTTTTAACAGCAAAGAAGATCATGTCACGATTAACGATGCCGATCTAGAAAAGGCCAAAACCGAACTGCGCAACCGCGTTCAGGCTGTTCTGGGCGGCTTACAGCAATGCAATATTCAAGGGTTGCCACTTGATACCCAGGAATTAATTGAGCTGTATTATGATACATATAATCCAGATACGGCCACTCGTCAGCAGCTAAAGAATTTTGACAACCTGACGGCCGATGTTATTACCAAAGGGCAGGGCATGGCCCAACAACCACACTTACAGCGAGAATTGCAATAATGGCACGCAAAGACAAGAAACAGCTCGATCCAGTCGCCATAGCTCAGGCACAGCAAGCCCGCGAACAAGCAGAAGTAGCTGCGGCATTTCAGAAGGGTATTACTGCGCTCCGCGACTTTATTGCACCAAGCTCAATTGAGTTCCAAGGCACTTACTTCCAGCTTGGTACCAGGTATGCGCGTACTTACTATATCTACGGTTATCCTCGCCAGATCTATACTGGCTGGTTGAGCGGCCTCGTAAACCTTGACGAAGTTATCGACATCGCCATCTACGTATACCCTGTAGAAAGCCAGGTAGTGCTCGAGAACTTGCGCAAAAAAGTCACCCAACTGGAAGCTGGTATACAGATTGACTCCGAAAAGGGACGCATCCGCGACCCAGCTAAACAGGCTGCCATTTTGGACGCGGAAGAAATGCGCGACAAGCTGCAGGTAGGTGAAGAGCGCTTCTTCCGTTTTGGTCTGTACTTTACCATCTACGCTGGCAGTGTAGAGGAACTTGAGTTTGTTAGTCACAAAGTAGAAAGTATGTTGGGACAACAACTGGTTTACAGTAAGCCAGCCACTAGCCAACAAGAACAAGGCCTTAACAGCGTAGCGCCACAGATGGTCGACCAACTGCAAATCCGGCGGAATATGAGCACGGGCGCTATTAGCACTAGCTTTCCGTTCACCAGCGCAGACCTCAGCCAAGACAATGGCATTTTGTACGGCATAAATATGCATAACTCGGGACTGGTTATCTTTGATCGTTTTTCGCTAGAGAACGGCAATTCGGTAGTGTTTGCCAAGTCTGGTGCCGGTAAGTCGTTTACCGTTAAGTTAGAGGCACTTCGCAGTATGATGTTCGGTACCGAGGTGTTCATTATCGACCCCGAAAACGAATATGAGCGCATGTGTGATGCGGTAGCAGGTGCTTACGTACGCCTAAGCCTTAACAGCGTTACCCGTATCAACCCATTCGACCTGCCGCGCGTAGTTGACACTGACGAAGCAGACAACGCACTGCGCTCTAACCTGATAACATTGCATGGACTTCTTAGGCTGATGATGGGCGGAGCACAGGCCCAGCTACTAGGCGGCAATAGCACCCTAGTGCCGGCACTTGCTCCAAATGAAGAAGCTGATTTAGACGCTGCTCTGATTGAAACCTATGCCAAAGCCGGCATCACTAACGACCCATTAACCCATACAGCACCACCGCCAACCATCGCCGATCTGTACGACACACTCCTCCACATGGGTGGCAGTGGGCCACAGCTTGCCCAGCGACTGCGCAAGTATACAAGCGGTACCTTTGCGGGCATCTTCAGCCAGCCGAGCAACATAGACATCAATAATCCTATGGTAGTGTTTAACATTCGCGATCTGGAAGACGAACTCCGCCCGGTGGCTATGTACATTGTGCTGAACTACATATGGAACAAGACTA
>CAYZGW010000030.1:0-13345 GCA_964478195.1 uncultured Candidatus Saccharibacteria bacterium
GGATTGGAATATCCAGGTTGACCCGGACGTCTGTTTGATGCTTGCGGGATGTGGTAGTTTCTCTTATGCTTAGAAGTATCTATGGAAAACTTTAAACAAACATTAGTCAAAAATGGTTTTAAGGGTGAGCTGGACGACTCGGCAGCGGCGAAGGAAAAATATAGCCATGACGCTAGCATGTTCGAGCTGGTGCCGCAGCTAGTGGTTATGCCCAAAGACAGCAAAGATGTACAGACGCTGGTAAAATTAGTGACCAAAGAAAAAAAGGCCATGCCTGAATTATCGGTAACGGCTCGTTCGGCGGGTACTGATATGGCTGGGGGTGCCATCAACGAATCGGTAATCGTCGACTTTAACGCCCACCTTACGAAAGTTGAACGCGTTACAAGCGAAGAGGCACAGACTCAGCCCGGAGTGTTTTATCGTGATTTCGAAAAAGAAACCCTCAAGAAAAACGCCCTGATGCCCTCTTACCCTGCCAGCCGCGATTTGTGTACGGTTGGTGGTATGGTGGCCAACAATTCCGGCGGCGAAAAATCACTGGAATATGGCAAGGTGAAGGATTTTGTGAACGAGCTACACGTGGTGTTTGCGGATGGCAACGAATACGTAGTGAGGTCGCTCACCAAAAAAGAGCTTGATAAAAAGATGGCTCAAAGAGATTATGAGGGTGCTATTTATAAGCGCATTTTTGATTTGTGTGAGGCCCATTACGATGAAATCAAGGCTGCAAAGCCCAATGTTAGTAAGAACAGTATGGGTTATACATTGTGGGAGGTCTGGGACCGAGAAACCGGCATTTTTGACCTGACCAAGCTGATTGTTGGCTCGGAAGGTACGCTGGGGTTTGTCACGGATATCACCTACCGTTTAGTGCCACATCGCCCTCACTCGGGCCTTCTGGTGTTGTTCTTGAAGAACATCAATAGTCTGGGTGAGTTGATCCCGAAGGTTCTGGAACACAAACCGGCTACATTCGAGAGCTTTGATGATGCGACGCTGTGGCTCAGCATTCGTTTTATGCCAGCCTTCCTAAAGATGCTGGGCGTCAGGCGGTTTATTCATTTGTTAATTACCCTGATTCCCGATGGCGCGCAGTTGTTGCGCGGCATACCGAAGCTCATTTTAATGGTGGAATTTAACGGCGAAACCGAGCATGAAGTGCGTGAAAAGGTTAAGGCACTTCACCGCGATCTTAAACAGTACCGCGCTCGCTACGAAATCAATGGCTTCGAAGAAGACCCCACCGAAGGTAAAAGCGAGAAATTCTGGATTATGCGTCGCTATAGTTTCCAGATTCTGCGCAGTAAAGTCAAGGACAAGCACACCGCACCCTACATTGATGACTTTATTGTGCCGCCTAAAAATCTGGCCGAATTCTTGCCGAAACTGCAAAAGATCATCAAAAAATACAAGCTGTTTGCAACCATCGCTGGGCATATGGGTGACGGCAATTTCCACGTAATCCCGCTGATGAAAATTGAAGACCCCAAAGAGCGCAAGAAAATTGAGCCTTCTCAGAAAGAGGTCAATGATCTCGTGCTGAAATACGGCGGTAGCTTAAGCGGCGAACATAATGACGGCTTGGTACGTGGCCCCTGGCTGGAAGCGCAGTTTGGCAAAGAAATCGTTGGCCTGTTTCGCGAAGTAAAAACCATTTTCGATCCAGCAAATATTTTTAACCCGCACAAGAAAGCCGATGCTGATTGGGGATACAGCTATTCTCATATCCGAGATCACTTCTAAAGAAATAGAATTTTAATAGTTCGTCTAAAGCTGCGTGCTACAATAAGCGTAAGAAGGATGTAAGTCCAAAAATATAGCATGAAAAAACGCGCAAAAATCTGGTTAGGTTTGCTGCTGGTTGCAACCATTGTGGTGCTGGCAGGCTGGTATTTGCACCATCATCTAGTCGCGGTATTACAGCCCGCTGGCGAGGTGGGTCGTAAAGAGCGTAATTTGATAGCTTTCTGTGCGGCATTGTCTGTTCTAGTAATTGTGCCGGTATTTACGTTGCTAGGTCTTTTTGCTTGGAAATACCGCGAAAGTAATGTTCGGGCCAAGTATAGTCCGGAGCTAGAGGGTAGTAACCTGGCAGAAACTATCTGGTGGCTGATCCCAACAGCGCTCATCGGTATCATTGCCGTTATCACCTGGCGCAGTAGCTACTCTATGGACCCATTCAAACAGCTGAGTAGCACCAAGCCGACACTTCATGTGCAGGTGGTGGCACTCGATTGGAAATGGCTGTTTATTTATCCAAATCAGAAGGTCGCCAGTGTGAACGAGGTGGCCATTCCAGCCGGGACGCCCGTGGATTTTGAGATTACCTCAGACGCGGTGATGACCTCATTTTGGGCGCCACAGCTTGGCGGGCAGATGTACGCTATGCCAGGCATGACCACGCATTTGAATCTCGAAGCCACTAAAACGGGCAACTATGGCGGTGTAGCCGCAAATATCAGCGGCAAAGGCTTTGCGGGTATGAAGTTTACTGTTAAGGCTATGCCCACTGCCAACTTTACCAGTTGGCTACAATCGGCCAAGCATTCAAGCCGGATTCTTAATGCTGCCAGTTACGCTGAGCTTGCTCGCCCGAGCGAAAATGTTCAGCCAAGCCACTACGGTGTGGTTGATCCTAATCTGTATGATACGATAGTCATGAACTATATGATGCCGTCAGCAGAACAAACAAATACGGATAAGGCAATCTAATGCTAATACATATTGCAGGTGCATTCTTAGGTCGTCTATCTTGGAGTGCGTTCCCTACGAACGCTATAACGCGCGGCGGTGCTGCTACGGTAGTTTTGGGCGGCTTAGCAATTGTAGCGCTGCTTACTTTTACGCACCGCTGGAAATGGTTGTGGAAAGAGTGGCTCACTAGCCAAGACCCAAAGCGCATCGGGGTTATGTACATAATTGTGTCGGTGGTTATGCTGCTGCGTGGTCTAGGTGATGTAGCGCTGATGCGCGCGCAACAAGCAACATCGGTAGGCGCATCAAAAGGCATTGTTGGCGCTAGTCAGTTCCAACAAATATTTAGCGCGCACGGTACTATTATGATTTTCTTTGTGGCAATGGGCTTTTTGTTCGGCCTGATCAACTTGGTATTGCCGCTGCAATTGGGCGCGCGTGATGTGGCCTTCCCCTTCTTGAACTCTACTAGTTTCTGGCTATTCTTTTCGGGTATGGCATTGGTTAATCTATCGCTAGTGATTGGTGATTTTTCGGCAGCCGGTTGGCTGGCCTATCCACCGCTGAGCGAGCTTAAATTTAGTCCAACAACAGGGGTGGATTATTGGATATGGAGCTTAGAAATATCAGGTGTGGGTAGTTTGCTCTCGGGCATTAACTTCTTGGTGACTATTCTCAAAATGCGGGCACCAGGTATGACGTTAAAGAAGATGCCAATGTTTGCCTGGAGTGTGATGGGCAGTATGACGCTGGTAGCCTTTGCTTTCCCTATTTTAACGGTCACCTTAACGCTGCTAGCACTTGATCGCACCATTGGCACGCACTTCTTTACGGCCGGAGCGGGTGGTAACGCCATGATGTACGTAAATTTGATTTGGGCGTGGGGGCACCCGGAGGTCTATATTCTAATCTTGCCAGCCTTTGGTATTTTTTCGGAAATCGTTCCGACGTTTAGCCGCAAGCCGTTGTTTGGCTATACCAGCATGGTGTGGGCTATCTGGGCGATTGTATTCTTAAGCTTTACCGTGTGGCTGCACCACTTCTTTACCATGGGTGCTGGGGCTAACGTCAATGCTTTCTTTGGCATTATGACGGCCGTCATTGCGGTGCCTACGGGCGTTAAAATATTCAACTGGCTGTTTACGATGTACCGCGGGCGGATCCGCTTTGCTACGCCTATGCTATGGTTTATGGGCTTTGTGGTGATGTTCACTATTGGCGGTGTAGCTGGCGTGCTCTTAAGCGTTCCTGCCATCGACTACCAGGTGCACAATAGTCTGTTCTTGGTCGCACACTTCCATATGATGATTATTTCTGGGGTACTATTTGGTTATTTCGCCGGCCTTTCCTATTGGTTCCCAAAGATTTTTGGTTTCCGGCTGCACGAGGGCCTTGGTAAGATTGCTTTCTGGTGCTGGGCGATTGGTTTTATGTTGGCCTTTACACCGCTTTACATTCTGGGGCTTATGGGTGCGACGCGCCGCCTTGATCACTATGATGCCTCGCTTGGCTGGCAGCAGTTATTTATTGTGGCAGCCATCGGCGTGGTATTCGTGTTTTTAGGTGTTGCGGCCCAAGTATTGCAGCTGGTCCTCAGCATCTGGCAACGCGACCAGCGTCGTGACTTTACTGGCGATCCATGGGGCGGCCGAACGCTGGAATGGTCAATCCCTTCTCCTGCGCCCGAATATAACTTTACTACCATACCGATGGTAACAGCACGTGATCAATTCTGGGTAGACAAACGAGCAGGCAAAACGGCCGAACCAAAATATGAAGACATCCTGGTGCCTAAAAACACCGGTGCGGGCGTATGGATTGGCGGTTTTGCCTTTGCGACCGGCTTTGGCATGATCTGGCATATGTATTGGTTGGCGCTGGTTGGCGTGTTGGGAATTATGGTTAGCGTCATCGTTCGGGCCTGTAATGATGAGCCAGAGTATATTTTAAAAGCCAAAGAAGTTGAAAAGGTTGATAACGCTTTGCGCCGAAGGAAACTGTTTGTATGAGTGAGGTAACAACACTGGATATGCCGCGCCTGGAGACGCAAGCAGCCGAGAAAACAGTGCTTGGTTTTTGGGTCTATCTGATGACCGATTGTGTGTTGTTTGCGAGCCTGTTTGCGGTGTATGCGGTGTTGCATGGCAATACGTTTGGTGGTCCTGGTGGTCGTGAATTATTCAAGCTGCCTTACGTACTAATTGAAACCATGGCGCTGCTCACCAGTAGCTTCACCTGCGGGCTGGCACTACTGGCGGCTCAAAAACGGGACCGCTCGCAGGTTTTGCTGTGGCTTGGGGTTACTTTCTTGCTCGGACTCACCTTTTTGGGATTAGAACTCAGTGAGTTCCACAAAATGGCAATCGAAGGCAATAGTTGGCGGCGCAGCGGCTTCTTAAGCAGCTACTTTACGCTTGTAGGGACGCACGGATTACATATTACATTTGGGCTGATTTGGATGGCGGTTAGCGGTGTATTTATGGTGAAACACGGACTTACCGAAAGCATGCTAAAACGTCTGACACTCCTAAGTCTTTTCTGGCACTTCCTAGATATTGTATGGATTTTTATTTTCACTATTGTGTATCTGTTTGGGAGTCTTAACATATGAGCCCTAAAGTTTCCGAGCACAACGCTCATCCTCTGTCGCTTGGCAAATATATTGTGGGCTTTTTGGGATCCATAACGCTTACCCTGATTGCATATATGCTTGTTACGCATGGCGGAACTGGTAAAGGAGTATTGATGGGCGTGCTAGCGGCTCTCGCCATAATGCAGTTTATGGTACAAATGGTATTCTTTCTGCATGTGGGAGACGAACGGAAGCCGCGCTGGAAGCTACTAGTCATGTGGATGATGCTAGGGGTGGTACTGATATTGGTTGGGGGTTCAATTTGGATTATGAACAACCTGAACTATCGCATGATGGATTCGCCAAAGCAGATCCAAAAGTACTTGAAGTCTCAAGATGACTTATAGCGCCAAGCTAAGGGCATACTACTATGCGCTAAAGCCAGAGCGCACCTATGCCAATGTCATGACTACTGCGGCAGGCTTTTTGTTTGCTTGTGCTTGGCATGTTAACTGGGCTTTGCTGCTAGCAACGTTGGGTGGTACTACATTGGTAGTCATGAGCGCCTGTGCGGCGAATAATGCTACTGATCGTAGTATTGATCTGCTGATGCCGCGCACCCGCAAACGGGCAACGGCAACTGGTGAAGTCCCGGTGTGGCATGTCGTTGCGATAGCGATAGTGTTTGGTATGGCAGGGTTTATAGTTTTAATAAAATATGTAAATCTACTAACCTCGCTACTCGGCCTTCTCGGCTATGTAGATTATGTGGTGCTGTATGCCTGGAGCAAGCGCAAAACGCCACACAGTACATTGATTGGCACTCTTTCTGGTGCCATCCCGTTAGTTGCTGGGTATACGGCAGTAACTGCCAGCATAGGCATAACTGCCCTACTACTTGGGCTGGCTATGACGTTTTGGCAAATGGGACACTTTTATTCGATCGCGATTTTCCGCCGCAAAGATTATGCCGCTGGTAATATTCCTGTCTGGTCGGTGCGATATGGAGTAAAGAGCACGCAAAAATGGCTACTTTTTTATGTACTATTGTATTTTGTTACTATCTTATGGCTTGCAATAGTAACTCCTGCCGGCTGGGTGTTTGGCAGTGTTATGGGTTTGCTGGCTGTCTATTGGCTGTATCGAGGGTTTGCTGGCTTCAGCGCGTTGGAGCCCAAAAGGTGGGCCCGTGGTATGTTCGGCCTTTCGTTAATCGTACTGCTAGTATTTTCGGCTGGCGTCACTTTTATTCCGCTTATGTCATAGGGTATACTGCAACACAGATGCTGCTATTAACCCACATAATTATTGCTATATTGAGCGTTCTGCAAGCTACCTATGCACTTTTTGCGCCTACGCGCGCCAAGATGTATGCGGCGTATGGGTTAGTTTTGGCAACCTTGGCTACTGGCACCGCTTTAGTGTGGCAATTACATGTAGCTCTTATGCAACCCTGCATAAGTGGGCTCTTATACCTTAGTATACTAGCGGGATTACTACTTGGTGCGAATTACCGTCTACGCCTGGTTAATCGAACTAAGCGTACAACAGGTTGGTCGCAGTATTTAAGCAACTAGCTGCCGGTGTATTAAGCGGGAGTACATTACTTACTACGGCAACCTCTGTTAGCGTAGCCGACCTTAACTGTAAGCCCGTATTATTAGTTGCCGATCACGGAGACTTCTAGAACTATCAAACCACTTTTGATAGTTCTAGAAGTCTCCGGAGGGGTTGTTGTGTGCGGCTGCACATGTATTCCCCCTCCGGTGGCTCCTTGATCTATTCAGTTGTTGTGTGTCCGGCTGAGTGTCTGAACTGCTTGCCCTGAGGCTGGATGGTTGAGCGCTAGCTCATCTTGATCCAGGTGTCCTCGGGGTGGCAGAACATGACGCCCTGCGGGAGTCCGGAACCCGGCGCGACCACCCAGACGAAGACCGGCTGGTCGATGGTGAACGGACCGCACAGGCTGGGCGCACTGCGCTCCATCGTGACGGTGGTCACCACTTCGACCTTGGCGCCGATCTCGTTGATGTCGACCTTCCAGTCCTGGGTCGCCTGGGCGAGGGTCAGGAAGTCTCCCGGCAGCTGCGCGATCAGGCCCTTGAGCCAGTCCTGGTCGGTGTTCGTGCGGAACCCGATCATCGGCAGCTTGGCGCCGTACATGGCGTAGTCCGTGAGGGTACGCTCTGCGCGGTGCAGCTGGTCGACGATGCTCGTCAGGTCCATCGCGCTGGTGGGCGCGGGCATGTCCGGCGGGAGTTCGCTCATGTAGAGCATGTGCCCCGTCTTCGTCGGCAGTCCGAGCACGACGCGCTCGAAAGTGCTACCGCCGTTGTCCTGGAGCTGCCAGATCCTGACGCCGTTCTGGGGGACGGTGAACGCGGCGTAGGTGTCGCCCTGGAACTTCAGGGTGCTGGCCTCGGCACGGTGCATCCACGCCACCAACATCCGGTAGATGGTCACCACTCCCACCCCGTTGAAGGGGTCGAAGGTCCGGCTGGAGCCGTTGGCCGCCAGGAAGCTGTTGAGCACGGCGTGGTCGGCGCTCGCGAGCGAGGTGAGGCCGGTGGCGGCCTTCAACTCGTCACGGTGCGTCTCCATGTACTCCAGGAACGCGGCCTGGTCAGCGTTGATCCCGGTGAAGGTGATCTTCGGCAGGCCGGCCTCGGTCCGGAAGTGTTCCTCGAACTCGACCAGCGCTGCTGCGATGGACACGACGTCGAAGGCGAGGCTTCGCTTGAGCGGCCGGGGCGTGTCGTCGACCGTGATGGTCGGCTTGTCGTTCTCGATTGCACGCATCAGGGCACCGAGCGGGTTGTCGCCGAACGGGTTGGACATGGTGCTTCCTCCGTTGAGGAGTAGGGATCCCACTAGCTCATGCTAGGGGCAAGCGACACATCATGCACTAGATATGCTGCCTGCTCCTAGCAGAGCTTTTACAACTGAATATATGGCATATAGCCAATTGTCAAAGAACCATTATATATAATAACATATTATTGCCTCTATGTCACTACCCTAGGGCGTCAAATATACATTAGTCCCTGACAAGCTTACCATCATCCAAACGAAACGTTTTATCTGTTTTGCCAGCTATCTCTAAATCGTGCGTGACTACTACAATGGTGGTGTCTTCTTTGCGGCCGAGCGAATGCAGCAGATCAAAGATCATCTTGCCGGTGGCGGTATCGAGGTTGCCGGTAGGCTCATCGGCCAAGATTAATTTGGGGTTGTTGGCGAGTGCCCGGGCAATGGCTACGCGTTGTTGTTGGCCGCCGCTTAAGCGTCCGGGTTTACGCTGCATTTGGTCGCCTTCCAGGCCAACTTCTTGAAGTAGCTTGGTAGCGCGTTCGATGCGCTCTGGCTTTGGCACTTTGGCAAACTCCATGGGCAGCATGACGTTTTCGAGTGCGGTTAAGCTGGGCACTAAATTGTAGTTTTGGAAGACAAAGCCGATGCTTTTGCCACGGTAGGCGATCAGCTGATGGTCACCCATGGTCGTTACATCGTGGCTGCCCACCACGATGTTGCCGCTGGTGGGTTTATCAAGTGCGCCAAGCAGGCTGAGCAGGGTTGATTTGCCGGAACCACTGCGTCCAACGATGCTTGCAAACTGCCCATTGGGTACACTAAAGCTGATGTCGTCCACGGCGGTGACGGTGCTGTCGCCGCTCTGGAATTTCTTGGTCAAGTTTTTTACTTCTAACATTGTTTTCAAGTTCTCCTAGTCGGCACGCATTATAGTTGATGGTCGGACCCGGGAAATCATCCCGGCAGACAATGCGCTGCCCAATACGGCAATCACTACGGCTGCGCCAAAGCCGTCCAGTAAAATGCCCCAACCAATCTGCGCCTTGATATTACTGATACTTTTTACCGTTCCATTCCCGCGGAAACGCTGGCCGAAGCCCCCTATTCGAGCTGATCGCTGGACTGTGACGCCGCTCTCACCCCGCATTGCCAACATACGACCACCCGGCACTTGGAACGGTGTGCTTTGTGTGGTGTTATTAGTACTGTTGTCCACCAACATCTTGGTAACCGGCTGGCCGCCAATTACGCCGATGGCCAGGCCTACGACCGCGCCTAGCACGGCTAGTGTTAGCGACTCGACCATAAACTCCCCAATAATGCGCAAGTTGCTGCCGCCGATCGCCTTCACTACCCCAATTTCGCGTTTGCGTTCACGTATTGCCATGATCATCACTAGCAGGATGATGATTGCTCCTGCAACTACGGCACCTATCAGGCTGAATGTAGCAACGGTACGGACGCTATTAAGCGGTTTCACGGTGTTATCGGCTTGTTCCTGAGCGCTGGTTACGTCGGCAGCGCTGCCGAGCTTATTTTTGATAGCAGCGGTGGTTTCCGAGAGGGTGTCCAGTGAATCAACGGTGGCGACAGCGCTGGTAACAACGCCTGTTTGGCCGCTCAGGCGCTGCAAGGCGGGTAATGACAACATAACGGTGTTTTGAGTGCCCTGATTGCCATCGCTAAAGATGCCAGCAACCGTTAACGTGGCGTTGTAGGCGGTAAATGTGGAGCCAACCGATAGATTGTTCTTGCTGGCCATGGCGCTACTGATAAGCGCATTGTTGGTATCGGCAGCGCCGCTAATGCTGCTGCCCTTTTCAAGGCTGATGCTGGAGCCGGAAACGCTGCTGGGGTCGTTGGTACCCAGGAATGACACAGGCAAACTAAACGTAGCGGTGATGTCGCCGTCGCCACCTCCACCTGCAAAAAAGCGGCCCGGCCCATTAGCGTTTAACGTAACGGGTGATGACAGGCTAGTGGTGGTGCTATTTGATGAATCGTTGCCGCCAAACCGTCCGAATGACGGCGATGACGAACCGGTGGTTGACTGTCGGTCGGTGAGTGTTTCGCTGACACTCTTGACGTGGGGAAGATTGCTGATGCTGTCAAGTGCTGTAGTTGTCAACGCATTGTTGGCCTGCGACCCAGGGTTAAAACCAGCTGGTGCAATAGCGACAGTGTTGCCAATGGAGCTCTTCACGTTCTTAACTTTGGCGTCCACCGCTTTTTGGGCGACAAGCATGGTTAGGCTGAGGCCGGTGCTAAGGCCCAGTATCAGCACAATCGAGACAGTGCGCACACTGTTCCTGAACGCATTCCGGACGCCCCGCGAAACTGGATTCATAATATGTCCTCTATTAGTTTATGCCCGGATTATACGGCGCAGTAGCTGCGACTTAGCCCAAGGGCCTGTCATATTTACAGGGCTTTAGCGCTATACTATAGAAAAGATTTGTATATCTAGATTATGGTCAAACAAACAATACCGAAAAAACGAATGATCTTCTGGCGAGTGGTCGCAACGGCGTTACTGGTAGTAGCGGCTGGGGCGGTGCTTGCTACCCACTGGCATATCGTATTTGCAAGCCTACGAATAGCCCGGGGGGCGGAGCTTGTTTGGTTGGTGGGCGCGCTGATAGCTATGGCTCTCACCTTCTGTATCGCTGCTGCGCTGTACGGTGTATTGGCACTGCATCGTTTACGATATCCTCAGACTGTGCTGGTAGAGCTAGCGACGGCATTTGTGAATCGTCTGTTGCCTGCCGGGTTGGGAGGCTTAGGGTTAAACGGCGTTTATTTGTATAAACATACACACACGATCGCTGAAGCTACTGCGGTTGTTTCAATCAATAATCTTATCGGTATGATTGCTCATCTGGGATTATTTTTTGGTGCTTTGCTGCTGTACCCTAGCGTTTTTAAACAATTTGCTGTGGGTCTCCATATTCACATTGGCTGGCAGGCGGCAGTCCTGAGTTTGCTGGTGATGAGCTGTATCGTCGTATTGCCAAGAATGCGGCGACGGGCAGCTAACTTTGCGAGCAATGTATGGCGGAGTTTGTGCAGGCTCCGAACAGTTGATATGCTGTATGCTTTGGGCTTAGCCGTGCTCCTTACTAGTACATATACGACTATTTTATATAGTGTGGCCCATTCACTGGGAGTACCACTTACGCCGCTTAGAGCCTTCATTGTTTTTTCGGCAGGTATGCTAGCTGGTACTGCTACGCCCACGCCTGGTGGGCTGATTGGCGCTGAAGCCGGATTGTTCGCTGGCTTTGTAGCATATGGTGCATCGGATGCGACGGCCGGGGCAGCGGTGTTGCTCTACAGGTTAGTTACGTACTGGCTGCCCCTGGTGCCTGGACTGTTCGCTCTGTTGGCTGCCCGACGTCACAAAATGGTATAAAGGCGTTTGGAGTTTCAATAAAACGAACGAAGAAGATTCCTCATTGCTTCCGCCCCCACACTGTAGTCCGCTTCGCCTGAGTGGTAAATTTTGCAGTATTAAGTATATTATGCTATAATAAATTCTAAAAGAATTAGAAATAACTAATGCATAGTGTACTAGCGATGGTATGCTAGAGCGCCGAAAGATTGTGCTGTTTTATTAATACGCTGTAATAGACAATCGCTAGCAGCCAAGTGTAGTTTTTTATATGCATACTAATTTAAACCCTGAAGTACTCTTGCCGGAGATTCCTTGGCGCAATCTTAGCGTAGAGGATGCTCATTTTATGGGTCGCTTGGCTATGATTGGCCTGGCGTTTCCAAATGCACCCTCTCTTGGGCTAGAAGCGAGCAGTACAGCTGGAATGTCGTCGCAGGCGATACGGCAAGAGATCGATCGGCTAGTTGTGGCTGCCGATGCCATAGCCTCAATCCCGGGCGCCGGCTTTCTTGGTCTTGCTCATTCGCAGTTACGTCCAGCGCCTGCTAATTCTGTACCGCTCAAGATCTTTTTGGCGCCGGCTGAGATCCCTGGGCTCCCGACAGAAATAACTATTGGCGCCAGGAATTTCCAAGCGTTAGTAAATACAGAGATCACGCTTCCGCCCCAGGGAGGTCGTACGCTGGTGCGCACTAAAGAGGGCTGTTTTTCATCAGGCCCCGTTTCGGTTGTAACCAAGCGGCCCGATACCATAGAAAGGCTTACTACAACCACCCAGGATGGAGAGCAGATTACGGCTACTGAAATCACTGGCCTACCGGCAATTGTTATGCAACACGAAGATGGACATAACCACGGTAGGCGAGCAGCAGCGCAGGCGATTGGCGGTGTCTATAACTGGGTGTCCAGGGACCAGCTTACGGATTACCGTACGTATACTTCCGAAGATTATGATAAATGGCCAACGCGTTGTAGTGCTGATCAGGTCAAGGCCTTGTTTAGCGAGCCTAGTTATGCATTTTTTCCGACTCCCGAGCTGCAGGAGGCTTTTCAATTGGGTTGGGTCTTACAGCATGACCGAGCGGTGAACGGCTAAGATACAAATCGAGTGGCGCACCACTTAACAGCGTCAACTAAGGTGCTGTCTTTCCAGGGGTAGGCCGGGGCCGATAATTGACTTATTGGCTAATAAGATGTATAATATATAACGCATTGTGCTACTCCGGTAGTTCACGATCGCAACAAGGTAACAGACACGCACGACAACCCAAAGGAGTGTGGACATGTCCACGCAGACCCACCCCACGTCCGCCGAGGTCGCGACCGCGCCCGAGACCAAGACCGTCCAGCTGTACATCAGCTACGGCCACATCGACCCGTACCGGCTGCCCCTGCTGTGCCACGTGGAGAGCGGCTGGACTCCGGTCGACCGCATCGACCCCCAGAAGCACGCCGACGAGGCCCCCCGGAAGGAGGAGTGGTTCCAGTACTACGTCCGGTCCGAGACGGGCATCGGCTACGTGCGCATCGGCGCCACCTACGTCATGGACGCGGCTCTCGTCGAGAACTTCCTCTCGACGATCTTCAGGCTCCCGGGCATCGGGCTGCGTCGCTGCAAGGCGGTCTGGGGGTATTACGCGCCGGAGAGCGGGGTCGTGATGATCAGCACCTCCGGGAGCTGACACGTCACTGCCGACAGGCAGGAGTAGGGGTCCGGGTGGGCACGACGGCGTTCGCCGTGCTCACCCTCCCCTCGCTCCGCTCCCTGTCTGTTACCAATCGTTTTTATGACTGCGTAGTCATACTGATGAGCTTATCTTCTAGGAGATAATCCGTGCGTTTATAGCGCGGACCAAAAGGGCGAAAAACGA
>CAYZGW010000031.1:0-12857 GCA_964478195.1 uncultured Candidatus Saccharibacteria bacterium
TTAGGCACGCCGCCAGCGTTCATCCTGAGCCAGGATCAAACTCTCCAAAAAAGATTACACGTTTGCAGCCCAAAGGCTACCTCGTTTGCAATCAAAAGAATTTGTCTTAACTTCAGTCGAAACTGACTATAATTCTATCGCTAGAAATTACTGTTTACTTAAAAACATCTTAAAACAATTCAGACCGTCTTTCGACAGTCCTGAACTGACGTTGATTTGCACTATTCAATTTTTAACGTTCATTGTGATTTGTTGACTTCCATAAAACTCTTACAGAACCTCTAAAGCACTGAGAAAGAATTGTACCGGGAGTGACCTCTTATGTCAAGAATATAATTGAACCATGTCGTAGTATTTCGTACAGCAGCTACAACAGAGGTAATTCAGCGCTAATCGCAGCTATAATCGCTTCATATCTGTGGGCTGTCGTATTAAAAAAACGGCTTGGCAGCAGCGATTCGGCCGCAAAACGACGCATAACGTATTGCTGCGAATCGTACATCTCAGCTACTGCTTTAACCGACTCTGCCTTAGCGCGCACATATTCGCCCCACGAATTATCGCGATGCTCCATGGCCTTTTCGAGACGTCCTGCGATCGCATTCGGATCCACTTCTAGCAAAATGGTCTCCGTATCATACGCTGCCAGTTTGCGCTCTAATATAGCGTATTCGGCCATCCCCACACCCGCCCGAAAAGCCTGGGTCATATACAGCCGATCAAACAACACAATCTCTACTTCAGTATTGACTGCGCGGTCAATTAAATCAGAAAAGAACTGCATGTGCAGTTCTTTTCTCTCGACTTGAATAGGTATATGCGTATCATTCTCGGTATAGACAGCTACCTGGCGGCCCATCAGCTGCTTCTGCAAGCCAGTGATAATGGTCGACTTACCACTGGTCGCAATTCCCTCAAAGATTCGTATGTACACTACTTCTCTTTGTTGGGAGCCTCACCCGCTGGTTCAAGGACGACTTCATCCTCATCTTCGGGTTCATCGCTCTTGTCTACTAAGGCCAGACTCACCACCTCATCAGCGTCATTGAGACGCATAATACGCACACCTTGCGTTGCACGGCCTAGGGCTGGAACGTCCTTGATGCCCAGACGGATTGTCTGACCATTCTTACTAATGATGATGATCTCCTGGTCATCAATCGCACCAAGCGTCTTCACACCAATCAACTCGCCGGTCTTGCCATTAACCACTGCGCTGCGAATGCCAACACCACCACGAGCATGTGACGTAAATTGTGACACTTTGGTCTGCTTGCCATAGCCAAACTTGCTAATCACAAAGATGCTGCTGCCATCTTCCACTACGTCCATACCAATCACATGATCGTCAGCACGCAGACGGATACCACGTACCCCACGGCTGGCACGGCCCATTGGCCGGGCATCTTTTTCGTGGAAGCGGATAGCTTGGCCCTGGCTGGTCGAGATCACCACTTCGTTGTCGCCGCTGGTCATGCGGATCCATTTCAGCTCATCGCCTTCGTCCAAGTTAATAGCAATTAAGCCGCTGCTGCGCACGTTTTGATACTGGACAAATGGTGTCTTTTTAACTACACCGTGGACCGTACACATAATCAAGTTAGCAGCATCATTAGTCTTTGACACATTAATCACGGCGCTTACGGTCTCTTCTGGCTGCAGTTGCAGTAGGTTCACGATCGCCACGCCCTTGGCACCCATGCCAGCGGCCGGCACTTCGTACGCCTTCAGTCGGAACACGCGGCCACGGTTTGTAAAGAACAGCAGGAAGTCGTGCGTACTAGCATTTACTACATGCTCGATCACATCTTCTTCACGCGTTGCCATGCCGCGGCGACCCTTGCCGCCTCGCCCTTGTCGCTTATACTCAGCGATTGGGCTGCGCTTAATATAATTAGCTGATGTAAGCGTTACAACAGTTTGCTCATCCGGCACAAGGTCTTCATCGCTCAAACGGTTTAGCTCATTGCGCACCACTTGCGTACGGCGTTCATCGCCGTACTGCTTCTTCAGTTCATGCATCTCGGCCTTAATAATATCCAGAATCTTCTGTTCGTCCGCCAAAATGGCCTCCAATTCGGCAATCAATTTGCGGAGCTGTGCCAGCTCATCTTCGATCTTCTTGCGCTCTAGGCCTGCCAGCGTACGCAGCTGCATGGCCAGGATTGCCCGGGCCTGCAAGTCGCTCAGTTTAAACCTCTTAATCAAGTTTGCCTGCGCCTCTTCGGTTGTCTCGGAGGAACGAATGGTGCTAATCACCTCATCGATGTTATCAAGGGCGATCTTTAAACCTTCCAGGATGTGAGCGCGGTCATTGGCCTTGCGTAGCTCGAACTCGGTTCGACGTCGCACTACAATCCGACGGTGCTTGATGTGCTCACCCAGGATATCCTGTAATCCCAGCACTCGTGGCTGGATGCCGTCGATCAGCGCCATCATATTAAAATGGAAGCTAGTCTGCAGCGGCGTTAGCTTATACAGCTGGTTCAAAAGCTTCTTTGGATAGGCATCTTTTTTAAGATCGATAACAATGCGTACGTTGCCCCGGGCAGATTCGTCGCGAATGTCACTGACACCCGTGATCTTCTTATCGTTGACCAGATCGGCGATCTTAATCACCAAACTTTCTTTATTCAGTGCATAGGGAATCTCGGTAATGACAATCTGGTGTCGGCCCTTTTTGCCTTCCTGAATCTCGGCCACGCCGCGTGTCACCACGCCACCACGACCAGTAGCATATGCCTGGCGCAGACTATCAGCACCATACAAAATGCCGCCGGTTGGGAAATCAGGCCCCTTCACAAATTGAAGCAGATCATCAAGACTCGCATCAGGGTGATCAATTTTGTATACAGTAGCATCGACGATTTCCGATAAGTTATGCGGCGGGATATTGGTAGCCATACCAACAGCGATGCCTAGTTGTCCGTTTAACAACAAGTTTGGCAACTTGGCAGGAAGTACCGTTGGCTCTTGGTTCTCACCGTCGTAGGTGTCACGGAAATCAACAGTCTCTTTATCGATATCCATAAGTAGCTCATCGGCTAGACGGTGCATCTTAGCCTCGGTGTAGCGCATAGCGGCCGGTGGGTCACCATCCATCGAACCAAAGTTACCTTGCCCGTTCACCAGTAAGTAGCGGGTGGCCCAAGGCTGCGCCAAACGCACCATCGAATCATAAATAGAAGCATCACCGTGCGGGTGATACTTACCCATCACCGCACCGACCACGTTAGCGCTCTTGCGATGCCGAGATGAGCTCCGCAGACCGTCCTCGTTCATGCTGTAGAGGATGCGGCGGTGAACCGGCTTTAGGCCGTCACGAACATCCGGCAGTGCGCGATCGATGATTACGCTCATGGAATAACGCAGATAATTGTCTTCCATAACGTTTTCAACCGTACGGCGCTCTACCAGCCGCGAGTGATCGAAACCGCTCAGTATCTCTACCTGAGGCTGTACACCAGCCACAGAGGCTGTAGGCGCGTCAGGCGCGGTGTTTTCGCTATCCATAGCGCTTGTGTTTGCAATGTTATCGTCAATGTCTGCCATATTAGATATCCAGATCCTTTACAAATTTCGCGTTCGCCTGAATGAAGTTCTTGCGTAGCTCTACCTCAGTGCCCATAAGCTTGTTAAAGATTGCATCCGCTTTTTCGGCATCCTCAACTTTAATTTGTACCAGCACACGCTTCTCGGGGTTCATGGTGGTCTCGAACAGCTGCTCGGCATCCATTTCACCCAATCCCTTGTAGCGCTTCTGTTCGATGAAGCCAGCCTGTCGGAAGCGCTCGGCGCTCTGATCAACTTTGAGACCTTCCTTTTTACGTGCAGCAATCGTATCGTCAAGCACCGTATCGAGCTCGGCCTCGTCGTAAATAAAGATACTACTCTTGCGGCCCGGCTTTACCAGCTCGAACAATGGGGGTTTAGCTAGATAAATGTGGCCGCGGTCCACGATTTCTTTCATGTAGCGGAAGAAGAAGGTCATGAGCAGCGTCGCGATGTGGCTACCATCGACATCAGCATCGGTCATGATAATGATACGGTGATAGCGCAGGGCATCAGCGTTAAATGAGTCCTCGATGCCAACGCCCAACGCCTTAATAAGATTCAAGATTTCGTTGTTAGCAAGCATTTTATCGAGCCGAGCACGCTCTACATTTAAGACCTTACCGCGTAGCGGCAAAATTGCCTGGGTCTTGCTGTCACGACCCGTTTTAGCTGAACCGCCAGCTGAATCGCCCTCTACTAAGTAGATTTCAGAAGCAGCTGGATCTTTCGACGAACAGTCGGCTAATTTACCTGGCATGCTAGCACCATCGAGAACACCTTTACGGATAATGTTTTCGCGGGCAGCGCGGGCAGCTTTGCGGGCGCGGGCAGCCAGGAGTGCCTTACCGACAATCTTTTTAGCCACACCTGGATGCTCTTCTAGATAGTAACTAAAGTACTCACTCATAACCTGCTCGACGTAGCCGCGAACCTCAGGGTTACCCAGCTTGTCCTTGGTCTGGCCCTCAAACTGCGGATCAGGCAGCTTGACCAGGATAATTGCCGTTAAGCCCTCACGAGTATCTTCGCCACTCAAGTTCTCTTCTTTTTCCTTCAGCAGACCATTCTTGCGGGCATATTCGTTGACCACGCGGGTCAGGGCCGTACGGAAGCCGGTTAGGTGCGAGCCACCGCCTGGGTTCACGACGTTGTTGGCAAATTGCTTGATGGTCTCGGTAAAGCTGTCGGTGTACTGCATGGCAATTTCCACTTGGCTATCTTTGACCTGTTTATCAACGTAAAATACGTCATCGTCCACTGGCTCTTTGCCGATGTTTAAATGCTTTACATAGCTTTGTATACCACCCTCGAAATAGAAACTGTATCTTTGACCAGTCTTTTCGTTTATGAGTGTGGTGCGCACCCCTTTTGTGAGATACGCAGCGTGACGCAAGCGATCTAGAATGGTGTCATAGCTGAATGTTGTACTTTCGGTAAAGATCGTATCGTCAGCATAGAAAGTGATCTCGGTGCCATGCGGCCTATCGGCCGGAGATTTGCCAATCGCTTTCAGGTCACTGTCTGGAACTCCACGCTTGTATTCCTGGTGATGGATCTTGCCGTCGCGGTAAATATCAACAAATAACCGTGTAGACAACGCGTTCACCACACTAGAACCTACGCCGTGCAAACCACCAGATACCTTGTAGCCACCGCCGCCAAATTTACCACCAGCGTGCAGTACCGTTAGTACCGTTTCAACGGTGCTTTTGCCGGTCTTGGGGTGAATATCAACCGGGATGCCGCGGCCATCGTCAAAGACTCTGATGCCGCCATCAGCCAACATAGTAACCATAACATGTGTGGCATGACCGGCTAACGCCTCGTCGATACCGTTGTCTACAATTTCCCACACCATGTGGTGTAGACCCTCTACACCGGTAGAGCCGATGTACATACCCGGGCGCTTGCGAACGGGATCCAATCCCTCAAGCACCTGAATCTGATCAGCCGAATATCCCTTTTGGTCAGCCACTAGAAAACCCTCTCCTAAGACTTTTGGTTCACACCTTAATAAAGCTAAGTACTAGTATACCCTTGTTTTACTTCTTTCACAAGGCACGGCAAGCAGCGTTCCTTAGCCCACTGCACCCCGCGCTACTAAGAGCCGGGCTTTGCAGCAGCCTTTTCATCGTTCACATGTAAGCCACCATCTTTATCGATAAATATCGTATCCTCTGGTGCTGAATTGGACGTCGACTTGTTGTTCAAATGTAGTACGCCTTCATCAGGTTTGGGCGCCGGCTTAGGCTCGGCATGAACGGCCAAAGCGGCCCCCTGTGCGGGCACCTCAAGCTGAGGTTTCGGCGGTATTGCAGTAAGCCCCTTCTTAAGCTCCCCCGCAATCGTGTCTATCTCTTGTCGGTCAAGTTGAGCACTAGAGACATTTCCTGTCTCGGCCGTTACAGCCCCACCATCAAAATGATTTGCTGGCCGACTAACGCCGTAAGCTGGCGATGGTGCGCTAAAAACTGGCGCACTCTGCGGCAAAGGTGTTCGGGCGGCAGAAATCATTGGAGCAGGAGCGCTAGTGCGCTGCTTAGCAAGCCACCCATCCAAGAATGAACCAGAGCTCGGTGTATTTTGTGAAGGCATATTCATTGGTCCGCCCATAGTGGGCGCAGGTCCACCAAAACTTGGTCGCGGAGACATAGCCCCACCAGCGCCGAAGGATGGCTGCATTGGTTTTGGTGTTGGGTTTTTTGTTGCCAAGCGATCAAATATAATCTTCTCAACTACAGCTCTAGGGTGGCCATACTTGGCTGCTGACAACTGTTTGAGCGCATCAGCCAACACAGGGTTAGGATTACCAAGCGGTGGCAAAGTTGCCATACTAAATGGCTGAGTTGGCACACCATTAACCAGTGTACGCACTACCGCATTATAGTTTGGTACGCGCAGTAGATCGTCACCTTCAAACACTGGCTGGAAATAGCGGCTTAAACTATCGACGTCATTTTGACCAATACGGAAGCTGACGATGGTACCGATGTTACCAAACACCGCATCGCGAATTTCATCAGTTAGCTGAGTAGTAAACTGGTTAGCCACAATCAGGTTTAAGTGATACTTTCTAGCCTCGCTCATGATAGTCGCAAAGCTATCTGTGCTAAAGTTCTGGAACTCATCTACGTACAGAGCAAAATCCTGGCGATCATCTTCTGGGACGTTACTGCGACTCATAGCAGCAGCCTGGAACTTCATCACAAAAATCATACCTAGCAGTTTGGAGTTCAGATCGCCAGTGCGACCTTTGCTAAGGTTTACGAGCAAGATCTTTTTATTGTCCATGATGTCGCGCAGGTCAAAGGCGCTCTTGGTTTGGCCAATTATGTTGCGCATCATTTCGTTACTCAGGAATGCGCCAAACTTACTCACAAACCAGCTAGTCACCTCGCCTGCTTCGTTAGACTTCTGGCTGGCTGGATATTCTTTTTGCCAATAATCGAGCACGTTTGGGTCGGTCACGTGTTGTAACTTTTGCTTCAAAAACTCTGGATCACGGAAAAGTTTTGGAATATCTACAAATGTACCCCCGTTAGGATCAGCCATGACGGCGAGGGCTGCATTACGGAAAATGCTTTCATAGCGCGGGCCCATAATGCCTTGGTGTTGTGGATCATACAACTTGTAGAGCATCCCAATGACTTCCTGAATCAAAAAGTCCTTCTGGTCTGGGTCATTATATTCGAACAAATTAAGGCCCATTGGATAATCCATATCAGACGGGCAGAAATAAATAACATCCTCCGTTCGCTCTTTCGGCACCATAGCAAGCAGCTTCTCAACCGTATCGCCGTGCGGGTCTACAAACGCAAAACCGTTGCCGCTCAGCATGTCTTGCAAGGCAAGATTTTCCAAATACGTAGACTTACCTGTACCGGTCTGGCCCACGGCATACATATGACGCTGACGATCACGCAGTGCTAGTCGAATAGGCTTCTTGACTCCACGGAAGACATTAAAGCCCAGCAGCAAGCCATCATCAGGCATATTGCGGGGACCATCAACTTGCTTTGATTCTTGCCGGCTCAGCTGAGAGGTCGGAATATTACTTTGATCAGGAAAATGGAACAGAGTTGCCAGCTCAACCGAATTCATAATATTAGGTTTTGCGCGGTGCGGGAAAGCTCGGAAGACATAATCCGCCACTAATTTCTGAGGATCTTTTGCCGGCTCATACTTAAAGCCATTGCGACCAGGCGAATCAAAGAGTGAAAAGCTCGCAACCACATTATTAATGATGGTTTGGGCACGCTGAGAGATATTAGATGATGCAACTGCGCGTATGGTCACTTCAAAACCTGCATACCGAGTTTTGTCGTCAATTGCATCGACAACCGACTGCTCAAGCGCTGAAAGCTCCTTCTTTTGTTTTTCGCCCTCCTCCTTAGCTTCTGGAGGTTTCACCAAAGCTGTTACGACTTGGCGGGCAAGCGCCCCAGCACCAGCCTTTTTATCTTCGCCCTTACGCTTTTTACCCGCATGCGCGCTGGCTTCTTTGCGCCAACTATTATCAGCAGGTCGGAACAGTATTTGTATAGCCGCCCCATCATCTGCTTCAAGACCCGAGAGTGCATTTAATATTGACTGTAGTGCATCGCGCTTCAAGTCTTGATAGGTTGCGATTGGGTAGGCAAACGTTTCCTTTAGGTTAAATTCGCCACCTACTACACCATTAATACCGCCTACTTCGCTAAAGATATTATGTTCTGATACAACCTCCAATCGAGTACTTGGATAAGCACTGGTGACCGCCTGCTTTAGCACGTCTAGCATGTCTGCGGGGACTGCTGCGTACAAATGAACAAAGCCTTTTGTGCCGATAACCTCAAAGCTAAAGTGTCGCTGACCATACCAGCGATTTTTCATATTTTTCTGAGCGGTGCTGGCGATAATGTTGTAAATAATTTGTGCTTTTGAGATATTTTCGTCAACAATATCGCGCACGTCTCGCCCATTGTTCTCTGTATCTTCGCTCATTGGTGGCAGATGGATCAAGACGGGTATCATCTCGATAGCACGTTCATACATGATGCCCGACCGACCCTTTTTACGTAGCCTTAAAAACAACACTGGACCCATAGTCACCAGCGCCGCCACGAAAATTATTGCAATAACACTAAAAGCTTCCATTATTTTTCAATTGAACTAGGAGCAATCTGATATTGCTCCTGGATATACTGCTCCTTAAACGTTCCAAAAGCACTACTCAGCTTAAATGGGTCGCGACCGTATTGCTCGACAAGCTGTTTAGCTTGCTCGGCTGCTCGTTGCTGCGAACCAATACCATCCCGTCCTGAAGAACCGGTGGGTCCTGCCGCAACAGGCGCACTTCCCTGAGGCAGGCTGGATGCCAGCGGCAAATCCGCCACCTGACTGGGCTGATCTTTGGGTACATTAGGATGCATACGTATTATTAGTATATAACGCCTTGCGCCGAAGGTATAGTCGTAGAGTTCTAGTGCTTCGACGTACCAAACCGATTACGCGCAAGATACAAATACCCTATCAGCACCGCCGCAAGAAGCGTCACTACGTCACGCATAGTTAACTGCCCCAAAGACTGCAATACCAAAAGCAACACCACACTCATACTGATAGTTGCACCAAGGCGCCTATGTAAACTTCCAGTTGCCATGCGTGACACATATTTAATTTGAAGTGCCGCCACTAGATCCCACAGTGCAAAAAAGGCGGCAAATAAGAGTACGAACGGCACAATTAGCACAACCACCGGCAAACGTTGCGGCTGAAGGAATGCCATAAACAGCAAAAGTACTGCCCAGGCAGCTATAGCACGCAATATTTTTTGCCGTATATTCATGATGCATCTATTTTAATACGCCCCCAGACGCTAGAGAGCGACCGAGAGGCGTATATTGATGATAAATAAGGTGCCGCAGGCGGAGAAATCCGCTCTAATATAAGAATGTATAGCGCTTCCCGCCTTTGGCTATGACTGACCGCTCTTGCTACCGGTAAGGTAGTTCGAGCGATATTTTGGTGAGCTAGCTTTTTACTTATCGAACGTTTTTGTTTTTGCTTGACTCACTTTCAATGCTACTACAGAAGTGGCATTTTGTCAATGCCCTTATGCTTGCGCGGCAGCAATTCGTAAACAACAAGGCTAATTTGCTACTGCCCTAAAACAAGCGGCAACGATCAACATACAAATACCAGCTTTCGACTTGCATACAAAAACCTACGCCACCTGCCCAAAAATGCCGCTGCCAACTTTCTAATTTTGATGCATAAAAGTAGCCCGGCGCAGCTGCCCAAAATCATAGAGAAGTCTGCCCGAAATTGCAGGCAAAAGTTATACACAGCCTCCTTACAAAATGCTTATATTTTGTTGTTGACATGGTGTACACGACAAACTACTATATCTGTAGCACTGAATAAAAAAAGTGCTCAAAAACAAAAAAGAAAACAGTAAATAACCGCTTCTCGCAAGCGGTTATTTCTTTGTAAGAAGAGGTGGGCAGCCATATCTGGCTAGTGCATGCGCCCAGAAAACCAGCTCTGCATAGTTTAAAAATGCCCGTTGCATCACATTATTTTTGCGTTACAATCGCTAAGTACTATGAAAGCCCAGCCGTGCGTCCTAAGCCTGGCTGAGACTGGGCCGAGTGGTTTGGTGGTAACCATTGAGTGCAGTCTCAGCAATAGCCTGCCCAATATTGTTATTGTTGGCTATGCAAATAAAGCCATAGATGAAGCTCGCGAGCGTATCCGTAGCGCCTTCACCGCCAGCAAGCTCCTCTTGCCCCGCAAACGTATTATTATCAATCTCGCCCCGGCCGACGTACCAAAAGAAGGTACTAGTTTTGACCTGGGTGTAGCCACGGCAATCTTAGCAGCCACTAAGCAGGTTCGTGATCCGCTTAAAGAAACAGCTATTTTAGGTGAGCTTGGCCTAGATGGTGATGTTCGCCCCATACGAGGTATTATTGGCAAGATCCTAGTAGGTAAGCGGCATGGTATTACCCGATTTATTATCCCCACCGCAAATCTTGCCCAAGCAGTCTTAGTACCCGACATTCAGATAGTTCCTGTCTCAACATTGGAAGAACTATTTACCTACCTGAATGATCCGACTACTATCAGCCTAATAGATACTGATCAGTCGCTTACCCAACCTGAACCATTCCATCAACGCGAACCTGAAGTGCGTTTAGAAGACGTTATTGGCCAAGAGATTGGCAAGCGCGCCATAGAAATCAGTGCTGCTGGCGGTCACAATCTGCTGCTTGGCGGGCCACCCGGCACCGGTAAAAGTATGCTAGCTAAAGTATTACCAAGTCTGCTGCCAGCTTTAAGCCGTGAAGAAATGCTGGAAGTAACCCATCTACACAGTCTCGCCAGCCATGACTTTAACCGAATTGTTTATGAGCGTCCGTTCCGAGCACCACATCACAGCGCCAGTAACGTGGCAATTGTTGGCGGCGGCAACAGCATCCGGCCCGGCGAAATGAGCCTGAGCCACCACGGCGTTTTATTGTTTGACGAACTGCCGGAATTTAACCGCGTGGCCATAGAAGCTTTGCGCCAGCCGCTCGAGACCCGTACCATCACTATCGCCCGCGCCAGGGACACCGCCGAATATCCGGCCAACTTTATCTTTGTAGCCACAGCCAACCCCTGCCCGTGCGGCCACTATGGCACACTCAAACCCTGCCGCTGCTCACCCAACGAAGTCGCACGCTATCGTCGTAAACTTTCCGGGCCCATTTTAGATCGAATTGATCTATACGCTGACATCCACGAAATTGATAACAGCCAGTTACTCACTAACCACACTCCAGAGATCAGCAATCGTACCACTCAAACAAGAGTTACGGCCGCACGAAAAGCTCAAGCCAAAAGGTTTGCAAATACCAAGCTAAACGCCGATATGTCCAATCGGGACATCAAAACCTACGCAAACTTGGCCGCAGATGCTAAACAGATCCTAGATCAAGCCGCCGAAAAGTTTGCACTAAGCCCCCGAGCCTACATGCGCACCGTAAAAGTCGCCCGCACAATTGCCGACCTAGATAATTCCACCACAATTACAACCGCCCATATCACCGAAGCGTTACAATACCGACCACATACCTATCACGTTAACAGCTAGCGACCTTACCGCATACCCTTCAGCACCCAAAAGACCATACTAGCATAAACACTATATTGACTTATGTTCACTAAAGTGCTAATGTTTACATATGGACGCCGGCCTGACGCGACGAAATTATATAGAAATCAACGACCCTACAATCAATTTTGGCGGCATAAGCAGCCGAGAAGCTCAAAGAGGGCCCGAAACCAGCCCTACGCCAGAAGCACTTGCACAAGAAGCCTTTAGTAATCTTCGCAAAGACCTCGGCCTATCCTTTATGGCAAGCCAGGGCATCGACGAGGATCAGGGCCGATGGCTGCATGCCGTAGCACATTACTACAAGAGCACGTGGTCTCAAGAAAAACTTGACCAGTTGTCGACAGCAATTGAGGCAATGGATGATACGATCCTCGCGACTGAATCAGGTTCTACAGCTTCCGCTACTGCATCCGGTAAACACCGACCCGAGATGCGCTCTCCTAAGCAACATGAATCGACCGTCCAAGGTGCCCAGACAAGAGCTCAGTATCCTGTTTCACGCCAAGCTCAGTTTAGTAAACACTGGACAGAATTTAGAAAATGGCTCACCGACAACGAACCAGTAGAGCGTAATAATGGCATGCTCACCCTACCAGCGGATGAAGTTATGGCAATGACAGATCGCATGGTGCAGCGTGATCTATGGTACCAGGCAGCCGATAAACCTCGTGGCGGTGGGCACCTTTTTGCCAAGGGCGATCCACATTCCAGTATCTTTCAGACCCACGCACTCCAGGGCGTCTCTACTGGTTCTGAGGCCTATGACGCTATCTTTGGCGCAATGCATAATTTATACGATGCAACTGTGGTTGACGGACAGTTCACAACAAATGTATACGGTGCTATCGACATGATGGAGAATGTTGGCAGATTACGAGACAGTTGGCAAGCCAATCATCCAGGTCAGGAATTTGATAGCAGCCTAGACCGGAGTGAAGCCCTACGCGTGCGTATTGCCCCTGCGCTAGGTGCGCTTGCAAGCAGCACCGTATAGCCTCCAGCTATACATGACGCCTACTATGGTAACGCCCTTTGTGTAAACCTTGCCACCACTGTTACTATCTGATACAATACCAAGGTTAAAAATACATAAAGGAGAGCCCGTATCAGTACTAGCACTCGCCTGAATGGCGCCATTCGGGCCCCACAGCTTAGGGTA
>CAYZGW010000032.1:0-12497 GCA_964478195.1 uncultured Candidatus Saccharibacteria bacterium
ACGGGGATTTTATATCTGTGAGTGTTTCGTAAAACACGATAATTTCAGTTTGGTGAACCTAACGACTACTCAGGTCGAAACCCTCTTCGGTGAGTTGGAATATATTGAGCCACGGCTGAAAGCGCTGGGCGTGGGTGTCGCCGATGAGGAGGCCGACCGTGCGTAGTTTATTCAATCGTCCGGCAGCTCCAGCCGCTCTCCTCAGCTCAAAGCTCTACGACCAAGACACTTTCTATCCAGCTTTCTTAAAGGACTTAGCAAACTGCCATAGCGAGGTCATCATTGAGTGCCCGTTTATTACAAGCAGACGACTCAAGACCTTGCTACCAACCTTAGAAAAGCTAAAGGTTCGCAAAGTACGCATAGCCATCAATACCCGCGATCCTAGAGCGCACGACGAAGGCTATCACCAAAATGACGCTCACGAGGCAATATCCAGACTACAACATATGGGCGTTCAGGTTCTCTATACCGGCAACCACCACCGAAAGGTCGCCATCCTTGACCGGTGCATACTCTATGAAGGGTCACTCAATATCTTATCGCAAAACGACAGCTGCGAGGTGATGCGGCGCATAGAATCAGTACCACTCGCCTGGCAGATGGTACGTTTTATCGGCCTAGATCGTCTATTAGTTTAACCTGAATGATATACTTGAGCATATATGTACGACGAATACCACAAGAGCGAGGAAGATATACAGGCCGTGATCCGCTACTTGGAAATCCACGACCCGAAAAATGCCAACAGGGATTACGCGATCCAGTTTATCGATTCGATGGAAGGGTTCGGCAGCGAGATAGCTCGTTCTGACGAAGCTTTAGCCGAAGCAGTCAAGAAATCGCTGGACGACAAGAAAAAGAAGACTAGCGTCCTTCATACGACAGCTCACTCTAAACTGTGTGCTGGTAAAACTTTACGTGAGAATCAACGACGGATTTAGTGGAGCCAACTAGGTATTGCTTCGCATGCTGTGCGGTTAATTGGTTAATCTCATCGACTGATTTGCGTTTTGCAATCCCAAATCTCTGATAATAATCACCTTGTTGAATAATTAAACAGATGTCTTTTGCTAGAGGCATTACAACATGAGCGCCAGGCTGGCCAAATCCTCCATGACGGAATGATAGCGCGCCTCCCGGCATTGGAATCATAACGTAGCATGGCATGTCACAAGTGATAAACTCCATACCTGCTGGCGCTGTTGCAAAATTCCAACCACTCGCAACAATCTGCTCGGCTATATAGGGGATGGACTCCAGCATCTGTTTAATTATGTTATTCCTGCCAATATCAATCTCTAGCTCAACACCTTTTCCATCTATGATATTTTGAATATCTTCTTTCGTGAGCGCTTCAGCAGCATCTGGGTGGCTCTTTCTGAACTCTATGAATTGTTCAGGGTAGAGCTTTTCCATCTCGATTAACACGCGTTTACGCTCATCATCATCGAGTAGCTTTGCCCACTGCTCATTTGCCGTTTCACGAAATGCCTCTTTGCCTATCCTTTCAGTATCTTGAAGAGTCGTCGGTACGCGTACGTGCTGAAGCGCAACATAGTGAGCCAAATCTGCAATCATCGGATTTGATAGTGTCTTTCCTTCTCTAATAAGATCTAGCCATTCCTTATAACGGGGCTCTATCTCAGTAGCAAAGAAATCCTCTATCTCATCTGATGGCAGACCCGAAATATCTTCGACCCTATACAAATACCTCTGAGAGCAAATAGTATCAATACTAGTAGGACGCACATCACCAGTTTTTTCGTTATAAGCGTATACTCTTTGCTTTTTGGCGTCGTAAGAAAACTCTTTCAAGTAAGTCTTCGGTACAAAGTGAGCCTGCTGAGTTGCCATTTGTCAAAATTATAGCGTATTTGGAAAGATATCAGCCGCACTCACGCCCAGCACGGCTAAAATCGCATAATACGTTTCAATAGATGCCGTAGCTTCACCACGCTCCAAGGTCGCGTAATAATTCGCGGTTACATCAACTTTTTTAGCGACTTCCTCTTGAGTATAGCGCCGCGCCTTGCGAGCTTTTTGCAGGTTAGCTCCGATTGTTTTGCCAAGTTTGGTTGCGCTCATCAGTGAACCTACTTTATTTCGTTTCCCGGTCTTTTAGCAATTCGTAGCGAGGAACGCCTAAGGCCTTTGCCAATTTGTGCAGTGTCGATAGTCTCGCCCATCTTTGGCCTTGTTCTATGGAGGCGATAGTCCGCTGCGTCAAACCAGATTTCTCCGCAAGCTGCTCTTGAGTGAGTTTACGCTTGCGCCGTAACTCGGCTATTCGTTGGCCGAATGCTGCAAGGTATTTTGCCTCTTGAGATGTCATATCTCAACTGTAGCCAACTACCACTCATAGTAACAGACACTACTAGTGTCAGTTGGCAATGTAGTGTACTATGTTTTACAGATGAAAAGTAACACTAATAGTGATAGTTGGGGCAATGAGCAATATTTCTCAGAAATGCACAGTAGTGGCTTATTAGTAGAACATCGGCGACCCACTATCGCCCTTTCTGTAGACCTTGCCAAGCACATGTCGCAACGTCGCGTTAAAGGCAAAATTGCCGTCGCAGCCAACAATCCGCAAGCACTGATGAATTCCGTTCGCAAACAGTGGCTCAGACTGATACGACTCATGCAGCGCGAGCAGGCCCGCACACTAACTCGTCAGCGCAAAGATGATTTGGGCGAAGTGATCCATAGCATGCAAGCGATCAGCTTTACAGCCAGAGACCCGGTAGATGAACCACTTGCATATGTATCCTTTGCTACTGTCGAGCAGTTTGTTGCTTCTCCGCCTCAGTGCGCGACGCTTTACATGACTGAGCCTATTCCAAAGCTGAGCCAGCATATGATTGTGAGCTGGATGCCAAGAAGTGGGCAGGTAGTTATCTATGAGCAAGGATAAGCCGCTACTCACCACAACCGACGCGATCCTGGCGCAACTCAAGTTTATACGCACTAAGAAGCAGGAGTATTTTGTATGCCTTTCGCTGGACAGCGCACAGCGACTTATAGCACGGCGAGTTGTTACAATCGGCACCCTGACCAGCACCCTAGTTCACCCGCGAGAGGTGTTTGCAGGGCCGCTCAAAGATCGAGCAGCGTCGGTGATAATTGCACATAACCACCCGTCTGGCGACCCAAACCCAAGTAAGTACGACATCGAGACAACGCAGCAGCTAATTGCCGCGGGAATAATCTTAGGCATACATATTAGAGATCACATCACAATTACAAAGAGGAGTCATTACAGTTTTCGCCAGGGCAAATTAATCTAAACTCGACAATTACACGAGTGGCTGATTACAACGAACTGGCTGCCAAGATTTCAATTGGCCGAGCGACCTCGCAATTGAATCATCAATCTCACTCGTCCGCTTCCTCATCTTCTTCAACGGACTCATCTAGGTATCCGGCCAAGAACGATTCTGTTTCGGCCAATGGAATCACCTTGTTTATGTTTTTTATCTCGTTTTCGTCTATTATACTGACCGATTCAATCGCGGCCTTCACTCCTGGCACAAGCCAATCGGAGTTCCATGGTTTATCAGGGCCACCTGCCACGATTTGGCTCAGCTTCTCTTCATAAATGATGGAGCGATCATACTTTATGCTAATTCGTTGCAACCAGATATCTAGAAAACCTATGTTTGGGATATCCTCAAACTTTTTGGCAATAAGAGAGATGTAACGTGTAGCATTTTGCTTGCTCTCAAACGAGAGTAACTTACTAAGGATAGATGCGGCCGTGGGGTAGACTCGTGGATTACTGTACATGATGTCAACAACCGCAGGAATCAGGACATCATTGTTGCTGGGTCGCTTTGCCGTCTTTTCAATACGCTTACGGAAGCCACCCAGCGCCACCGCTAAGCTGCCTGAATTTGGGTATATCTCAGCAAGCTTACGTATAATGAGCAGCGTTTTTAATAGACTCTTGTCAGTTCTGACAGTGCTATTCCAGTAAAGTTTGTCGGGCTTAACAGAGCCAGCCACCACATCATTTGTAACTCTAGTCTTAGTACTATTGAGCTTAAAGTTAAGCTCGGCGAGCACCTTCGTGAGGAGTAGTAAAATGGTCCTACCTTCCTCAATAGTCTGCGTAAAAATGCGGTAATCATCCCTGTAGCGCAATATTTTGTACTCTGTGATACTCTTTTTGCTAATCGCCTCTGATAACAGCTGGTCGGCGTAGCCAAGCACCATCTCGGCAATGAGATCCGAAACAACACTACCCTGGGGGATGCCATTGGTCTGACGGTTTTGCATATCCTGCATGATGTTGTCTATGACGTTGCCCAGTAAAGTCTTGTCATTGCGATTAGCTTTTGCTGTCGACTTGTCATGGATTGCCCAAGCTATGGTATGAGTGTATAGCGCACCATAGCAATCTGTAATATCAGTAGTCGTCAGGCATTTGTATTCAAGTGATAGGCGAATCGATGCCTGCTCCACATTTTGCCACCAGTTGAGGATGGCACTTTCTTTTGGTGTCTTATCTTTTGTCTCAGCCCCGGGGATACTGCAACAAATAATATTGGCGTCCGCCTGGAATGCTGCAAACCTCTTCTGTATGGCCTGCCAGTTAGCACTATCAGTGAGAGCGTTAACTAACTCTAGATACAGTGCTGGATGAATCAACTGAAAGGGTCGCCAAGCATATGATCCATCCTTGTTGGTCAGTAATTTATGGTTCACGTTGTCTAAGTCGCCCGGTTTGGGATCACCGCTACGGTGTGGATTAGTGGCTTTGAGGGCGACGTCTGTTGACTGGAGCACTGCGGTCAGGTTTATGTACGTCGGGATATCAAACGAGCAATAGCTTTTTGGCGATAACAAAAAAGCGCGTGCCTCTGCGTTTGTCATGGTCAGGATAGATTTCACTACTATTCGCCGTGACCTTTGCCGTCAAACAGCGTCAAGTAGTCACCGTATGCCCACTTTTGTGCGTAGACATTATCACCAGGCTTGATGGGAGATAGGATACCCATATTAACCAGCCGCTCAATCGCCTTATAACCACCCACGGAGCTATAGCCAGTCCACTTAACCACGTCAGCTATACCCACAATCGGCATCTTATAGAGTCCGTTCAGTATGATTACCGTTGCCTCTGATGCTGTGCGGTTTAGCTTTTGCACCTTAGCCATGTCGCGCTCGCGCAATCTGGTTATCGCAGCGCAGGTAGCAATGGCCGATTCAGCAGTCTCAATGATGCCGTCCAGAAAAAAATCCAGCCACGCCACAACTTCGCCGTTGTGGTAGCCATCCAATCGTTCGTAATACAACTGTTGATGCTGCTTGAAGTATGAAGACAGGTACAGAATGGGCATTTCAAGCAGCTTCTTGTACCACAGAAACATTGTAATTAGCATGCGTCCTGTACGCCCGTTACCGTCATTGAAGGGGTGAATCGTTTCAAACTGGGCGTGTAGTAGGCCGGCTTTAATCAGAGGCAAGTAATCGTCGTCTGCGTGAATAAATTTCTCAAGCTGGTCGAGGGCGATTTTCATATCGTGCACTGGGGGTGGTACATATTTAGCATTGTCGGGGCGCGTGCCGGATATCCAGTTTTGTTTGGTGCGAAACTCACCAGGGTATGCTGGGTGCGTGGTACGAGCTTCAGTCATAAGTTTTTCGTGTAGTTCACATATAAACCGCAGCGTAAAAGGAAACGACTTGGCAAGCTCCAAACCGTAGTTAAGGGCGCCGATGTAGTGCAGGATGTCATCAACATCAGCCGGTAGGCTGCTACTGGGCTCTACGTTTTCTCGCTCAATGGCATCCATCATTGTGGCGTTAGTGCCCTCAATCTGGCTGGAACTGGACGCATCCTTTCGAATAAACATAGTCAAGAACCAGTCTTTGTCGGGTAGCAGCTCAGTTATACCATCTAATTTGCCAAGCAGACGAATGGCTTCGGTGTGTTTGGTGATGATGCTGGTAGGCAGCCCTAAGTTCCCTGTGGGCGGGAAGTCATGGGGAATAAAGGCTTTGAAGCCTTCTTTTTGCTGTACGTACTGGCCTATTACTATCTTATCCATATCGTTTACATCTTTTCTTTAATGTAAACATTATACGTAAAATCGTTTATATTGGCAATAGACTTATAAACGATTTGATTTCTAGCCATTTTTGCCGTTTTCTAGGCCCTGCGGGCATTTGCCTCAGCAAAGGTGACGGGTAAGTATTGCTCACCTGAGTGCACTACGCTGGAATGGATGGCAGCGTATCGAAAAGCTAGTCGCTAGCTTTAACGTATTCGAGAAATATTTTTCCGAGAGTAGTAGGCATATAATATTCACCGTTCATTGCTGCATAGGTACCTATTAGCCCCAGATAGCACAATTGATTCAATGTCGGCGTTAAGCCATCACCGCCATCACGAGCGTAAACGACCTTCTTCTCTTGCAATACCTCTTCAAGCAACTGAGAGCTAATTTTGTAACCATCAACCCATTGGCCATCTAACCTGATGCTTCCACCGTCCTCCAGAGCTCCTTTATCAGCTACGTCCTCATAGAACACACCTAGCACACTTATCTGAAGATCATTAATCTGCTGCGCGGCAATAATAATCCGTGTGAAGTTTTCAAAGTCTTTATCTTTTGACTCAACAGCATGCAGCAATATCGCTTTAAGCCTCAAACGACGCGCCTCCGAGCTCTCAAAGTTATGCTTCATCCAGATATCGTAGACAAAGCTCGCAAAGTCGTCTGACTTCTTGATTTCAACGATGATCCTATCTAGGGATTCTTTTGTACCAAACAGTTCCCTTGATCTCTTCTCGCCAAGATAACCAAGTGCCTCGATGGCTACTCCCAAACTTGCAGCTAATATTGCAATAACTGGCCCACCCACAAGAGCCGCAGCCCCTGCGCCGACAGCTTTAGCAGACTCTCTTTTTATCGAGTTATCCAGCATCTATTTCCTCAACTACACGACCACCAATATCCGCACAATCGTCTGACGCAGGCTTGGCAAAGATAACAGAACCCTCGCCGTGCTTTATTTCAATTGCTCGTCCTAACTTCGCAGCCAAAACCATAGAGCCGGAACCATTGCCTTGCGCTTCCGGGATATCCCAATCGGCGGCAAAGGTGCGGGCGCGAATTAAACCTTTTGTCTCATCGAGCCAAGCCCACAGCATCGTGTGTTCTAGTGTTTCGGTTTCTTTGAGCGTAATGCGCTCAACCGCTTCGGGGCTTTCTAGCTGTTTGTAATTCCACGGCGGCATCGTGGCGAGACTAGCATGCACCCACGTCAAGTCACCATCTTGCCAAGTCGTAATAGCACCGCCGCGACCACGCATCTGCGTGGCAGACTTGCCGCCTAGCTTCGTGAGCAACCAAGACGTAGCAAGCGCTACGACACCGGCAAAATCTATTTCACCCTGTGGGTGCATAATGCTGATAGCCGCTGTAGCTATGTCATTTATAAACGCAGTCTCGCCGGTGTTGAGTTCACGAGCCATTTCTTGACGCTTGTTGTCCGGGATGTGCCGGCCTTCGTCGATAATCACGCTGGCAAGGTCGCCAAAATTGCCCTGCGAGTCAGTGAACACTCGGAATAGTCGGACGTTCCTTCCCGCCACGCTATTCACCTATCAAATGCTGCGGCTTACCAGCAATGAAGCCTTCCACATTGTCTACAACCATACCCAGTAAGCGATGCTCTGCCTCAACGGTATACCAGCCAGCCTGTGGCGACAGGACGACGTTGGGCGCATCAAGGAGCGGATTCCTTGCCCCCTCTTTTTCGTAGCTACCAGGCGACAACTCCTCAAATGCAGCACAGCGAATGTGGCCACTGCGTAATAGCTCAGCAACTGCCTGCTCGTCTAAGACGTGATTGCCAACAACGCTCACCAGCGTGACGCCTTGTTTCATCTGCCTTAGCCGCTCCGCCGAAAGTAAACCAGCGGTGGAAGGGTTGATGTCAACGGCTACTACCAGTACATCACTACGCTCCAGTAATTCGTCTAGAGTCACGTCCTCTACATTAGCTAGATGTTTGGGTGTACGGCTATGCGCGATAACCTGCATACCAAAGCCCTGGCCTATCTCACCAATGCGCCTGCCAATATCGCCTAAACCTAAAATGCCCAGCGTTTTTCCCTGTAGCTCATTGCCCAGCAGTTCTTCGGTAGGTACCGGACTACGGCGCGCCACACGGTCGGCTTCTGGTATATGCCGCATGGCTGCAAGCATCAGGGCGAATGCGTATTCGGCTACTGACTCACGCGAGTAACCTGGGGCATTCGATACTAGTATGTTCTTTGCTTTTGCAGCATCGTGGTCAATGAACTCATAGCCGGTTTGGGCGAGTGCAATGTATTTGAGGTTCTTGGCTGCGCTAATTGTCGCACTGGGCAGAGTTGTCCAGCCAACGATCGCTATGTCAGCATCTTTAAGCCGTTCGGCGGCTGTTTGTTCATCTGGAAAGTCGTCGTATTGCGTGACCTCGCCATGTTGTTGCAGGCGCGCCAATTGGTCGGTAGTGAAGGCTAGTTTGTCTAAGATTACGATGTTCATTGTTCTAGTAGCTTCTTTATCGGGTCAAAATAGTAATCACGCCAGTCGGCGATATCTTTTTGCTCGTCAAGGATATCGCCAGCATAAATCATATGAACGGCTGTTTGTTTGTCGTCACCCTCAAAAGCAAAGCTTACGGTATATTTCCAGTTTGGATTATCGTGGCCATACCAATCCTGCTCAATGAGCTTTTCTGACACTAGCTTGGTGAAGGTGCCGTGGATATCACCATCCCAGTAGCTAAACTCGCCGCCTTCGCGGGCATCTACTTTTGCGGGGGCAGCGCCCCATTGTTCTGCGGTAGGGCCATCGGTCAGCGCCTTCCAGACTGCGCTTACTGGCGCATTGATAGTATAGGTTTGTTCGAGTTGTTTCATATAATATCCTCGTTTCCTCTTGCTTTAAATGCAGCTAAGATTTTCGGCTCAATCAAAGTGTCGAGCAGCGAGATGTTATTAAACAGGACATCCATACTTGCTTGCTTGCCGATTGTGCGAATGTCGTGCGCCGCATCAATAACTGCCTTATACTCTGGATCGGTTACAAGCTTAGCCGACAATTCGTATATTTCATCGTACCCAACCGGGAAGGTTTTGAGTTCTAGGATTCCGAGGCAGCGGAGTCCAAAGAAGCAGGACTTGCTAAACTCCTCCATGCTTGTTTGCATATCACCCGTCCGATACGACAATATGGCTGCCAGCGCCATGCCAATGTCGAAGCGAAGTCGTTGGATGAGATCGAGCGTGGTGATGGGTGGCGGCGGGATTTGCTCAATGAGATGTTCGCCCGCAATAGTCTTGCCGCCCATGATAATCTCTCGTAAATAAATAGACTTCTGGAACACATGGCCAAACGTACCACTAGATAGCTCACCCCATTTGAAGGGGTAGGCTTTAACGTTAGGGTCAGTGATTGCCGCATGGATGTCGCTACGCTGTACATACTTGTCGTCGTCAAAGATAACGCCTATTTCGTAGTCACTGTCGGGTTTAGCGTCACCGCGGCCACGGGAGCCGTAGAGGAATACTGACTTTGGGTTGAACTTGGAGAGTGATTGGAGTGTAGCTACTATAATCGGGTCATCATTCATTTATCTAATGATACCGCATCAAGGGGTAGCTAACTCACTTTTCCTTCGGAAAAGTGACAACTCGCATTTGCCCTTAGCAAATGCGAGTTACAAGTACAGGCTAGTCGTCATCCTTGGGCGGTTCAACCTCTTCCCAAATCTTGCCACGGAACCCATGCTTTTTGACTGATTCGACTGTTGTAAACCGCATATGGATGTTTTCTGTATCCCACGCGTCTTCTAGTAGCTTCCTCGTTGCCCGCTTGCAGTAGATCATATCAGCCTTAGTTGGACATACGAACAAAGCAATCGGCGGCTTTTCTTCTTCCATAGCATCTTGCCACTCCTCGCCGTCCAAGAAATTGACGTAGGTTTTGAGCCGCTTGCGCATACTATATCTCGGTAGCGTCGGATCAAACACTTCAACCGTATAGCTCGCAACCGGCACCTCTTCAAAATACTCGTCGTAGCCCATTTTTGTGTAGCATAGGTTCGGATGGATGTCCGTGTCGTTGAGGAACTCGTAGTAACCGCCCTTGGTGAATTCAGCTTCGGTTTCGTACATAAACCGAATATCGTCACTCTTTGCCATCCTGCCCACAACGTCAATGTCCCTATTAGCCTGCTTGAACGCAATACAAGCGTCCGCAAGTAATATGCAGCGGTCGATGAATGCCTGGCTCCGGGTTGATTCGCGGTAATACTTGAGTATGTGGCCTTCATAAGTGCCAAATTGCCTAAACCGGCGTATAGCATTGATGCCCAAGTAGTACACGGCTGGCTTTGTTTTCTCAGCAAAATGCGTTGAATAGATCCACTCAATATAATGCTTCTCGCGTAAGTCTTTTAGCCACAAGTTTGTATTTTTGTAGTCCTTTTGATTTAACAATGCTTGTATCTGGATACGATTTAAGAACCTATGTTTATATAGTAGGCCCAGTATTTCTTTCTGTCTCATGGTTATTTTCGGTAAGTCTATAGGCATAGTGATGTAGGTTTAGTTAGAGTTAGTTATATTATTTTTTAGATTTTTATTGCTTCTGATTATCTTTGTTTTTTCTAGTCTGATTTTGACAAGTAAGTATTAGCCAACCCACCTACCCGTATATTTATAAGGTAGGTAACACGGAAAAACAAGCGATAACAGATTAGAGCATAGTGAATTTAGACCCTAGCCCATAAGGGTGTAAATAGCACTCTAAAACACTTGAACTATCGCTATTTGTTATAGTAAACTATAACTATAAGGAATAGATAACTCCTATGGGTAGAACAAAGGGCGCAATGAATAAGAGGGTACAGCAGCCGGAAATTATAGGGCTGGAGGACGGCGAAAAGCTGGAAATGCTGGCCGATATTCTATTGGAGGTAATTTTCGAGGAGGGAGAAAATGCAGTCACAACCCAGTAAGAACGCCGTTGCCGCCATCCGCGTTTCAACCACCAAGCAAGGAACGGACAGTGACTCGCCTGAAGCGCAAAAAGAGCAGATTGAGCGCTATGCCGAAAACAAAGGTATTGTCATCAAAAAGTTCTTTCTGTTTTTGGAGTCGGCCAGCAAAGAGCAACAGCCGATGCAGGAAGCCGTTGATTATTGCAAAGACCCGAAGAATGGCGTTGACCTATTCATCATCAAATCAATCGACCGCTTCACACGCGGTGGCTCGTTGTCATACGATCTGCTGAAAACACAGCTTGATCAATGCGGTGTGCCGCTGGTTGATACCTACGGCGTTATTAGTAATGAGCAGATCAACACGCTGGCGCATCTCGGCCAGGAATATAAATGGAGCAAGTACTCACCAAGTCGCAAATCCGAAATGCTGGAAGCCGAGCGCTCAAAGGATGAGGTACGGGATATTCTAAGCCGTGTCATTGGCGCGGAAATCCGCTACACGCAAATGGGTTACTGGATGCGCCGTGCGCCTTACGGCCTAGTCAGTGAAAAGGTAGAGACCCAGCACGGCAAGCGCATGATACTCAAGCCACACCCGGACGAAGCGCAGTACATCATCAAGCTATTTGAGCTTCGCGCCAGCGGACAATTCAGTGACAAAGAAATCGCTAAGAAACTTAACGACATGGGTTATCGCGGACGACCGCAGCTCAGACGAGCCAAGGACGATAAGACGCGCATTATCGGCCAAACAAAGCCATTTCTGCTTGATGAGAAGCGGCTGTGGAAGATGGTGCGCAACCCGATCTATGCTGGAGTGAATGTTGAGAAATGGACACAAGGCCAGCCGGTCAAATGTATGTTTGACGGACTCGTTTCCATCGACCTGTTTAACCGCGCCAACAAGGGCAAACGAACGATCATAGAGATGCCCAACAACAAGATTGCGATTACCGACAATATAGCGCCAGAAAACGCCACACCAAAAGGCACCCGTCACCCGGATTTTGCCTTCAAGAATTTTGTGATGTGCCCAGAGTGCAATAAACCGCTACTTGGCAGCGCCTCGCGCGGCAAGACCGGCCAATACTACTCGTATTACCACTGTGACAAGCGCGGTCACAAGTTCCGCGTCAAAAAAGAAGAGCTTGAGCTACGCGTACTGGAATTTGTGGGCGGCCTGGAGTTCTCTCAGCAGGACATCGACACATTGTTTGCGGCCATCAAAGCCGCATACGACAAGCGTCAAGCCTACTACGAGGCGCAGATCAGCCTGATAGACGGTAAGATCGCCAACCTAGACCAGCAGGCCCGCAGCATGGCCAAAAACTTCGCTACTATCGCTCCTTCGGCTCAGCAGTACCTAAACGAAGAGCTAGAGGATGTAGATAAACAAATTAAGCAGCTATCACTAGAAAGGATGGAAATGGAGAGCAAGAAACCAATGAATATAGACAAGGTTATCGCCCGCGTAAAATATTTCGTCG
>CAYZGW010000033.1:0-12478 GCA_964478195.1 uncultured Candidatus Saccharibacteria bacterium
AATTACCCAACCCAAAAAAAACATCAAAAATTTTTAATCTGCGCGCCCCCCCCCCCCCCCCCCCCCCCCCGGCGCGGCGCCGGGCGGAAGTGTGGGTGGGTCAGGTGCTATAGGGTGCCATTATTGCAAATTTATGTTATAGTTGTGCCAAATATAAAAACGTTACTCAGGTCTCACCTACTACGTCAAGCCTTCTAATAATGCTTCGAACCGATTGCTTAAGTCTATGACATCCCCAGAAACCACACTAGCCCTAACTTATGATATGCACGGCAACGAAGGGTTAGGCGCTGTTGTAGCAGAATTAGTAGAAGACAATCCCCGCATCGCTACCGTTAGCCTGCATCCGCAGGCCGCTGCCAAGGGCGTTCGTTGTTTGGGCGAGGGTATGGAGTTAGGAAGCAGAATTCCATTTGACGGCGATCCAGCCGACCCAGACGATGGCGAGCCCGATGATCCGGACAACCTAGCTGCCGCTCAGGCTACTAAAAAACTCAGGAGTTTCCCGATCAACTTGCCCGTAGTAGATGCCCACTGCACAACCTTACCTAATAACAATTTTGCATTTTTAGGCAATCTAGTGCCCGCCCAATCCTTGGCAATGGCACGAATACTCGAGCGCCCCATTATACAGTGGTTTTCGGAATATCCTTTCTTTGAAGATCTTCCCGGGGTACTCGGCGTCGAAACCACGACACGGTCCGAGGCAGAGATGACTGAGCAAGCCCTGCGCCTTGCCAGAAATCTGAATTACGCAGCCGAATTAGGAAGAGCCGGCCTGCGCACATACTTTTATGACACTGGCCTGGACGGCTTTCAATTTTACAAAAGAACTGTAGACATCATGCTTGTACGTCCGGACGGTACCCCCAACCAGCCTGTTTTAGATGTTCTGGATGAACTTGAGGCTATAGAAGCAGGGATATACAGCCGTGTAGTAATCTCGCCTCGCGTAGCTGAGGCAATACAGATACCCCCCGGTGTGCACACTGTTAACACTTGGGGCTACGCCAACATGAGTGCCGTTCTGCCGGACGGTGTGCGCCATAGATGTTTTGGTGACTTACTAGACGAAATTGCACCGCCGACCAGAATCCGCGAGAGTGATTTTTTCTACTTTGTATATAGGCCGTAACATATACGCCGGTGAGTATATGTTAGATAGGAGCAATAGGTGGTCCAAACTTTTGCTTGCTGTATTCGGGTATAATAATGTCTATGAAACCTCGTCTTAACTTTATTAATCTTGGGGTCGGCAACTTAGAGCGCTCGCTCGCCTTTTATCGTGATGGCCTGGGCTGGCCTACCACAGGAATCGTCGGCGAGGAGTTCGTTGATCCAATTACGGGTGCCGCAGGTAGAATTGCCTTCTTCGAATTGCAACCTGGACTAATGCTTGGGCTTTACGAACGAGCCAACCTTGCCAAAGACGCCTCCGTAGAACTCGACACGCCAAGTTCAACCGAAGTCAGTCTGGGGTATGCCGTCGCCCATAAGGAAGACGTTGACCGCTTCCTACAAAAAACCGTAGCCGCAGGTGGCGTGCTCACAAAGAAGCCGCACTCACGCCCCTGGGGTGTTTACTCAGGTTATTTTAAAGATATAGACGGTCATCTTTGGGAAATAACATGGGATCCGCGCATCCCGATCAATGATTAATACGCTGACTAATCTTCGGTTTTGCAATTCGTTAGCAGGGGAACACATTTCGAGTGCATCGTGCTCGATTTTATCGCCCGCTTCCTCAAAAGTCCGGAATAAGTTCACTATCCCAGTCGATTCTGATAACAGAGGGAGGCTGCCCGATTTTTCGGAGCATTCGTCTATATCTGGCATCTTTTCAAATTTTGCTCTAGATAGCTAAACTCTTTTCAGCAAATAAAACAGCCAGCACTGACTGTATCGAGAGTAAATTACGGCTCGTTAACATGCACAAAATCGACCGTCAAAATAATATCGGAAAATTGCTTACTGATTTGCCCTGTCACCTCTTTCAGATGCCGGCTGTCTCTGTAGTGGATATTTAACAGCAGGTTGATGTGCTCTAATGATCGGACCTGTCTGACGATATTGGGATGGGCTGCACAAAATATGGATAGTTCCCAGCTTATTCCAAGCCCCATCATATAAGATAGTAGGTACATGCGATTACTACTTGTTGAGGATAACCATAAAATAGCACGGACCGTAAAGGATGCACTGGCTGGTGAATTTGCAGTTGAAATCTCATATGACGGGGCGCAAGGTCTGAGCGCGGCTCTCTACGAAGAGTATGACTTAGTCGTGTTGGACCGTACGCTGCCCGATATGGACGGTATTACTATTTGCCACGAGCTCCGCAAGGCCAATAGGCATGTACCCATACTTATGCTAACCGCGAAGGATGCAGTTAGCCAGCGGGTAGAGGGCCTCAATGCTGGTGCAGATGACTACCTGGTGAAGCCTTTTTCTCTGGAGGAACTGCGGGCCAGACTCACGGCGCTTCTCCGCCGCCCATCAGATAATATTGGCCCCATTCTCAAAGTGGGGAGCCTCACGCTGGACACGGCCACCAAGAAAGCATCACGCGGGGGCCGTTCGGTGGTATTATCGGCGACTGAATATACCTTGCTGGCGTATCTAATGCGTCACCAGGGACAAATTCTCAGCAAGCAGAACCTCATCACACATGTCTGGGATTTTGACGCCGACATTCTTCCCAATACCGTTGAAACATACATTAATTATTTACGCACCAAGATTGACAAGCCATTTAAGGGGGCCAAACTGCTTCACACCGTACGAGGTTTGGGGTACAAAATTGACACCAAGCTATGATGATGCAAGCTACCTTTCTTCGCTTTGTGCGTTCCAGAACATCCCGGCTGACGCTGTCGTATTTGAACATTATCATGCTGCTCTGTTTGGGCTTTAGCTCAGCCTCCTACATAATCGCCTCAAAAGTTATAAATCCAAAGCTGACCCCGCCGAGCTCTACACGTAGCACGTACGAGCCGCAAGCCGGTCAGGGCTCCATAATAAACCCAAATAGCGTAGCGGCGAATCACAAAGACGGCGACGGCGTAAAACGTGCTGCCGTATTACAGGGTGTCGACCCAAAGCTTGTCCCTCTGCGCAAAGCACTCATTATCCTTAATTTAGCGGCACTATTACTTGGCAGCGTGGTGAGTTACTACCTTGCCCGCAGAACCCTACGGCCTATTGAGGCCGCCATGGAGGCGCAAAGCCGTTTTGCCTCCGATGCATCACATGAGCTTAGAACACCCCTAACGATTATGCAGCTAGAAATTGAGAATGCCCTCACAAAATCGAGTTTTCCTGCGTCCGCCAGAAAACTCCTGGAAAGTAATCTGGAAGAGGTCAAGCATTTAAAGGAGCTTTCTGATGGGTTGCTACGAATTGCACGGCAGTCCCCGGTACTTAAATTGTCGCCCTTATGGGCTGACGAAATAGTTTCGCTTGCTGTAAACCGGGTTGCCAATCAGGTACAAGCGAAAAATATGGCCATCATCGATTTCGCCCCGCATGCGCAAGTACTAGCCGACAAACAAAGCCTTGTAGAGGTACTAGTGATTCTTTTAGAGAACGCAGTGAAGTATAGCAAGGAAGCCACCAGCATTCACATAGAAGGGCGCACGGATAGGAAATGCACCTACTTAACGGTGCGCGACGAAGGCCCTGGTATAGAAGCAACTGACTTACCTCATGTATTTGAACGTTTCTATCGTAGTGAGGCATCTCGCAGACAGCAGTCCGGCCAAGGCCTAGGGCTTTCTATTGCACAAGCATTCATGGAGCGGCAGCATGGCAAGATTAGCGCTGAAAGTACCCCCGGCAAAGGATCAACTTTTACCCTAAAGCTAGTGGCTTACAGGAGTAAATAGTCCAAGCCCCGTCCAAGCTGAATACTTTAGACTCGTGCTTAGAAGTAATTAAGTAACAAGGAAAAGTATGAATGTAGCAACAAGAGGAATGCGAAATGCTTTCCGTAATTTTACCAGGACACTTTCAATCGTTGTCGTCCTAGGACTGAGTATTGGCTTGAGCTTGATTATGCTCATTGCCCATCAGTCGGTACAGAGTAAAATTACGGCGAGTCTTAGCTCTATTGGTAATAAGATTAACATCAACCCAGCCGGATCAGTCGCGAATATTAAAGGAAATAATCTCACCGCTGCACAGCTGGAAGGCGTCGCCAAATTACCACATATAACTAACCTCACCGAAATATTCACCGACAAACTTCAGACAAACGGAAGCACCATTGACGGCGGAAATCAAAGATATGCCAAAACGAGCCTCGATTCACCGCTCAGCCTCGACAACAACGGCACAGCGACAGACAACGGAGGGGCACCAGGCGCGTCTGTTTTCCCCGTTGTATTTGTAGTGGGTACGAACCGCCCGGCCGATCCTTCCAATGTTGGTGCATCGTCGCTTCAAATTGTTAGCGGCGCGGCAATCAATGGCAATAAGAACAATAATGAAGCCATGGTAAGCAGCAGCATGGCCGCCAAAAACAATCTAACTGTGGGTTCGACTTTTACAGCCTATGGTCAGACGCTCACCGTCGCCGCCATCTTTAACAGCAATACCGATAGCGGTAATAGTTATATTATCGTGTCCTTGCCCGCCGTACAGCGCCTAAGTGACAGTGCGGGCGCTATTAGTAACGCCATAGCTACTGTTGATTCTTTAACTAACCTAGGTTCAGCTACATCGGCAATTAAAGGAGAACTCGGCTCATCGGCTGATGTTACCAGCGATATTACGCAGGCCAGTGACACTCTTGCGCCTTTAACCAGTGTAAAAAACGTGTCCCTGTACAGTCTTATCGGGGCGGTGGTTGCCGGCGCGATTATTGTCCTGCTCACCATGATCATGATCGTCCGAGAACGACGGCGGGAAATTGGCATTCTAAAGGCTATAGGCCTCTCGAACATACGAATTATGCTGCAATTTGTATGTGAAGCACTGACGCTTACCGTTCTGGGCGCCGTAATCGGGGTGATCATCGGGCTGGCAGGCGGAAGCCCGGTAACTTCTACCCTGGTTAGCAATTCGTCGAATCACGCCGCCTCAAGCCACGGCAATCAGCTTAAGCATGGAACCTTTGGGTTTAACGGCCCAACTCTGGGCGACATTACCGCTGTCCACACGCAAATTGGCTACACTATCATCGTGTACGGCCTTACGGCAGCCATTCTTATTGCCCTTATAGGCAGCGCCCTTGCCTCATATTTTATAAGTAGAGTGCGCCCCGCAGAAGTATTAAGGAGTGAATAACCATGTTAACAGCTACTGAACTAGAAAAGACATTCTCCACGGGAGATACCGAGGTCCATGCCATCAACGGCATTAGCCTTAAAATCGAGCAGGGTCAGTTCGTATCGATTATTGGCCGCAGTGGTAGTGGCAAGAGTACCCTCATGAGCCTGCTCGGAGCACTCGACAAGCCCGATAGCGGCACCATCCAAGTTGATGGGCAGGATATCACCAAGTTGCACGACCACGCCCTCATTAAGTATCGCGCGCAAAAGGTCGGCTTCGTATTCCAGGGATACAATTTAATACCAAACTTGACCGCTCTTGAAAATGTCATATTGCCGATGGAAGCAGCAGGAACGGCAAAGGCTAAACGCAAAGAACGGGCCCAAACACTGCTAAACCAAGTAGGTCTAAGCGGAGATAAGCAACACCGGAAGCCTGGACACTTGAGCGGCGGAGAACAGCAGCGAGTAGCCATTGCCCGTGCTCTTGCAAACAAGCCAATGCTCATTCTAGCCGACGAGCCGACCGGCAATCTCGATTCGCAGACGAGCGACATGATAATCGACCTCCTGCGTAATCTGGTGCATTCAGAAAATACTACGATAGTGGTCGTCACGCATGACAACGGGGTAGCCGCGCAAACCGACCGGGTATTTCAGTTGCAAGACGGTACATTGCACGAGAATAAATAAGTACGGTTTCCTTATAAGGTGATCCTCTCCCCGACCATCATAGAAATACCTGTTACCAAACTTTTGCTTGACTCATAAGGTTAACTTAGTTAATATTAACTAAGTTATGAATCAGCATTCAACGAGCGCTCTGGTCCACGAAGTAAACCTCATTATGGATCACGTTGCGGAGCACAAGTTACAAAACACATTAGGCATCTCCTATAATCGTTTTGTCTTCCTATATACTATCGGACAATGCGGGCCTGCCAGCCAGCACACTATCGCCCAGGCACTCAAGATCTCAGACCCGGCAGTCAGCAATATGTGTAGCGAAGCCGTCGAAAGTGGTGTTATATGCGTAACCACCAATCCTAGTCACAAACGACAACGGCTGGTAAGCTTAAGCACTTTAGGGCAAACCATTCTTGAACAAAGCCTTACAGTACTCGATAATTGTTTTCATAATATATGTAAACGCGCCGGGCTTGATGAAACAGCCTATCAGAAGCAAACCACACGTTTGCTACATAGTTTACATGGTGAATACAATAAAATAATGGGAGGGGATCATGACTGAAAACCACTACAAAATACTACTATTAACCGGACTCATACTGACAGCAAGCGTACTAGGCATACTAGCCCTCTACTCTCACACCATAATGCCCGGTTTAAAGCACACCGATAATGCAACTTTTGTGAAATCGTTCCAAGCCATCGACCGGCAAATTATCAACCCCATCTTTATGCTGCAATTTTTTGCCCCGCTGTTTATATTAGGGGTGGCTGCGTACTACGCTTTTAAACACCACCTGGTAGAAGCGAAGTATATCTGTGTTGCCCTGGTTTGCTATTTTGTAGTAATCGTTGTAACCATGGCGGTTAATGTGCCGCTGAATGACGGCATCAAGAAGCTCACGAACCTACAAAGTCCTGAGTCGTTCGCAAATGCTCGCACCCAGTTCCAGGAGTCAAAGTGGCTGCTCTTTAACCACATCCGCACCATTTTTACTCTGTTGGCTACTCTTTTTACGGCAGTTGCTGTCTGGGCTTCCAGGCTTATCTAAAACCTCGTATATTAAAAAATGCCCTCTACTCCAGTAGCAGGGTACAGTAACTGGTGGCATGGGGGGTCTACAGAAACAAACCTTGAGGGGCAAGTTTTTAGCTTGTTTTCTCCACAAATAGACTGTAGCTCCCGTCCATCAATGGCATCAATCAATGTAAGGTTAGCGCGTGGGAACCTCGGCTCATAACTCCCGTACAAACGTTCGACCGGTATGTCCAGGGTTCTTCCGAGGCTTCGCCGTCACACTGTAGCTACGGTTATAGTAGCACGCAAACTACTGGCTGTGGTGCGGTCGGTATAGCTCAGCGGCGAAGCATATCAGGTGCCGGAGGGGATCGCTTTAAGCTAGCTCTCGTTGCCTTCAAGCCGCAGCAAGTCTTCGTACGCCACATCCCACAAATCCGGTAGCCTCTCACCTTCGGCCATAGCATATAGTTCGTCAAGCTCGCCTTGCAGGGCACCAATAACAATACCGTGGAGTTCTTCGTCAACTGCCGCGTCCGCTGCCTGCTTGGCGTATGCATAAAAATTGTAGGACAAGGCTATCATGCGACGGAGGTGGGCAGTGGCTTCCGGGGACAGCTCCGGGCCGCCTTCGACCAGCTTACCGAGCATGGCTAGTAACTCCGGATTTCCTGCAACTTCTGCCGCGGCATGTTCGTGGGCTACCTCCTGCCTTGAGCGGGCCAGCTCGGCTAACATCTGACTGCGCTCTATTTCTGAGAGCGCCGTTTCAGCTTCATAGCCACCGAACTCCGGGCCAAATTCTGGGGAATACATGAAACCTACTTTAACATCACATATATCTATGCGCAAATTGCATGCCAAAACGTAGAGAGAAACCGTGCTATTAGGGTTGACTTAGTATCTAAAGCCTATACGCTAGCGAGAGCCGTAGAGTAAGGGCAAAATCCCACTGCTTGGTTACGGTACGCCGTGACGTTTTCCGCTGATTGCATGGGTACTAGCCGCTGATTAAGGTTCCGTCGGTGACGACTCGGTCATCCGTACCTTTCTATTGGCGCGCGAACATATGAAGCACCGGGAGCAGCCTTATGCGCATACCGGCACCAGACCAATAACAAAAATTGTTAACATTTGCATATAACTATACACCAAGCGTATAGTTATATGTATGTCACCTTCCCTCGCATTACTTGGCATACTTGGCCAGCAGCCAAACTATGGCTATATCTTAAAGAAAAATTACGATTTGCTGTACGGCAAAGAAAAGCCAATGGCTTTTGGGCAGGTATATGCTACTCTGTCACGCTTAGTGCGTGACAAAAAAATCACCACCAAAAATATTGGGCAAGACGGAGGCCCCGAACGCAAACGCTATGCGATTACCGCTCAGGGCCGCAAAGATCTCGAAGCTTGGTTGAGTACACCCGAAGCGGCAAACCCAAATACGCGGACAGTCTTGTTTATAAAGGTCGTGACTGCAATACTATTAGATAAATCACCCGATACCTATCTTGACACCCAGCGTAGTGCGCACGTTAAACAAATGCGAACCCTTACCCAGCTGCGACGGCAAGGAAACCTGGCACAAGCGCTACAAGCCGATTATGCATTATTCCATCTGGAAGCTGATTTGCGTTGGATTGATCTAACCAGCGCACGATTAGAATCATTAACAAAGGAGATACGAAGTGAACGATAACACCTACATTTTACAAGCTCTGGATGTCAAAAAGTCATTCGGCATTACACCGGCACTCCGCGGGGCTAGCCTGCAAATTAAAAAGGGCGAAATTGTCGCCATTATGGGGCCGAGTGGTTCAGGCAAATCTACCCTTTTGCACTGCCTGGCGGGCATATTTGCTCCAGACAGCGGTCAGGTATTACTAGGCAATAAGCGACTCGACCAAATGGACGAAACCAAGCGTACAGAACTCCGTCGTACAGATTTTGGCTTTGTGTTTCAGTTTGGCCAATTAGTGCCCGAACTGGGCGCTGCCGACAATATTGCACTACCATTACTATTTAATAAAGTTAGCCGTAAAGAAGCCTACAAGCAAGCACTCATTTGGCTACAACGGCTTGGCATGTCTGAGCTAGCAAATCGGAGGAGCGGAGAGTTATCCGGAGGTCAGGCCCAGCGTGTAGCTATTGCCCGGGCGCTTGCCACCCATCCGCAAGTACTGTTCGCCGATGAGCCCACTGGTGCACTTGATTCGCTCACCAGCGAAAAAGTCATGGATTTGCTCATAGACATTGCTCGCGAGGAAGGAGTTACGGTAGTGATTGTGACGCATGATGCTCGTATTGCCTCATATGCTGACCGTGAGGTTGTGGTACGCGACGGTAAAGTTAGCGCAAATCAGCACGCAAGCGGAGCTACACGGTAATGTTTGGGCTTGGCATACGACTTGCCCTGCAAAGCGGACGCGAAGCGCTAGTGCGCCTGATAATAACAGCTTTATCGGTAGCCATTGGCGTAACTATTCTGCTTGCCTTGCTGGCTAACTTCCATGCTTTTCAGGTTACGAGTAAAACGCCAGCGTGGAAAAATACCGTCGCCACCAGCAATTCTAAGCCAGCAGCTAATCAATTGGTCTGGAACTATAGCGAGAGTATCTATAAGGGGCGTTTCATTAAACAACTCAGCGTTGCCGCACTCGGCAATCAAGCACCGATACCCCGTGGCATTAGCGCCTTGCCTACCTCTGGTCATTACTACGCATCGCCCGCTCTTGCCCAGCTCATAAAAACAGTACCCCGCGACCAACTGGGCGACCGCTACCCTGGCACGCAAGCGGGCATTATTGGCCGCACCGCATTAGGCAACCCCGATGAACTAGCCATTATAGTTGGCTATAGACCGGAGCAATTGGCTAGTATGCCCAACACTATTCGCGTCGATACCATATCGACAACGCCCGCAGCTAACGGAACGACTAATATGTATCGCCTCTCGTACGGCGCCGGGGCAATAGCCATGGTGATCCCGCTCCTTATCCTTATAAGTACGGCTACGAGATTGGCCGCCGCCCGGCGCGAAGAGCGCTACGCAGCCATGCGTTTAGTAGGGGCGACGCCTCAGCAAATTAATATAATTGCAGCCATCGATTCGGTTACTAGTTCGCTACTTGGCGGTTTGTTGGGCATCGGAACATTCTTGCTTTTGCAGCCTACGTTCGCAAATCTGTCACTATCAGGAGCTCGTTTCTTTGCCGATTACGTAACGCCAACTCTTTGGGGCTACTTAGGTGTCCTTATAGTAATACCGCTCGCCGGGGTTGCCGCTTCACTGTTCTCGCTACGGCGCGTACGGATCTCTCCCCTAGGCGTCAGTCATAAAGTAACACCACGACCGCCTAAGGCATGGCGCGTCTTACCGCTACTGTTGGGTATACCTGTTCTCTTATACCCCCTTCTTAAAGACAAAGCAGATGCCAATATTGGGATCGTATTTATCGGCCTGATAATCATCATGATCGGCCTGATAACTGGCGGTTCTTGGCTCACTATGCAACTTGCGCGTTTGCTCAGTCGTTTAGCTCCAGGGGCGCCATCTTTACTGGCCGCGCGGCGCATCGCCGACAACCCCACCGCAGCCTTCAGGTCCGTAAGCGGCCTGGTGCTTGCAGTGTTTGTAGGAACAATTATTAGCATTGTTACCCCGGCTCTACACCTCTACCAAAGCCCGGGCCCGGATGCCGGGCTCGAAAAAGTGCTACGCATTCCCCTTCGTTCAGATATAGGCGGAAAGGACGGCTTAACACTGGCCGACACGATAAGTTTGCAAAATAAACTAGAGACTATCGCAGGCGCAAATGTCATACCTATCTACAGAAGCCCGAACTTTGAAGCGTTCACAGAAAAGCTCGCTGCCCAAGCTGCCCAAAGCGAGCAGCAGGATTCTTCGGCGCAAAGGCCGGACAACATTATCGATTCTAATAGCATACCTAAAGATAGTGTTATACGTTGCACAGACCTCCAGCGGCTGTCTGTGCTTGGCGCCTGCCCCGCAGGAGTAAGTGCAGCCATTGGCGATACGGCGACACTGTTCGGCAGTGATACGCCGGTAGCTATAAATAAAAATCTGCCAATAATTACAAGCCATAGCCAGCAAGCAAAGTCCAATGTCAAGGAGCTCAAGATTAACGGTTTCCTGGTTAAGGGTAACAACGACACACTTGAGAAGGTACGCACTTACATGGTGGCACATTTTGCCACCACCATTCCTGAGGCTCCGCAAACTTTTGGAGAAATAGCCAAGGCGCGTAACAACAATGTCGATAATGCCCAACGCATCGTGCTAGCCGCTACTGCCCTTACTGTATTGGTGGCCGCTTGTAGCTTAGCTGTAACCATCGGCGGTAGCCTCGTTGAACGTAAACGGCCATTCTCCCTGTTACGCCTGAGCGGTACGCCAACAAGCGCGCTCTACAAAGTCGTATTGCTGGAGTCGATAGTTCCCTTGGTTATTGCCTCGTTTGTGGCGGTAGTAACCGGTCTAGGCGTAGCCATACCCGCAGCCAAAGCACTGTTGCCAGCTGGTACATCATTACTTTTCCCAGGAGCGCTCTACTATGTAACGCTCGGCGCTGGCTTTACCGTTTCTGTGCTTATTATTTTAGCCACCCTACCACTCCTGGGTCGCATTACACGACCCGATGATGCCCGGTTTGAGTAATCATCCATCAAGCTCCAACACTTCTCAAAACTCAGCATCTGTTTAGAACAACTTGGTATTAACTTACGAACACCATAAGAAGTGGCACACTAACCGGCCTAGCGGCCGGTTAGTGTGCCAAGGTATCGAGTAACATATGTAGCCGCAGTGCTCCCTCCCTTAGAGGTGAAGAACGGCCTGAATGGGTTACAGGCGAGGCGCGGACAGCTATTAGCATCCTTATCTCCGGCAAGTTTGAAATCGTATTTCGCAACCAAACCGTTACCATGTCTAAGTCGGGCGACTTTGTGATGTGGGGCAAGGGGGATCATCACAAATGGCGTACTTTGGAAGATGCTGTTGTATTGACCGTTCGTTGGCCCTCTATTCAGCAATATTAGGTCGTTCATCTAATGGCACCTTTCTATCGTCATCAGCGGATAGCATGTTAAAATAGCATCATGAGCTTAACGACAGACGACTTAAATGAAATCCGGAATATCATTGAATCCGCCCTCACGCGCCAATCAGATGAGATGATTAAGCCTATCCAGAATGAGCTACAAGCCCTCAGAAGTGACATCAAGGAAATATACGATATGATTTCTGAGCTAGAAGACAAAGTCGTCCCCGATGAGCAGTTCGGCAAGCTTTCTCTTGAGCAGAAGTTGCTAAAACTAAACTCCGAACTTCTCGCAGCGGCAAAGCAAGCAGGCATAAGCTTGCCACGCTAACCTGACATTCATAATGAACCTCCCCGAGCTCACGCTCGGGGTATCATCTCTCTCAGACTAACTGAATGTTAGTCTGTCCAGCATCTTCCTTACCTTGGTTTTGAAT
>CAYZGW010000034.1:0-3586 GCA_964478195.1 uncultured Candidatus Saccharibacteria bacterium
AGAGGACGCTAGGACGCATTAGAGTACTTACGCTGTCTGCGTGAGTACTATGCGGTCCATCATCGCGAGATAGCCAGACGAAGAAGCGTTTTTGGTAGCCTTAACGACCGTCAGCGTATGCTGGCCCGCAGAAGCGATACTAATACCACTAATAGTGCCGAAGGTGGGATTCAAGCTGCTAGCATATCCATCAACTGTCCCCACGGCGGTTCCATCTATCTTGATCGTGTAAATACCACGATTACTAAACGGTAAATGATAAAGCTCAAGTCGGTGCGTGCCCGCATTGCAAGCGAAATCAAACGTAATGGCGTCGTTCTGTGTGCCATCAGAAACATTGGCCCAGCCCACGAAGTTAGCGGTATCAGTGTTTGTAAGATACGTAGGGGTCCATGCACCAACCGTGGCCGTCTGCACTGAAGCAGAGCCATTTACTGGGATAGTAATCTGGCGCGAGAAGGTCGCTCCCCCCGTAGGGGTCTGCCACGAAGCAGCCGTACCACTTGATGCCGTAAGAACCTTACCGGACGCAGCTGTTCCGCTTACCGTCACACCATTGATTTTGGCAACTGTGGGCCCTGGGTAGGTGCCACTAAGGTCACCGCTTGCGGTGCCGCTTGGCGTCCTACTGTTGGTAGTGGTAGCATCGGTTGCCGAGAGTGAAGCACCAGCCGTTCCTGCCGCAGCACCCGCAAATCGGCTATCGTTACCAATGGCTACTGTTGTACTCGTAGTTCCAGTAGGAAGATTGGCGACAGTAACCTTGGACGAACCATCCAGCCCAGCGTAACCATTAGCCTGTCCTTTGCTGGCAGTCTGTTCAGCGCCAGACGCCGACACTGCGCTACTCTTAAGCGAACCGTCTGCATTATGCGAAACTAATAAGAAATCGTTGAGGATATCTCCCCAGGCATTGTCGTCGGAACCCGGCGTTGGCAAACGAGACATATGGTGTATTCCTAAAAGCTTATGCTAGTTCAATAGGTTTTAGTGTATCACAGTGCTTTTTAGTGTGACAATCACCACGTTCTCATATTGTGCATAATTTGACATAAGTAATTTAATGTACTATAGTTTATATAGTTCGTCAGAAGGTACTTTGAGGCTTTGCCTCGTTACTCCCTTGGAGGCAACAATGTCCACTAAGCGTCGTAAGATCACGAACAACGAGCCCTACATGTGGCTCATGTGCGCCCTTCTGGCCGTCGTCGGTCTGGCTCCTGCCATGGGCATCTTCGTGAGCGCTGCAACCGCGCTGCTCACCAACGACCACGTGATCATGAACTACATGTTCGTGATCATCTACCTGGCCGCTGCCCTCGCCACCGAAATCGGCGCAGTGATGTGCGGGCTTCGGGCCTACGAGATCGGACGGCAACGCCGAGCAAGCGAGCGGCCCAAGGCCCGAAAGACGCCAGCCACGATGCCCTCGCGCATCATCAGCCATCTGACTCGCGGCTCGAAGTCGGTAGGGTTCACGAAGTTCACCGTCACCGCTGCCGCGCTGGATGGGGTTGCGACACTAGCCAGCTACCTCGGCTCCAGCACCAACGCGAATTTTGATGACTACGTGGCGCAGCTCCCTTGGCGGCACCCCGTGCTCGCCTTCACCTTCGCGCTCATCGGCTTCGTGACCGCCATCGGCCTGTTCACCCTGCCGACCTTGTTGTCCAGGAAGCAGGTCGACATACCGGCCACCGACACCCTGGCGACCGGAGCCAAGAAGCAGGACACGGACCAGCAGGTCTAAACGCCACCGACCGACGAACAAGCCCGACTCCGCAAAGGAGCTGCACGCGACTACACGCGAACGCAGAGCAGCCGGGCTAGAGCCGCACGAAAAGTTGTCTAGAGGCATAGTTTGTTATAAAGCGTCATTTGATGCGTTACCACCACAACACCATCCTAGAAACTCAAACGCGGCTTTTTTCATGCCCTAAAACTTAAGGCTACTGCTTTGACTGCGTATACGAGAGTAATATTGCCCCACCGCCAAAGGCCTGCGTTGACACGTATTGGAGTTTTTTATGCGGCGCACCGTCAAATAGATGCCGCCCCTGTCCAAGCAGGATCGGATAGGTCATCAGACGTAGTTCATCAACGAGGTCGTTCTCAAGTAGTGAAGCCACTAATTGACCGCTGCCAACTACTAAAATATCACGCTCGTATTGCTGCTTTAGCTGGCTTACTGCTGCATATAGGTTTGGGGCGAGCGCCTGCGAATTTTGCCAGTCGAATTCAGAAACCGTTAGCGTAGCGACATACTTTGGCAAATCAGTCATAAGTGCACCGATTTCCCCAGTGCCACCAGGGTCTTGGCGTGCTGCCGCAAATCCTTCATACGTTACGCGGCCCATTAACACGGCGTCGGCCTGCTTGAGCTCAGCTAGCTTAAAAGCATTCTCTTCTTCTCCGGTCAATGATGTTTGCCAACCGCCATACGACTTTCCCTCAAGGCCGCGCGGATCTTCGAACACGCCGTCAAGTGTTATAAACTCAGAAACAACTAGCCTGCCCATGGTACAGCTCCCCTCGTTTAATAGCTTTAAGTGTACGCCGTACTACCATCAAATACCAAAATATCCAGCCAAACAAAATACCAACTTTTGATCTAAATAGCTTTGGGAGGACAGACCTCCCAAAGCTATTTAGAGGTACAGACTGATGATCTCGGTTTAGCTTACTTAGCATATGCGCTACACTGGTAAGTATGTCCACTCTGCTACTCGTTATCGACCTACAGGCTGGCTGGCGACATAAAACCGCCACCGAGCAAGCTATGCTCGACACAGTCAAACTATGCAAGCGATTTAGCAGCGATGTTATCCACTGTTGTTTTCGCAATAACCCCACCAGTTTATTCTATAGTCAACTGCGTTGGCATGGTTTTACCACCTCGCCCGATACCGACCAGATACCCGAAATTGCCGCCCTTAAGCTCCCCGTCTACTGGCGGGAAACTTACTCTTGTCTCACACCCGAGATAACAGCACTTATTAAACACTATAGCCATATTTACATTGCGGGTGTTTTTACCGACATCAGTGTACTAATGACCGCTATGGCTATTTTTGACTTGGGTATCCCTGTGAGTGTCGTGGGTGACTGCATCGCTACGCTGCACGGCGAAGATGTGCATCGTGCCGCTATGCGTTCGCTATCTCATGCCATTGGCTACCGCCATATCGTTACTGCTCAAAGCTTGATGCCTCCTAAGTCCACAAATAGTATCTAACATAAGACCTGTAACTTTGCTTACATCGCCTACCCGCAAAGTGATCTACACTGTTAGTGGATAGTTTAAGGAGTAGTTGTATGGCTCAGCAAACACCTATGTACGCATCACAGGTTTCGCCGCCAGTCCAAGGCGTAACCCCTAAAGTAACGACTGCCGAAGAGTCACGCAAAGAGCTACGTCAGGCTATCCAAGGCTCAAACCAGATACTAGCCCAGGCAACAACCGTTTTAGCTCTTTTCCCCGACACAATGACTGTAGACCGCGCAAAAGTCACTATTACCAAGCGCACCTTCTATCGCGCCGCCGAAGTAATGAGTATGCGGATAGAAGACATATTGAACGCTAGCT
>CAYZGW010000034.1:3686-11533 GCA_964478195.1 uncultured Candidatus Saccharibacteria bacterium
TATCGCGCCGCCGAAGTAATGAGTATGCGGATAGAAGACATATTGAACGCTAGCTGTACGGTTGGCCCTATATTTGGAACTGTAGCGATTACGAGCCGCGTGCTTAACGGCGACCAGTCATACACAATAGGCCGTTTTTGGCGCTCTGAAGCTAAACGGCTTAAACGGGTTTTACAAGGTTATGTTATTGCCTTACAGCGGCAGATTGACTGCAGCAAACTGGAAACCCGTGAGCTCGCTGCAATGCTTGAGCGGCTTGGGGCTGATAATCACCAGGGCTCACTGGTCTAAATGGCTAACGGTTTAGAATTATAAGGAGGTCACTATTTATGGGACTTTACGACTACATGAATAATTTGGGTAAACGAGTAGAAGAAAAGCGTCAAATAAACGCTGCCCTAGACGAAAAGGCAAAACAGAGACAGGAAGAGGCAGCTAAGGCTAAAGAGGAGCATCAAAAGAATAAAGACCAAGGCATGATATAAAAGGCAGCCTACCGAAACACTAATACCATTTTAGGAAACAGCGTGTCTACTCGGTACCATCACGCTCGTCAGCCGGAATGTCGCCACTTAAGCGATCGCCATCTTCATCGTTAGCGATTTGAGCTCGAAGGTCAGTAAGCAGTTCGCGCTCTTCTTCGGGGCGTAGCTCGCCGGGTCGGTAGCCGTATCGTAACAGCAGCTCTTTATCCTCGTTGCCCAATGTATTGTATGTGTAGTGCTGATTGTCTGTCGGCATACTGTAGCTCCTGTTACGTTTACTGTTTTATATAAAACCAGTTACATGGACACCTAACGTGAGCTCCCTTTCTTAGCTATTTACTGCCACCCTTGCGGCCAGCCGCTTTAGCGCGCTCGGGATTGTTTTTGAAATTGCCCGGACTTACATGGCCACCCAACTTGCCTGCCTCCGCAGCACGCTTGGGGTCATTACGAAAATTACCAGAACTGATCATACCGCCCTTGCGGCCAGCACGGGCGTGGCCTTCAGGATCTCCGTGCCAACCTTTGCCGTTCGCCTGTGCCATATCTGCGCCCTCCGTTATAGTGGTACTTGTAGTGTACGCCGCGCCGAAACGAAGCATCTATGAGATATCTCACTGTAGCAACACACAAGCACTGCTTGACACTATTTATGTAAGAGCCTATACTGTTTAGTATCTAAACTATTATGAAAACTGTCACGTATACCCGCGCCGAATTAATCCAAAGCATTTTCGAGAGCATGAGTGCCGTTAAGCGCAGCATCGCAGCTCGCCAGCATTTCATTGGCATGGATTGCCCTATTCCCCACGGCCAGCTAGAGCTATTCTTTAGAATCTACCACGAACAACCCATCAGCTTTAAGCAGCTGGCGCAGCAACTTCATCTGACGCCTGGTGCCATTTCTCAGCTTGTTGAAGGGCTCGAACAACATAACCTTGTTACCAGACGAAGCGACCCGAAAGACCGCCGCGTTCAATGCCTGGAAGTCTCACCAGAAGGCGTTGCGCTCATAAAAAGGGTTGAGAATCACCGCCAAAAAATGATGGAAGGCGTTATGGCAGGCCTGAGTGACCATGAACTTGAAGTCTGGCTACGAATACAGCAGAAGCTACTAGAGCAACTGGAAAAAGACCGAGCGGATCAACACGAAAAGGAGGTACTATGATATTTAAAAAGCGACCGAACATCAAAGAAGCAACAGTCCACACCATAGCCACCGAAACTGCACCGGCAGCAGCCATTAGCGAATCTGCACCAGAGCACTTCGAAGAACGCAGTCATGGAGAAATTATGGTGGTTGTAAGCGCGTTGATGTTAGCGATGCTACTGGCTGCGCTTGATCAGACCATTGTGTCGACCGCTCTTCCTAAAATTGCTAGCGACCTGCATGGCCTTAGCAAATACTCCTGGGTGGCAACCGCTTACCTGCTGACCAGTGCCGTTGCCACGCCGCTGTATGGCAAAATCAGTGATATGTTTGGCCGCAAAAAGATCTTCCAAACAGCAATTGTTATCTTTTTGCTTGGCTCCGCACTTTGTGGCGCCGCTCAGACCATGAACCAGCTAATCTTCTTCCGCGGCCTGCAAGGCATTGGCGCCGGTGGTCTTATGACTTTGGTCTTTGCTATTATCGGCGACATTGTCTCGCCACGGCAACGTGGCCGCTACCAGGGGTATTTTGGCGCAGTATTTGCAATCTCTAGTGTCATTGGGCCGCTACTCGGCGGTCTGTTCACCGACCACCTGAGCTGGCGCTGGGTGTTTTACATTAACTTGCCAATCGGCATCCTAGCACTTTCGGCAATTGGCGCCCGTCTGCACCTGCCGGTGCGCAAATCGCCTCATAAGGTTGACTTCGTCGGTGCATTACTGTTAGCAATCACCGTCGTAAGCCTACTGCTCGCCACTGTCTGGGGAGGCGTAGATTACGCATGGAGCTCAGTGCAAATCCTTGGCCTGTTCGCTACGACCCTGCTAGGCAGCCTGCTGTTTATTTGGCGCGAAAGCTTAGCTAAGGAGCCAGTCATCCCCCTTAGCCTATTTAAAAACGAAGTCTTCAGCGTCACCAGCCTCTTGAGCTTCCTAATTGGAATTGTAATGTTTGGCGCGCTGATATTCCTGCCCGAATATCAGCAGATTGTCCGCGGCGATTCAGCTACAAAGTCGGGCCTGATGCTACTGCCCATGGTTGCAGGTCTTATGACAGCCTCAATAGCTTCCGGCCGCCTCATCTCCAAGCTTGGTCGCTACCGCCGCTTCCCTATTATTGGTACCGCCACGGTTGCTATTGCCTTCTGGTTGTTTAGTCACATTGCCGTTAACACTAACCGTGTAATCCTTGGCGTCTGGATGGCCGTACTTGGCCTAGGGATTGGTATGGTCATGCCAGTACTAACTCTGGCCGTACAAAATGCTGTGGAGCGCAAAAACCTTGGCACAGCTACGTCTTCCGTTACATTCTTCCGTAGCATCGGCAGCTCGCTGGGCGCCGCTATCTTTGGCGCCATCCTAGCAAACCGCTTAACTGCCCACTTGAGCCAGACGCTGCCTCACACCGTAGCTGCTCATGCCGCCAAAGGTTTAAGCAGTAGTGCAGCCACACTCCACAAGCTTTCACCAGATGTGGTCGAAAAGATCTTAACTGCCTTTGCACGCTCCTTCCACGATGTGTTCCTAGTTGGTATCCCCTTCGCCGTTCTTGCCTTTATCGTGGCCTTGTTCTTGAAAGAATCACCCCTTCGAACTTCTGCCAAAGCAGAGGCAGAGGGCGAAGGGCTGGAAGTTTCCCATGGTATCTAAACCCAAAACTGCTATTAGCGTTACTAATCTGACAAAAAAGTTTGGTGATTTTACCGCCGTAGACGATGTGAGCTTTGACGTAAAACAAGGCGAGCTTTTTGCCTTACTTGGCCCCAACGGTGCCGGCAAAAGTACCACTATCAAGATGCTTACTACGCTGCTTAAACCAACCAGCGGCAAACTTACACTAGCCGGGCACGATGTTGCCAAGGCCAAAGATAATGCCCGTAAAAGTTTTGGCATTGTATTCCAAGATCCCAGTGTCGACACCGAAATGAGCGCCTACGAAAACATGGAGTTGCACGCCGCGTTATACGGCATAAAAGCTACCGACGCCAAAGCACGCATCCAGAATCTACTAACACTCGTGGAACTCTGGGACCGCAAAGATACACTGGTAAAAAACTTCTCGGGCGGCATGAAGCGCCGGTTGGAGATTGCCCGCGGGTTGCTGCACCATCCTCATGTTTTGTTTCTGGACGAGCCTACACTTGGGCTTGACACCCAAACCCGCAACCTACTCTGGGACTACGTGCGCAAACTAAACCACGACGAAGGCATGACCGTCTTTTTTACCACCCACTATCTAGAAGAGGCCGAGGCGGTAGCTAAACGTATTGCTATTATCGATCACGGCACATTAATTGCACTTGGCACCACTGCGCAGCTTACCAAACAAACAGGCACTAAGACGCTGGAGCAAGCTTACCTAGAGCTCACCGGCAAAACAGTCCGCGATGAAAAGGCCGATCCGCACCAGGCCATGCGTGCAGTACACCAATCGAGGCACATGCGATGAGAGTTCTCTACATACTATGGCTTCGCCAAACCAAGCGCTTTTTCCGCGCTAAATCGCGCATTATTGGCGCCATTGGACAACCCCTGCTGTTTCTAATCGCCTTAGGTTACGGCGTTGGCTCAATCTACTCACGAGCCGGCCAGGGCAATTACATTGAGTTCCTAGTGCCAGGCATCATGGCCCAAACCGTATTGTTTTCTGCTATGTTTTTTGGCGCCATGATTATGTTCGACAAACAGTTTGGTTTCCTTAAGGAAACCTTGGTAGCGCCGGTATCACGTTTCAAGATCATGTTTGGCGGAGCACTAGGGGGCGCTACTAATGCCACTTTGCAGGGTTTACTGGTGCTGCTCATCTCCTTGCTTCTAGGGTTCCGCCCACACGATTGGGCGTTGGTACCACTAGCCGTGGTTGTCTTAGGGCTACTAGCCATTGCTATTGCTAGTTTTAGCTCTGGTATTGGATCATTCGTACAAGACATGCAGGGGTTTCAGGCTATCAACCAATTCTTGGTGTTCCCGCTGTACTTCCTTAGTGGATCACTATATCCCTTGCAGCACGTGCCAACATGGCTGCGAATAGTTTCTGAATGTAACCCAATGAGCTATGCAGTCGATGCTATGCGCAGCATCCTGATTGGCCAATCCCATTTTGGTCTTGTGAAAGACTTGCTGGTTCTCTGTATATCGACTGTGCTGCTTGTAGTCTTCGGCGCTTACCGCTTCCGTCACATCGAGGCTTAAAGCTTCGGCCAGACTACCTTAGCAATAATCGTCTTAGCCTGTACCCAACCAAAGTTACGACTATCAGTGCTGGCGCTTGCATTGTCACCGAGCAGGTAAATTAAATCCCCCTGTTGTTTTTCAATTCGCTTGATCTTCTCTAGGCCATTATGGCTCACGATTACTACATCGCCGGGTTGCAGTTCACGCGTTGACCGACCAATCACCAGTTGGCCAGCTTTAAGCGAAGGCAACATACTGTCGCCCTCAACTTGCCGGATAATAAACTGCTTCCTAGGCTTTCTTTGTGGCCCAGAAGATTTCGGCGATCTCATCAATCATATCCAACAGCTTTTGGCCTTCTGCCGGTTCATTGTGATGCTTGCACTCACCGGCTTGCTTCGCTGCCTTCCAGAACTTATCGTGCAAATCCGGGTACTTTTCGAGATGCTCGGGCTTAAAATAATCGGTCCACAGCACCCATAAATGATGCTTTACTAGTTCGGCACGTTCCTCCTTAATAAATAACGCCCGCGTACGATCATCACCCTCAAAGCTAGCCATCTTTTCCATAATAGCCTTCACGCTTTGCGCTTCAATCCGCGCCTGTGCTGGGTCGTACACGCCACAGGGCAAATCACAGTGCGCATATACTGGTTTTACAAATGGTAATTTCATAAGAACTTCCCTCCTTAGCTCTATTCAGTGTACATCCTGACCGACTCTGCTACAATGAGCGGCATGCTTTCAATCGCCAATGTACGCGGTGTCATCTTTGATGTTGACGAAACATTGCTCGATAACGGCAACGGCAGGTTTAGCCAGTTAGACCGACCACTCCACGAGCGTGCCCGTTTGCAAGCAATCCATGAAGCCGGGAAGCGACACCACTTGCCGGCCCTGTTAGCCATTACGCCAGCACAAAACCTGGCAGGCTTTTTGGAGGCCCCCGTACACTCATTTGAAGGGGCTGTATGGCATCTTCTCTATACCGTAGGAACCGTTGATACCGAAGCCATCGACCCCAATAATCAACTACTTCAGGAGATTGTGACACGTAAAGACGACCTATATGAAACGCTACTGCGCACAGAGGGCAAGCCACTACCTGGCGCGGTTGAGTTTGTGCAGTGGCTGGGAAACCAAGGACTAGCAGATCATATGGCAATAGCCAGCACTGCCATTCGTAGAGATATCAATATTTTTTTAGAAATGACCAATCTGAACCCATATTTCCCAGCCAAGCGAATCATAGCTAAAGATAGTGTTACTCATACCAAACCTCATCCAGAAGCATTCGATAGGGCTTTTAGAAGCTTGGGTCTGCCAGACAGCTTACGCGAGAAAGTTCTGGCCTTTGAAGATAATCCGCGCGGTATTATGTCAGCCAAAACAGCCGGCCTCCACACATGTGCAATCACCAATGTCTTCTCCCGCGAAGCATTTACTGCTTCAGAAACTCCGCCTGACCTTATAGCCGACAGTTTTGACGAGTTCCGGGAAGTATTGGCTGCTACCAAAGCTTAGGATAGTGGGGATTCTAGTCAGTTTTTGGCCGATGAGCGTTCTTGGCGCGCCATTTGGCAATTTCGGCGTGATGGCCGTTTAACAGCACCTGTGGCACTTTTACGCCACGAAATTCTTCGGGCCGAGTATACTGCGGGAACTCGATATTTTTGTTGTCCTGCTGGAACGATTCGATCTCGGCACTCATTGCTCCGCCAAGCACACCGGGCAGCAAACGTACTACGCTATCTATGATGGTCATAGCCGGCAATTCACCACCTGTTAAAATGTAGCTCCCTAGGCAATACTGGCGATCAATATACGCCGCAATGCGCTCGTCGTAGCCTTCATAACGTGGGCAGACAATAATCAGTCCACGCGTATCTGCAGCAAGCTCTTTGGCGTCCGATTGTTTATAAACAGCACCTCGTGGTGTAGGCAACAGCACCAATGCATCAGGGTCTTGCTGTTTGGCATGCTCAATTGCCGCTGCCAAGGGTTCGGGCTTAAGGAGCATCCCATCGCCACCGCCATACGGCGTATCATCAACCTGCTTACGTGGCCCTAAACCAAAATCACGTAAATTAACATAAGAATACTCTGCGATGCCACGATCACTAGCCTTCCAGAGCATGCTATTGCCAAGGACGCCAGTAAACATCTCTGGGAAGAGTGTAATTATTTGTATCTTTTTCACGACTTCCCCATTATAAGTTATTTGCTAGTCTAATACAATTATGGTATGGTAGGACGATGCACAAAGAGTTTAGCGAAGGTCGGCTTTGTGATGGCTACAGCGAAGACGCCGAGGCGACTTGCGCACAATTAGCCAGCAGGCTGCAATTAGACCGCGAACAGCAGCAGCACGGCGAGATAGTAGCCATTGCCCCCAATCATGGCGCAGTTCCGCTCAGCAACTACTGCGATATGTGTCCTGTTCGCAGCCTATGCCTGGGTACTGTTGCAATCAATAAATAGCACCAGCTTTATTGGCGAACACGAAAACACCCTGGATAACCAGGGTGTTTTCGCCACATAAAGCTCCCAACCGAAGTTGGCTCGCATTGAGCTCTTTTGTATCTAGCTTTTTTGTTTTTTGGAAAGCCACTTCTTACGTTCCAAGAAGCTTACGCTAAACTATACTTCGTTACCGTACTTTTAGCAAGTATAAGAATTGCCTAAATATCAAGATCGTCCAGGTCGGCAAGCTCTTTGCGCGTACGCGCAACTGCGTCACTTTCCGGTTCTGCTATAGCCTGTGCGTCTGTAGTGTCGTCATCATCATCTGTGCTGCCAGAGGTAGAGGCAGTGCCACGATCACCCTCAGGACGGTCAACGTCAACGATTTTTAAGTTGTAGCGAGCTTCGTTTTTGGTGCCCAAAGCACGCAAAAGCGTACGAAGGCTCTGTGCAGTTGCACCCCGCTTGCCAATTACCCGGCCGAGATCTTCGGCGTCTACAGTAAGCTCTAACAGTACACCTTTTTCGTCAATCCGCCGATCGATTTTAACGGCGTCTGGATTATTTACGAGT
>CAYZGW010000035.1:0-10800 GCA_964478195.1 uncultured Candidatus Saccharibacteria bacterium
TCGGTATAGTATGTCAAGGCATCCTTTGTGTGCGCTTGAGTAACTTTTTACGAAATATGAGACAAACCTTCGGTTTTTCTTATCGTTTCACTGCTCTTTCCCCCGAAGGTTCAGGATTTTACCGGAATAAATCCGTCAAAATCCAGCATTAAATTGATTTAAAAAACACCAGATCAGCTCATAATGTGCAATTGACTAGTTATTGGTACGCACCAATGCTCCGCAAGGAATGGGAACTTGGGTGTTTCTCAATAGCCGTTTGTCTTTCTTTATGCATCTGCTCGTAAAAACAGATGCAAATTGCTTCTTTTCTCTAATGTGACCAAATTTTTAAGCTGCTAAACTCTAGACACTCTTCATTTATAAATGAATCGTACTCGCCTTAAGTTTATGTTTGAAGCCGTAGACTCTTCTGTATGCCTCTTACCTAAACTCAAAGTAACTTCGTTAGTCTAACACAATAAAACAGAGGCGGTCAAGCATTAGTTGTAGCTATTTTTGCTACAGCTTTATATCCTTACAGAATATGTGCTGACCGCCTCAAAAAACTTTAGTGTTGTGCCTGATACTTATCAATCGCCTGAACGACTTTGCTGTCGGCCTTTAGATTCTCCCAGAACAGCATCTGGTCATTGGCAATATACATCTTGTCTTCTGGCCCATGCAGTTCATTGCCTAGCTTAGCTAGTGAAACTTGAGAATTTGGGGTCGTGCTGCCCGAAGCACCCTGCAAATTAGTATTCTGCTGTACTTGTAGGTAGTAGATGTCCTTGATGGTGACATATTTATTATTAAGATCGGCTAATTTGCCGAAATACACCTGACCATTGGTCAGGAAAATAGCCTGGAATTCGTTTTTGTTGACGTTTTTATTCTCGTTAAATGCACGTCTGTGGCCACAAAAGGCCAAGCCAAGCACCAGGCATACAACCACTACAACTACCAAACCGCTCCATAGTAGACGTTTGCTCTTGCGACGGCCGGTGCCAGCAGTAGAGCTAGGCTTACCTGATGTTTTCCCGGCGCTATCAGTTTGTTGTTCTGTCTGCATATCCATAGATCACCCCCTTTATTCCCTTATCTGACAGTGTATGAAAGTTACATTAAAAACACAAGTGCTATCCATAAGACCGAACAGGCATCACCACCCTAAACCGTTGGAGCAGTCACGAAAACGTTTAAAAACTGTCAAGACTATTTTTGGCAGTAGGCTGTGGATAAGTTGGAGTTTTTTATGACTTTTTAGACCAGCACTACTGGTTTATTCAAATCTTTTAAAAAATAACAGAGGTAGAGTAATCTTCTAGCAAGTTAGCATATCCTTTTAAAAACTCATGAGTAAATTTTGTTATGTCCAAAAAAAGACTACAATATATGCAGGTTTCAGTGAATAAAAAATAGAAATCAAAACTATGAATCCTTCTGGTGGGTCAGATACTGACCAAGACCAATTACATTCTGTTCGCCCTGCCTCACAGCAGAGCGTTACTTTTGATGCTATAAATGCAACCGCCGTTCAAAACACTGGAAGCCTTGATTCAGACTTTGACGCCAATCGAATATTGATAGCCAGTGACGAGCGCAAAGCTAAGCGGCAACTGCTAAACAATGAGGTGTTCAAAACCCGCGCTCGCATCTTTAAGATCGCAGCCCTAAGTCTATTGATACTAGGTGGCCTTATCTTCGTACTTCTACAGCACGGCAACAAAAAAGATCTTGCGAGCCAAGAAACAGGCGTCAAAGACCGATTCCCTGTAACTTCCCTGCCCATTGCCAGCATTAGTAACAACTATCCCAGTCTATCTGTTCAGAATACAGAAACGCTTAGTATTAACGGCCAACTGAACGTCAACAATTCACTAGTTTTAATGCCGACTACCCAGCCAAAAGCAGGGATTACCGGGCAGTTGTACTACGACCAAAGCACCAATAAATTGTCTTACTACAATGGCGCGAACTTTGTTGACCTCTTAAGTGGCGACCAGATCGTTACTAGTGTTGGTGGAGCAAATGGTGACGTTACTACCGGCAATGGCTTGACGGTCAACAATAACACCCTTAACAACTCTGGAGTGCTAACAATACAGGGGCAAAGTGGCAATGTATCTCTAGTAGCTGGCAACGGAATTGCCATTAGCGGCACAACGCTCAGCAACAGTGGTCTCCTAAGCCTGGGTGGCCAATCAGGTGACATCCAGCTAGGTACCGGCCTAAGCATCACTAATGGCGTCTTAAACGCACAGACAGGCATTCAGAGCCTGTCTGCAGCCACTAATAACGTGACGGTCACAGATCTGGGCAATGGCACTTGGTCTATTGGCGTGAGCGTTTCGGGTGGCGGCGGATCGGGCACCGTCGCCAGCAGTGGTGGCACTGTAGGCAAGCTTGCCTACTTTGCGGGTGTACAAGATATTGAAGATTCGCTAGTTAGCCAAGGTGGCGGTGTGGTTACGGTTGGCGGCAATCTAGATGTCACCGGTGGCTTAACTTTAGGCGCACCGCTCACCGTATCAAACGGTGGCACAGGAGCCACTACGGCAGCAGGAGCACGAACTAGCCTTGGCGTAGCTGCCAGCGGTGCCAATAGTGATATTACTTCGCTTTCCGGGCTTACTGCCGCTTTATCGGTTAGCCAAGGTGGTACTGGCATTGGCGTCCTACCGACCAACAGCGTACTCATTGGTAATGGCACAAGCCCCATTTCGGGCGTAACTACAGCCACTGCTGGTCAGTGTTTAATTTCTACCGCCGGCGCGCCCACTTTCCAAACCTGCCCTGGCAGTGGTGGCGTTGCTAGTGTTAACAGCTTAACGGGCGCGCTGACTATTAGCGGCGTTTCCGGTGGCAGCATCACTTCTGCGGGCACTACTATTACTATTAATGATGCCACCGCGGCCACCAAAGGTCTTGCCAGCTTCAACAACGCTGACTTGACTGTAACTAGTGGTAATGTTGATACGGTCCAAGGCATTAGCACCACTGCTACACCGACCTTTGGGCAACTTACCCTCACCTCTGCCCAGGCGACAAACGACATGCTTGTTGTTAACAACACCAACGCCGGCGCTACTGGCAATCTGTTAAACCTAAAACTGAATGGCTCAAGCAAACTATCCGTTAGCCCAGCGGGCAACCTAACCCTGAGCGGCAATGTAAATGGGCAGACTATTAGCGCTGCCGCAAACTTTACTGGCAATGTTACAGTTGCTAATACGCTGAGCGTCAACACTATCAGCCCTACCAGCGCGCTAGCTATTGGAGTGGGCAGCCAGGCTTTTACACTACAAGGAAGCAACACCAGCACAATTAAGGCAACCGCTGGTGCAAATACGACAACACTCGGCTTCCAATCACCTACAGCCAATGTCACCTATAACTTCCCCACCGCTATAGCGGGTAGCTACGACATTTGTACAACAGCTGGAAACTGCGCTGGTGTCGGCGGCAGCGTGACCACGCCTGGAGGCACCGTTAACACCCTGGCGAAGTTCACTAGTAGTAACGCCATTGCTAACTCCATAATCAGCGACAACGGTTCAACTGCAACCATAGCTGGAGCGCTAGCCGTTAACACCATTACTCCTACAGCCGCTCTGACCGTTGGTGCAACCAGCCAAGCCTTGACCCTGCAAGGCGCAGGTGTAACCCTTAGCGATACCGCCGGAGGTATTACTAACAGCTTAGTTTTTGCCACACCATCGGGCTCAATCAAGACCATCACACTCCCTAACGCCAGTGGTACCGTAGCTGTATCGGCCAGTGGCCCAATAAACATAGACGCAAATGGTAACCTGTCGTGCCCCACCTGTCTTACCAGCGGTGGCGGCGGAGGCAGCGCCGGTGTTTCGAGCTTAAATAGCGCCACAGGCGCCTTAATCCTCCAGGGTGTAGCCGCTACCAGCATCACTACAGCCGGCTCCACTATCACCGTTAACGATGCCAGTAGTACTATTAAAGGCCTTGCCAGCTTCAGCGCCACCAACCTGACGGTAACCAGCGGCAATGTCGACACCGTGCAGAGTATTGCCGTTACTGCAACACCGACCTTTGCAGGTCTTAGCCTAACTTCGGCCTTAACCGTAACGAATGGTGGCACAGGGGCAACGACAGCAGCCGGCGCTCGAACGAACCTGGGAGCAGCCGCAAGCGGCGCCAACAGCGATATTACTTCCCTCTCCGGACTTACAACCGCCCTCAGTGTCCTACAGGGTGGTACTGGCACGACGAGCTTAACCGCAAATGGTGTACTGGTCGGCAATGGTACCGGCCCTGTTACTAGCGTAACCGGCAGTAATGGCCAGTGTTTGATGCTAGTGGCTGGCACGCCCGCCTTCAGTACTTGCCCTGGCAGCGGCAGCAGCCCAGTTACGAGCCTAGACGGCCTCAGCGGCGCACTAACCATCAATAACAGCACCGGCTCCGGTACGGCCATTACTATAAACAATGCCGCCGCCGATGGATCTACTAAGGGCATTGCGACCTTTAATGGCACCAACTTCAAAGATAATGGCTCGGGCGTTATTAACACCATCCAAGATATTGCTACCAGTGCTTCACCTTCATTCGCGGGTCTTAGCTTGGGCGCTCCGCTTGCAGTCACTAGCGGTGGCACTGGCGCCAACACCGCCGCCGGTGCTCGCACCAGCCTTGGCGCCGCAGCCAGTGGTGCTAACAGCGACATCACTTCACTTTCCGGCCTGACCACTGCTCTATCGGTTAGTCAGGGTGGCACTGGCCTCACCGCCCTAACCGCTAACCAGCTACTTGTTGCAGGCAGCACAACAAGTATCACACAACTTACTAATGGAACCAGCGGCCAATGTCTGGTTAGTAACGGTGCCGGTTCAGCTCCCAGTTTCCAAACCTGTACAGGCGCTGGCGGCGTCAGCAGCCTTGATGCCCTCACCGGGAGCATCACGCTTGCCAACTCTAGTGGCAGCGCTGGCACTATCACCATTAATAACGCCGCAGCAGATGGTACTACCAAGGGTATAGCAGCATTTAATGGCACCAACTTTACTGCAAGTAGTGGTGTTATTAACACCATCCAGGCCATAAACACTACCGCTAGCCCCACCTTTGCTAATATAACTGTCACCTCTCAGATTCAAGGCAGCACCGGGATCTTTGCCGGTAACAATGCGCTGACGCTCGGCACATCCTCTAGCGTTACCGGCGCTGTGGTCTTCAAAGGTTCTGGTGGCACTGGCACGATAACACTAGCAGGCCCAACAACGCCAAACGCCGGTAACTTTACGCTTACCCTGCCCGCTATAACTGCCAATGCTAACGTATGTACCGATAACAGCATCTGTGCTGGTTACGCCCCCATAAGCGGCGGCTCAAACTACGTACAGTTACAGGGGACGACACCTGGCTCTGCTCAAACTGGACACTTCAACGTAACCGGTACGGGTATTGCGGGGACTTCTTTGCAGGCACCGCTCATCGATACCCCTACTGCCGCTACCGCCCTTAACGTTGGCACAACGAACGCCAATCAAATTAACCTCAACCAAAATACCGTTATTGCATCAGGCAAAACCCTTAAGGTTAACGGCGCCACTTCGACATCTACCTTCCAAGTACAAAATGCGGCCAGCGACATAGGCATCAATGTTAATACAGTCACCCCAAATAGCACACTGGGCTTAACCAACCCAAGCTTTGAGACCGGTACTACTGGGTGGGCAGCCAGGACCAACTGCGCTTTGTCACAGAGTAATACCTACGCCTACTTCGGGACATACAGCGGTAAATGTCACAACACCGGCTCTACTTCCGGCATGAATTACAACTTAACCCTCACCGCCGGTACACAATACACGCTAAGTTTCTATGCCAAGACCAGCGTCGCTGGCAGCATTTTGACGTTTGGTTATGCATACAATGGAGCAAACGAGACCACCTACGCTCAGACAGGAAACTACTTAGGCACTGGCTGGCAGCGATACTACCTTACGTTTACACCCTCATCCGTATCGGGCACGCCATATATCTTTATTGACCAAGGCAGTGATACCACAACAAGAGACATCTACGTCGACGGCGTCCAAATTGAAGCTAACAGTGGGCCAAGCGACTTCAAAGATGCAACGCTAACCTTGGGTGTAGTGACAAGCCCTCTGATGGTCGAGCCGTTAAGCACAGGAGATGGTACTGCCCTAGTCGTGAGCCAGTCCGGAACAGCGTACGCTCCATTACTCGTCGCCAACACAACAACTTATAGCGTTGGGGTTGGGGTAACCGGTACTGCCAGCGACCTATTCCAGGTTGGGGACGCCACGACCATCGACTATAACGCTAGCTCTCTATTGAGCGCACAAGGTAGCACAAAGAAAGGTTTGGTTGTCCAAGGCGCAGTCAGCCAAACCGCCAATGTCCTTGAGGTTCAGAACTCTAGTGGCACGGCGATGTTCAGCGTAGGTAGTGGCGGAGCCACAAAGGTTAACAGCACCTCAACAACCGCCTTCCAGATACAAAATGCAGGGGGTACCAGCACGATTCTTGACGCTGACACAAGTAATGGGAGGATCGGCATCGGTACCAACGCGCCAAGCGAACAGCTTGATGTGGTCGGACAGTTGCCTTCATCGACTGTCGGCAGCGCTTTTACAACGAGCAGCCCAAACTACGACGTAGCCACCGAAGGACAATATGCCTACACCGCTTCCTACGGCAAATTTGATACATGGGACATCACCCGCCCAAGCGCACCAGTCAAATTAGGAACACTTACCATCTCTACCGGTGTTGTTAGCGTGAAGGTTAGTGGTAAATATGCCTTTGTAGTCAATGGCACTAATAATCAGGTGTATGTCATCAATGTTAGCAACCCCGCTAGCCCAACCCTGTCCGCTACCATTGGTGCCTCCATAAGCCTTGGTACCTTAAACCAAGTAAACGCAGCAGCCATACAAGGCAGGTATCTGTATATTGCCGGGTCGACGCCAGGTAATAACTACATTTTGGTATACGATATCGCTAACCCGTCATCACCACAATATGTTGCCAATGTCACCGAAGCTCAAGGTGTAGATTCACTGGCAATCCAAGGCACCTATCTCTACGCTACCGTAGCAGCCACAGGTTTGCAGATTGTTGATATCTCGAACCCTGCTAGCCCCATTAATAAGGGAGCACTCGCCAGCAGCCTCGCTACAAACACGGTTATCGTACAGGGCCGCTATGCTTATCTAGCCGGAGGCACCACGCTGCAAGCCGTTAACGTCTCTAATCCCACCTCCCCCGCAAGCGTTGGAACCGTTACGCTGGATAGCTCTGAGTCTAATATTGTACTTCAGGGCAAGTACATCTACGCCGCTATTAGCAGCTCACACGAGCTTCAGGTGGTTAATGTCTCCAACCCAGCATCTATGAGTATCGCTGGCACCATCGCTACTGGTACCGAAGTCCGCTCGGTTGCCCTGTCTGGCAACTATGCTTACGTATCAGACTACACCAATGGTAAGTTGTTGGTATATGACATGGGTGGCGCATACATACAACTACTGCAAGCAGGTGCTGTAGCAGTCACAACACTAGATGTCAGCAACACCCTGCAGGTTGAAGGCGCTGCCAGCTTTGCAAATGGTGTACGGATCAACCAAGGCTTCAGCGCTGACGGCAACAGCAGTATCCAGGGCGCTCTGCAGATACAAAACGCCAGTGGCGTATCTGTTATGAATGTCGATAGCGCCAACAGCCAGGTAACGCTCGGTACGGCAAGCTCCTTAGCTGGCAAGCTAGTCTTTGCCAATGCCTCCAATAACAACCTCGTCACCTTCCAGGCCGCTACCACTGGTTCAGGCAATAATACCATTACCATTCCAAACGAAACTGGCACCCTTTGTACAACGGCATCAATCGTCTGTAGTCTACAGACTGCCTACAATGCATCCACCGGAGGTGCTAATGCCACCCCAACAATTAAGCTCTCCAGCTCAATAACAGATATCAATATCCAAGACGCGGACGCAACACTTGGCTTGGGCGGAAACTTCTTAAGCCTTCGCTCTTCAAATTCGAGTGGTTTAGGCGCCGTGGTATTCGGGTTTGGCGTACAAGGCAGGTATTTCGAAAAGCCGACCGTAGACTCATCACGCGCTATGGTATTAGAAAACAGCGAAGGAAATACGCTCTTCTCTGCCGATACAAGCTGTAACACTGGCACGCCTACCAATACTTGCTATATCAATCTTGGTTCAACAACAGGCTCAACCGGTGGGTCGCCAGATGGAAACGCTTTCAATAAAACAGTCGTTAATATCGAAACATCACCAAACGCTAATACACTAACCAACATTGGTAGCACCGCTCAGAATTCCGGCACCGCCACTATTAACATAGGCTACACAAACACTTCTGGCGGCAATTCTATCGTCAACATCGGCTCCGGTCCATTAGCCACCAGTGGCACTACGACTATTCAAGGCAATCAGTCATTGAGTCTAGCGAGCAGCAACGGTAATATTAGTCTGGCTACCTCAACTACCAGCAGTAACATTAGTCTAACTACGGGTACATTCAACACATACGGTGGTGTCCTCAATATAAATGGCGTCGCCAACCCAGCAGCGCCAACACTAACAACCAGTACTAGCGGTGGATCACTAACGGCTAACACCTACTACTACAGGCTCGATGCAATAGGCGCAGACGGCAGCAGCGCAACCGCCTCAATCCCCTCTAGCCCTGGATCAGTCACAACATCTGGCAGTGCGAGTAAGAACACGCTGTCATGGAGCGCTGTGAGTAATGCAACCGGCTACCATATCTACCGTTCAATCGACGGAGGCAATACCTGGTTCGTAAACCAAGTTAGCAGTGCCACCACGTCTATTGTTGATAATGGAACCACATACACTTGGGCTACAGGTGATTCTGTAGGCAACTTTAATAATGCTGGTGGCATAAACCTACAAACAGGAACCGGAGTTACCTTTGATGCCGGCAGCGGCGGAACGTATCAGATGGAGATATTTGATAACGTTAATGGCGGCAACGCATTCACTATGGGTAACTACAACTCCGGCGGAACTATAGACATGCAGGCTCAGAACTTCTACATAACTGACACGAGTACCTACAGCCACGACTTTGCTATGGCAAGTACCGGCGCAATTACACTCAAGAACAATACCAATTCAGCTGCAGCATTTGTCGTCCAGAACTCAGGTGCCGTGAACTATTTTGCCGCCGACACAACCAATGAACGTATCATTATTGGCCCTACAGCAGGAGACACTACTGGAGCCATATTAGTGCTTGGCAAGAAAACCACCTCTGGCGACCCAACCGGCGCTGAAGGTGCAATCTACTACAACAACACTCTCAAAGAATTCCGCTGCTACCGCAATGGATACTGGGGTGGTTGTGACGTTGATCAGGTTGAAGCCGGCTTTAACATTACTGATGATTTCATCAATGGTGGTACTGCCAACAAAGCAATTGGTAACGCTGGCTGGACACTGAGCAACTTCGGATCAGGTACATCATCCATTGACTATAACAACGGCATCGCCCCAACTGCCGACCATCCCGGTATTCTTCGGATACGTGCCAACAACGCAGCTGGAGCAGCAAACAGCGGCATTAACCTAGTCCTCGGTAACTTAAGCGCCGGAAGCATGGCTCTAAGCGCAGGCTATGACATGAAAGCAACCGCGGGAATCGAGAGCACTAGCAACACCACCTTCCGTATTGGCCTTAACAACGAAAGCGTTGCGATAACTGCACCCACTACTGGCGTGTGGTGGGAGGCAGACCCAACGCAAAGTGCCAACTGGCGCTACTGCTACGTCAACGCTACCCCAGCAACGGTTTGCGCTTCAAGCGGTGTGGCTATCACTGCCAATCAGTTTGCCCGCCTTGAGATCCATGTAAATGCCCTCGGTAGTGGCACTTCTAGCGTAGCCTACTCAATTAGTAGTGGCGGAAGCGGCTTCTCAACAACTGTTGCGAGTGTAACCGTTAACACAACTAACCTGGTCTACCCAAGCATAGTTTGTTCTTCACAAAACACCGTCGAACAAGACGCCGATATAGACTACTACCAAGCCACGGGTACTGCGACTGCTCTTAGGTAGAGCATACAAACGCAAGAACTTGGGTTAAACGGTTTTCCAGAGATCTAATTAGTAGCTTTGCGTAAATTGCTCAGCACGCTTAGCACCTTAGAGGAAGCCGTTTCATCCGCTGAGGTCACCAATACCCAATCCTTATCAGTTACAAGTCCCCCAAAAACACCTCGGCTCTCAGTGCCGACCACCACAGGACCGTTACTTGTTACATGAGAAGTTGGCTGCGTTAAGTGTTTGTTGTAAAAATCATCAAAATTCATGCCCGACGGCCTTGCCTGGATACTGACAAAGATTGTTAGCGCATTGCTATCACTACTTTTGAGCTGATATAAAACAGCCTGGCCATTACTGGAGATTGAGGCTGGATCAAGAGTATAGCCCGGTGGATACTTGGTTGGGTAATATAATGGAAATTGCACTGAGCTAAGGATGTCGTTCGTAAAGGGCGAGCTAGGGGTTTTTGTCACTCGTACAACAATGACACTACTCAGTACGGCCAGGACTACCACCAAGCCTCCTGCCAGCACCCAACGCGTTCTTTTCTTTGCTAGCTGCAGGATTGCTACAGCCTCCACCACACGCCTCATATGCCTCATCCCCTTTGTGACTCTATGATGACGGATTAGGAGTCTTTTAGCAATGTACAGACACTCGCTAATTCAGCACCAAAGTAAAACACCACCAAATTGGTGGTGTTTTACTTTGGTGGGCGATGAGG
>CAYZGW010000036.1:0-10595 GCA_964478195.1 uncultured Candidatus Saccharibacteria bacterium
ATTATGTGACCTTCCCAAGGTTGAGATAGGAGTTCGACTCTCCTTACCCGCACCACTATCAAGGAGGGCCTTGCCCTCCGATACTGATTTCGAAATGAATTCGAAATCGTATCTCCTCCCGCCTGAAGCTCGGCTTGCGCCTCGGTTATGTATCATCATTCGGTTTGATTTTTCCTGAAACGAGCTAGAATACTAAACATCTATGTGGTTTATTCTGTCTTTGCTTGCGCTGCTTATGTTGTCATCGCGTCGTACTGCCGAAAAGAAAGCGGCTACCGGTATCGACAGCATGGCCATGGCCTGGTTGCAACAAGGTGTAGCACTGCCGCTTATTTTTGCGTCGCTGTTTTTTGCTAAGTTCTACTGGCCCAGTGAGCTGCCTGGTTATTTTTGGCAGCTACTTGTGCAGTATGTAGCCCTGCAGACAGTGTATTTATACTGTTACTACGAAGCTATCACTATCGCTGACGTTAGCTATGTAGCACCACTTATGACGCTGTTTTCGGTCGGGAACTTGATCGGAGCTTATGTGATCTTGCGTCAAAATCCCTCTGTATTCGGGGTGATTGGTGCGGCGTTCATCATGCTGGGAGCTTATATTATTGCCCGCGCCAAAAAACGCCAACCCGAAGGAAAAGCTGCCCGCCGAAAAGCCTTCACTCTGGTAATGATCGCCATTGCCACGTGCAGCTGGTTCTCGAACATAGAGGTAAAGATGCTGCGTATGAGTAATCCAACTAGCTACAATTTTTATACCTCGCTGTTTACGGTACCGTTCGTTATCCTGGTAACGCTCGTAGTGCTGAAAAGCCGCCGTCAAAATATGAAACGCTATTGGAATGATCTGAAGATAAGCACTCGGACCCACGTCTGGCCGCTAGCTATCGTCGCCGTTACCTACACCATAAATATGCTGGCTACCTATCAGGCCAAAGTTATCGCACCGAACGCAGCATATGTGGGGTCTATCAAAGCTGCTTCTGTGTTGCCTGTAGTCTTGATGGGTATGTTCTTCTTTAAGGAAAAGGTGACGCGCAGGCAATGGCTGGGTGTTGGCTCTATGCTGATTGGCCTAATGGTTATGGCGATAAACGTGTAAGTTCTAGGGCGTGCTGTGCTCAACCTATTTTATGTACGCTGATTAGCATGTAATTTGTTACAATAAGCGGTGAACTAATGGCAACAAACAAGCATTTTCTTCAAGATCGTACCACTTTACTTCTAGTGAGCATTATGTCGTTCCTAGCGTTGGCCGCAGTGGTATTAATATTGTTGCGGCTCGGTAGTGTACCGGGCGGTAGTAACTATATTGTTTCATATCGTGCGTCTCTTGGCATCGATCGGTATACCACTGGAACGGTGGGTGACGTATTTAGCTTTATCGTTGCATCGCTCCTTATCTTTGGAATGAGTTTAGTGCTGGCGTATCGTTCATATGCGGTACGCCGTGAGCTCTCTATGGTTATTCTGGCGCTTACTATTGTTCTATTATTATTTTTAATTTTTGTTAGTAATTCACTATTGGTGCTACGTTAGAAGAAACTATGTCACGGTACGAAATTCCGTATGAACAAGATCGTCACGGCTGGTATCGCTTCTTTGAGATGCTGCCGGGGTTTTTGTCGTACTTTATGATTTTGCTGCCGCTTTTGCTGAGTCTAATCAACGTGACGCTCGCTGCCGTCTTTATATTCATCTATTTGCTGGTAAATTTTACCCGTGGCATAGCCGGTGCCATCCGGGCATTGCACGGCTACCATGTAATGCACGAACATCAAAAACTGCCGTGGAGCCAGATGCTACAAGAGCTTGAGTCCGGCGAAGCGCCAAACAACCACGCCAAGCCGCCAAAATGGCACGTAGATGCCGTTGCGCGTACTAAGCACCAGCCACTACTCATGCCGCCCAGCGAAGTGATCCATGCCGTAATCATTGCTACGTATAAGGAGTCGCGCGAAGTCCTCCAGCCAACCATCGAGTCGGTAATCGCCAGCGATTACGATATGAAGAAGGTCATCTTTGTCCTTGCGTACGAAGGACGGGCGGGGGAAGAAACCGAAAAGCTGGCGCATGATATCGAGGAATACTATAAAAAGAAAAAAGTGTTCATGGACGTGCTGACCGTTAAGCATCCAGTGTTACCCGGTGAAATCTTAGGCAAGGGCGGCAACATAAACTTTGCTGGCCGTACCCTAAAGACGTACTTGGAAGATCATCACATAGATCCGACCCGGGTAATGGTAACTACGCTGGATGCTGATAACCGGCCTGACAAAAATTATTTAAACGCACTTAGTTATGCCTATGTAGCTGCCCCGGATCCGATCCACGCTTCATATCAGCCGGTGGCACTCTATACTAACAACATCTGGGATGCTCCGGCGCCCATGCGAGTTATTGCTACAGGCAACTCGCTGTTCAATCTGGTTGTCTCTTTGCGCCTGCATGCGCTGCGCAACTTTTCGGCTCATGCTCAGCCCATGGCGGCATTGATTGAGACTGATTTTTGGTCGTCTCGTACTGTGGTTGAAGACGGTCATCAGTTCTGGCGCTCTTATTTTACATTCCAGGGTAACTATCGGGTCTTGCCGCTTAATTTGCCGATCGGCCAAGACGCGGTGCTTTCTGAGAGCTACCGTAAAACCTTGCGTGCTCAGTTTGTACAACTACGTCGCTGGACCTATGGCGCTTCAGATATTGCTTATGTTGCACGATATGGCTTTTCCCGTAAAAACAATATATCCAAAATAGATCTTTGGACAAAATTTTGGCGATTACTTGAAGGGCATGTTACTTGGGCGGTTGGCCCTGTGCTAGTACTGGTGAGCGGTTTTGTGCCGGCTCTGTTTCATCCCAAGAGCTTTACCGCTAATGAGCTACCCCTCATCGTTAGCCGGGTTCAAACCGTTGGTATCTTAGCGTTGATTGTTACTGTATTTATGGCGCTACGCACTTTGCCACCCAAGCCTGCCCGCTATAAGCGTCACCGGACGTTGTTTATGATAGCGCAGTGGGTGTACTTTCCATTTACTACGCTGTTTTATAACTCTCTGGCTGCCTTTAATTCCCAGACGCGTCTAATTTTTAAATGGTATCTGACAAAGTTTGATGTGACGGCCAAAACCGTCGTGACCGAAACTGGCAGCAAAACGCACGATATGCGCGCCGAAGGTTAACGTGTCTCTAGTTTTTATAGATTAGACAAGGTTTTTCGCTCTGCTGTCATGGCCCACTACTGTCTAGTTATGGTAGGCCTTATAGTGTGTTGCGGCTACAGTATCAAAACGCTGTAGTGTCTCTAGGGATGTCTGTCTAATTGTATCTGGGCTTACCGCTGCGTTAGCATTACTTTGTAGTAGTTTAGCAATAATAGTGGCTGTGAGGGCTCCTGCATCCTCTAGGGCTGTCCTGCGGTGGCCTACGGCCTGTAAAATGCTCACAAACAGCCTATCGCGGCTAAACGGGTTAGTAGGCGTGTGCTTGCCGCTGCTCGTGGTGCGTACAGCAAGGCCAGTGCTGTATTCGGCCTCTTCGATAGTCGTAAAGATTGCGCCGCAGCCAAGGCATTCGCGGCGTCGCCAGCCGTGATTTAAGCGTTTCTGGTGGCGTGAGTTAATAACTTGCGTCTTGTCACCACAATATATACAAACCATGACTACATATTGTCATAACGCTTGAGTTTTTACTAGTGGAAAAGTAGGTGGATAGTGGGGAAATGTTGCCTACAGCAAGGCACAACAGATAAAAAGTAGTAATTAAAAAGCCGAAGGCTGTTTGGACCTTCGGCAGAATTTTCTTTTTGACGTTAACTTCTACGGCTGCTTTACGCGATTGCTCGGACTCGGCGAACGCGGGTAACGCGTTTCAAAGTCGGGAGTTCTTCGTAAAACAACTCAAAACTCGCAAGCGAGTTTGCTTGTTGTTTGGTACTCAACCAAAACACCTCGTTTAACTAGGCTATGTTACTACTCGGTCAAACCTGTGTCAATACTCTTTGCAGCTAAACGTAAGCATAATAACAGGGGTAGCGACTTGAATAACGGGTTGATTTATAAGGGGTTATCAATTATAGTACTCCTCAGCTTTTGGGATATCGCAGCCCTTGCGGCCCAGAAAAAGAGCAGCCAGAGTCAATAGATTTATTCCATGGCACTGCGCATTCGGGAGAAATCCAGATTTCTCTAAAGATGTAAGGGCGATTAGCTCATTTGGCTAGAGCGCCACATTGACGTTGTGGAGGTGATAGGTTCGAATCCTATATCGCCCACCAAAGTAAAACCACTCCTCAACAGGGGTGGTTTTACTTTGGTGGGTATCCGACCTGGTTATACTTTTCTTTTTCGGCGGCCACCTCAAAGCCAATAGCTACTTACATTAATACGTCGCACAATTGTGCGACGTATTAAGTTTGGGGAACCAGGGAACCAGGGGCCTATGGTGACTAGCTTGATGTTGCTAGGAGCAGGTATAGCGTAAAAGGTATAAAACATGTCAAAGTGAGTTTTCCACTTATCCACAGGTAAGGATGAATAAAGCGCAAAAAAGTACTAGCCAAATAGTGCCAGGTGCTCTATACTCATTGATGTGAGGCGAGGTTCTGCCGAGAGGTTTTAACCAAGCTAGACGACTTAGATGCATTTGCGAGATCATCTAAGTCGTTTTTATTTCTATGAGTGTAAGCCCAAGTCGCACATACTTTTCTCTGTTCCGAGTAGTCGCTATGTGCATTAGGCGCGTTTCACCCTATTATTCCTTTACAACTCTTGCACTACAAAAAAGTATGTGTAATTTAGGCTGCAACGCTCAGAATCGTGACTGTGTAGTATAATAAGGGTTAAAGCGCTGAGGCGGACTCACCAACCGCGGAGCTTCCATCCTAGTCGGGTAGATGTAAAATAACCTGATGCGAGCGCTCCCCTGACGGGGAGAAGTCCGGTGGAACCACCCATGAGTCATTAAAAAGGCAATTGGGCCCGAGACGTGAAATGTTTGCAAGAGAATCTTGCCTGCATTCCACGTCTTTTTTGTTACTAATATAAGCGGTAATTGTCCGTGAACTCAAAAGGAGAAGTAAGCAATGAGCAATCAAAACCAACCTGACGATTTGTACGCCATGCGGCACAGCCTGGCACACATTATGGCAAGTGCCATCCAGCATTTGTGGCCAAATGTAAAATTGGGTGTAGGACCGGTGGTAGAGAACGGTTTTTACTATGATGTGGACTTGGACGGCGAGCAGCTTTCGGTCGATGATTTTTCTCGCATCGAGGTCGAAATGCAAAAGATCATCAAAGCGGGGGAGCCGTTTGAGCGCTTTGAGATACCGATTCTGGATGCGATTGATTGGGCGCGCAACTACGAGCAACCGTACAAAGAGGAACTATTAAATGATCTGCAGCGTGCTGGCACGACAATCGCCAAAGATTTAGATACCGACATGCTGGGTGTGGCTGTAGACGGCGAGAGCAAAGTTGAGGCTGTGTCATTTTATCGGAACGGCGATTTTACTGATTTATGTCGTGGTCCTCATGTGGAGGCAACCAATAAAGTGGGTGCTTTTAAGCTGATGCGCGTGGCCGGTGCTTATTGGCGCGGCAAAGAGGGTAATCCGCAAATGCAGCGGGTGTACGGCGTGGCGTTTGCGACTCCCAAAGAACTTCGACAGTATTTGGATATGCTGGAAGAGGCCAAAAAACGTGATCACCGCAAACTGGGCCAAGAGCTGGACCTATTTATATTTAGTGACCTGGTGGGCGGTGGTCTGCCGCTGTGGACGCCACGTGGCACGGTGCTCAAAAACGAACTCGATCGCTTCGTGCAAGAGTTACGTACAGCAGCTGGTTTTGTGCAAGTAACTACGCCGCACATTACCAAAAAAGACCTGTACGAAGCTAGCGGCCACTGGGCAAAATTCAAAGACGAACTGTTCCACATTGATACCCGCGAAGGGCATGAGTTTGCGATGAAGCCAATGAGCTGCCCCCACCATGCGCAGATATATGCCAGCCAGCCGCGCAGTTACCGCGACTTGCCCATTCGCTACCGCGAAACGGCAGTGGTGTATCGCGACGAGCAAAGTGGTGAGCTGGGCGGTCTTAGCCGTGTCCGTTCTATCACCCAGGACGATGCGCATATTTTTTGCCGGACGAGCCAGATCGAGGACGAGGCGTTTAAACTATGGGATATAATTGAAACCTTCTATAAAGGCACTGGTTTCTCGGACCTCAAATATCGGCTGTCTACACACGATCCTGATAACATGACGGGCTATGCTGGCGACGCCGCCAAGTGGGAGTCCAGCGTGCGGCAGCTTGAGAATATTTTGAAAGCCAAGGTTGGCACTGGCTATTTTGTGGGTGTGGGCGAAGCGGCATTTTACGGACCTAAGATTGACTTTATGGCCAAGGATGCACTTGGCCGTGAGCACCAAGTGGCAACTATCCAGCTCGACTTTAACCAACCGGAAGGCTTTGACCTAACGTGCGCTAATGAAGACGGCCAGGCTGAACGGATCGTAATGTTGCACTGTGCGGTTATGGGTTCGCACGAGCGATTCCTAAGTGTGTATATAGAGCATACGGCAGGAAGGTTCCCGGTTTGGAATGCTCCAGAGCAAATTAGGTTAATTTCGGTGAATCAAGAAGAGAAAACAATAGAATTTTTGAACACAATTGTTGCTCAATCTCGTGATTTGGGACTGCGCGTAGAGGTAGACAATAGCAACGAATCGGTAGGCAAAAAGATCCGGGCCGCAGAACTTGCCAAAGTGCCCTACACGATTGTACTGGGTGAAAAAGAAATTGGCGGTGGGGAGTTGGTACCACGTATTCGCAAAGATTTGGCTGTTTCGGAAGACGCCAAAAGCTATACGGTGCATGAGTTCTTGAAGACGGTAGCTAATGAAGCCAAGACTCGAGTTAGCAAAACGAGTTTGTAAATATGTTGGAGCATTGTCTATGAAAAAATCAGTTATTGCCGTTGATATTGATGATGTGTTGGCAGCTGAGGCGGCTTTTATAGTTGCCTATAGCAATAAAGAGTGGGGTCATGAATTGGCTATTTCTGACTATCAAGAATTTTGGGAAGAGATGTGGGGCGTCGATCACGAAGAAGCGGAACGCCGCGCGCTCCAGCTTCATAAGCCAGGGATCGGAGGAAGCTACGAACCGATAGCTGGCGCCCGGGACGCCCTACTAAAACTTCGTGAGAAATTTGAATTAATAACGGTTACGTCCCGCCGGGAACTGGTACGCGATGAGACACTTCAATGGATTAAAGGGCATTTAGGTGATGTTTTTTTCACAGATTATTTTTTCGGGAATATGGGATGATGGCAAGCAAGACGCTCACAAACGTACTAAGACGGAGATACTCCAATCGATTGGTGCAGACTTCTTGATTGATGATCAGCTGAAGCATTGTATTTCGGCCGCGGATGCGGGCATTGGCGCTGTCCTATTCGGTGCATATCCGTGGAACCGGGTAGATACTTTGCCGCGGGGTGTAACGCGCTGCAGCGATTGGAGTGCAGTGCTAGAGTATTTTGATGGACGAGCTTGACGCAAGTTTTGCAAAGCGGGTGGAGGCACTGGTGGCCCAAATTCCGCATGGGCGAGTAATGACGTATGGCCAGTTAGCAGCGTTGTGCGGCAACGCACGGGCAGCTCGGGTTGTCGGTGGCATCGCTCATTTTGGTGACCCAGACTTACCGTGGCAGCGAGTAGTAAATAAGCAGGGTGGTTTAGCTGCTGGGTATCCGGGTGGCCGTGAGGGGCATCGACAAGTTTTAGAAGCTGAGGGTGTACGTGTAGACGCGGCTACGATGGCGGTTGATGTGCGTGCATTACTGTGGTGGCCACCCGGCGACGAGCCGAGTCAGCAGGAGTTATTTTAGTGCCGCCGCTAATCGCAATTGTTGGCGAAACAGCTTCGGGTAAGTCGGCGCTGGCTATGGAACTAGCGCAGAAATTTAACGGTGAGATTATTTGTGCCGATTCATGGACGGTTTATAAAGGTTTTGATATTGGTACGGCTAAACCAAGTGCAGAAGAGCGAGCGCTGGTGCCGCACCATCTTTTAGATGTAGCAGATCCGCTACAAGGCTTCAGTGCGGTCCTTTTTCAACGTCTGGCTAAACAGGCGATAACAGATATAACTAGCCGGATGCGGCTCCCTATATTAGTCGGCGGTACGGGGCTCTATGTAGATAGTGTTTTGTTTGACTATAGTTTTCTGCCGGCTAATGATTCTGATTTACGCGCTGAGCTAAATCTAAAAAGCCTGGACGAGTTACTGAATATTGCACATGCCCATAACCTAGACACGTCCAAAATTGATGTACGAAACAAACGGCGGCTGATACGATTAATTGAAAATGATGGTGCCATGCCGTCACGGCAGAAATTGCGCCAGGACACGTTGGTGCTGGGTATGGCAGTGTCGCGCGACGAGCTAAAGACTCGTGTCGCAAAACGTGTGGACCGTATGCTGGAAATGGGTTTGGAGCGGGAAGTGCGGGAACTGGCTGTACGATATGGTTGGGGCGTGGAACCCATGAAAGGCATTGGCTATCGTGAATGGCGCGATTATTTCACGCGTGGTGATGGTGCTGGGCAGACTTTTGGTGGCAGTGACGATAAAAACGTAGTGGAGCAATTGGGCGACGCGCGCCCAACAAGCGGATACACTGCAGTCTTAGATCCGGGTGCTCCTGCACTCACGCTTGCTGCAGTGCGGGAGCGAATACTAAAATCAACTATGGATCTCGCAAAACGACAGCGAACTTGGTTTAAACGGAATCAAAGTATTCAATGGGCTCCTGACCGAAGTTACGCTGTAGATATTGCTACAACATTCCTGAACAAAACTAATTAGTACTGCCGCCACAATCTGCTACAATGTAGGTATGATTGAACAGCTATTTGGTTCCAAGACGAGGGTAAAGCTGCTGCAGCTTTTTTATAGCAATCCAAATCGCTCGTTCTATGTGCGTGAGATTACTCGCAAAATTGATGAGCAAATCAACTCGGTGCGGCGAGAGCTCGCAAACCTTCTTAATACTGGAATTATTACTAGCGACACCAGCAACAACAAAGTGTACTACGAGGTAAACCAGCGCTATGAGTTTTATAGTCCCTTGCAAGAGATTTTTGGCGGTGGAAGTACCAAGCCGCGGCGAGCAACGCGCACAACCGCTAAAGTCGCTGAGCTGCCCCTGCCAGATGAATCGGCTGACCTAAAAGCACTTGGCAACGTAGAGATCGCCGCACTAATGGGCCAATTTACTCGAGATGATAGTGCCGGCATTGATGTGCTAATCGTCGGGAACGTGAACCAAAATGCATTGGCCAAATATGTAACTGAGCTCGAGCGGCAAGAAGGGAAAGATTTACGTTATACGGTATTTTCGTTGGACGATTTTACATACCGCTTGCAGATCAAAGATCGTTTTATGGACAATGTCCTGCGCAGCAAAAAACAGGTACTGCTCGATAAGCCTGGCTTATTGAGCTGATCTATTTTCATAAAATATGATGACGGTGATGGGGGGTTTGTGTCTACTAAGGTTCAAGGTAGCCGCTTTCAAATCCCTCTATGAGACGGTAATCATCTTAGAACTCCTTAGAAACTCTTTAACCAACGGAGTTTTCCCTGTAAGATGTATCTAGTAAAGGTGTAAAGTGGAGCGAAATAATACTATGGATATGCAATTTTACGGTGCCAACTGCATCGTACTTTCAAATAAGCAGACGCGAATCGTGATTGATGATACGCTGACAGCATTGGGCGGTAAGGGCCTCGCTAGAGATGGGGATATCTGCCTTTTTACAGGCTCTCATGCGAATATGCCGGCTAACGCTAAACTGGTTATTGACATGCCAGGCGAGTACGAAGTGAGTAATGTGTCCATTTTTGGCCTGCAGGCTCGGGCTCATATGGATGAAGATAATAAAAAAAGTGCAGTGATGTACAAGATTACTTGGGGCGAAACGCGGGTGTTGGTTACGGGGCATGTGTTTCCGAAGCTCAGCGATGACCAGCTAGAGGCAATTGGTATTATAGACGTCATGTTCGTCCCTGTTGGCGGCAGTGGGTTTACGCTTGATGCAGTTGGAGCATTGCAGCTCATCAAGGCCATAGAGCCAAAGGTCGTGGTGCCGACGCACTACGCAGATAAGAATTTGCAATTTGAGGTGCCACAGGCCGAGCTTGAGGAAGCCCTAAAGGGAATGGCTATGGAGCCAAAAGAGCACACTGCAAAGTTACAATTTAAGCCTGGCGAAGGTAGCGACACAACACAGCTTGTTGTCCTAGAAACAACAAAATAATAGATATATATCTTACAAAACTCCGCCGAGCTGAGCGGAGTTTTGTTTACTAAAAAACCTCCACGCTGGTACCCGTGGAGGTTTTAATAGACAGTCTAGCCGATGTCTTTCTAGCTCTTAGGCGGTAGTAAGTAGACCCTTTTTCTTGAGGGTACGGATTGCCTGGGTGCTGATCTTGACTCGGATCTTTTTGCCGTCAATAATAAGCGTTTTGGTCTGGAGGTTTGGCTTCCAAACTTTCTTGGTGTGGCGCTGCGAAAAGCTGAC
>CAYZGW010000037.1:0-10136 GCA_964478195.1 uncultured Candidatus Saccharibacteria bacterium
ACCATTGCTAGTGCTATCACTATCGCCGAAACCGGTCACTTGGTGTTTGCGACACTGCATACCAACAGCGCCGCACAGAGTATCGACCGCATGGTAGACGTCTTCCCGCCACATCAACAACCGCAAATTCGCGCTCAGCTTAGTAACATTTTAATGGCTATTTGTTCACAGCGCCTGGTGCCGGCTATTGGTGGAGGACGTATTGCTTCAGCTGAAATTCTGATTGCTACTCCGGCAGTACGCAACATCATCCGCGAGGGTAAGACTCATCAGCTGGATGCTGTCATCCAAACCGGCGCCGAGTTTGGTATGCAGAGCATGGATAAGACATTAGTAGCGCTCATTCACTCGGGTACTATTAGTTACGATGAAGCACGTAATTTTGCGGTCGACCAAGATGAGCTTGATAGGTTAATGAGAGACTAATAGGAAACTAAACGATGCTGAGTTACCAATACACTGCCCGCAATCCCGCTACTGGCCAACAGGTCAAGGCGGCGGTGGAAGCCGAAAGCGAGGCCGCTGCCGCCAAGCTAATTAGTGGCCAAGGTTTAGTGCCTACCGACATTCGGCTGAATAGCACAAGCGGTATTGCCGGTAAGTTTGGTGGTCGTGTTAAGGCCAAGGACCGCGTCTTGTTTAGCCGTCAGCTGAGTACGCTCATAAACGCTGGTTTACCGTTGTTACAGGCGCTGCGCAGTGTTAACCAGCAAACAGTAAATAAGCCGCTGAAAGTGGTGCTCAGTCAGATTATTGGCGATGTTGAGGGCGGTTCAACATTATCAACGTCAATGGCTAAGCATCCGCGCGTTTTTAATCAGGTATATGTAAGTTTGATCGCAGCCGGCGAAACATCAGGTACGCTTGATCAGGCACTAGAGCGTTTAGCTATTCAGCAGGAAAAAGAGGCCGATCTAAACAGCAAAATCCGTGGCGCCATGATGTATCCAGTAATCGTGCTGTTCGTAATGGGCGGTGTTGTTGGTTTTATGGTAGTCAAAGTGTTGCCGCAGGTTAAAACACTCTATAAAGGCTTGCCAGGTGCACAGCTGCCACTGATTACCAGGGTGCTTCTTAGCTTTTCGGACTTCGTGATTCACTTCTGGTGGATTGTATTGGTTGTTTTGGCTCTTCTGGCTTTCTTTACTACTCGTTGGGCGCGTACCGGGCCAGGTAAAGAAGTTGTCGATAAAATAAAAATGCATGGTTGGCCGATCGGTCCGTTATTTATGAAAGTCTATATGGCTCGGTTTGCTCGTACTGGATCAACTTTGGTGGCCAGCGGTGTGCCACTGCTGCAGATGCTCAGCATTACTGGAACGGCTGTTAACAATGTTCACATTGAGCGTGCTGTCAAAAAAGCTATCGAGAAAGTGAAGGGTGGCAAGAGCCTAGCTGATAGTATCGAAAATGATCCCAATTTCTTGCCGCTGGTACCCAATATGCTACGAATTGGCGAGCAGTCGGGCGCCATCGAACAAATGATGACCAAAGTTGCCGATTACTACGAAAAAGAAGTCGATAATGAAGTGGCTAACATATCGAGCATTATTGAGCCGGTGATGATGGTAGTCTTGGGAGTGGTGGCGTTCATCATTGTGGCTGCCGTGCTACTGCCAATTTACGGTCTGGCTGGCAACAGTAACTTTACCGGCGGCTAGCTCCGCGTAGCCAGGTATAGGGAGCGGGTCACTATCGGTAGAATTGTGGATAACTGCTTGCTTTTTACTCGCCGAGGACGTACTATTTCAACCATAAGCATTAAACTAAAAACGCAAAGGGGCACTTGCACTATGCTTAAGCAATTTCAGAAACGTAGATCAGATGGCTTCACGATTATTGAAGTCTTGATCGTGCTGGCTATCGCCGGTTTGATTATGGTGGTTGTCTTCCTTGCCGTACCTGCGCTGCAGCGTAGCGGCCGAAACAACGCACTAAACACAGACGCTAACAACGTCTTAAGCGCTGTGGGTAACTATTTGTCTAACAACGGTGGTACAACGCCAACAGCTATCACGTACACGGCAAATAAGGCAACCATCGGTACTGCTGCCACGAACCAAGAGACAGCTAGTGTTGGCTCTGGTACGGCAAACGTAACCTTAAATGGTACGCCTATTACCAAGACCTCTCCTATCGGCACTATACAGGTGGTTACAGGTACTACTGCAGTGTGTAATGCAACTGGTACCGGTTTAAGCGGAAGCGCTTCACCTCGTAGCTATGCAGTTCTGTATGTCGCAGAAAGCGGCAGCGGACCTATCCTAAAGTGTGTTGGCGCTTAGTTAACTCACTTAGGTAATTTCTAAAAAGAGCGCTTCGGCGCTCTTTTTGTTTGTGCTACTATTACGGTAATGATTATTGTGTTGCTGGCAGCATTAGGGCTTATTTTTGGCAGTTTTGTGAATGCGCTGGTTTGGCGCTTGCATGAGCAGGATGAGCTAGCCGGAAAGAAGGGCGAAAAGAACGCTGAACGGCTAAAGTCTCTTTCGATTATGCAAGGGCGCTCAATGTGTCCGCACTGCGAACATGAACTGGCTGCAGAAGACCTGGTGCCGGTGCTTAGCTGGCTGTGGCTTCGTGGCAAGTGCAGGTACTGTGCTAAACCAATATCGTGGCAATATCCAGCGGTAGAGCTCTTAACGGGGGCGTTCTTTGTGGCGTCATATCTAGCCTGGCCGCTTGGCCTTTATAATTCGGGCTTATTCCAGTTTGTGCTGTGGCTACTGTTTCTGGTTGGGTTTATGGCGCTTGCAGTGTATGATTTGCGATGGTTTTTGTTACCAGACCGGATAGTGCTGCCACTGACAGCGCTTGCGTTTATAGATGTACTTGTTACGGCAGTTTGGCTTAAGAATCTTACGCTTTTGTGGCAGCCGGTGGCTGCGGCAGTCATTATCTTTGGGCTGTTCTGGCTGCTATTTCAAGTTTCTAAAGGCGCCTGGATTGGTGGGGGGGACGTAAAGCTTGCGGTGGCGCTCGGATTGCTTGCCGGCACACCGCTGCGGGCATTTTTGGTGATATTTTTTGCATCGCTGTCTGGTACGGTTGTGAGTTTGCCGATGATTGCGCGTGGCAAGGAGGGCATGAAGCTACACATACCGTTTGGCCCCTATCTGTTGTTTGCTACGGTGATGGTTGTGCTGTATGGCACGCCAATCGTCAGTTGGTACCAGAATCTATTTTTGCAATAGCTAACTTCTTATCTAGTTGTAGTAGGGCGAATAATACATCTTGTTCTAGTGTTTCGCTTATGCTTCCTGCTATACTAAAACGCATGAGACAGGGTGGCCATCGAGCTGCAAGTGGCGGGTTTACTATTGTTGAGGTCATGATCGTGCTGGCGGTTACTGGCATTATGTTTGTGGCGGCTGCCATTCTGATCAATGGCCGCCAAAATAAAACTGAATTTACCACGGGCATTAATGATTTGCAGCAGCAGCTGCAACAGATTGCTAACGAAACTGCCAGCGGCTATTACCCGAACAATAGTAATTTTGTTTGCAAGAGCAGCGCTATTGGTCCGGTCACGTTTACTCCGGGTAGTAACAAACAGGGCACTAATGGCGGCTGTATCTTTATGGGCAAGGCATTGCAGTTTGGACTAGGGGCTGCGGCGGCGGCAAGCAGCCTTGGAATACTACCGATAGTCGGTAATCAATACCAGGCAAGTAGTACTGCTCCTGTACTAACAGTGGCACAGGCTAGACCACGAGCTGTCTATCCTGGCGTGGCAGAGTCGGGTGTCCCCAACACCTCTATAACCGATTATATGGAAAATGGCCTCAGCGTTGCTGCATCGAATAATGCTTGCGGTGTTGGATTGGGTGGCATTTGCTATATTGACGCGGCGTCCAGTAGTAAAGTCGCCACTGGTATTATCGCGTTTATTTCGGGCGACAGTAGTGGCAATATCGCCGTATCAAATGGCGGTAGTGGCTTGCAGGCAGGCTCACAGCAGATGAGCCTATACGGGGTCAGTGGCAGCACTCCCAACCGTACACTTGGACAGGCTAGCGATGCAATCGGCGGTACATCAAGTCCGTATGTAAGTAAGTTGCACGCTGCTTCAAGCGCTAGTATTTGTATTGCCAGCGCCACAACCAACCAGTCAGGACTCATTAGCCTAGACAGTGGCCTGCGCATTACTCTAACCATCAAGATGGGGCTGACATGCTAGCGCTTAATCGACGGGGTGATACCATTGTCGAGGTATTAATTGCTATTGCGATCGTTAGCTTGGTGCTTACGGCTGCTTACGTTATTTCCAATAAGAACACTGTGGCAATACAGGCTAACCAGGAACGTATTCAGGCGCAACATTTAGTAGAAGCGCAAATAGAGGGTTTACGAGCCCAGGGCAAGCTCAATACTTCAGGTGATTGTTTTAACGCCGCTGGCGTCGAGGCGGGTGGTGCGACATGTGCTGGCTTTACGCAAACAGGCAGTGGCGCAACATACTCGGCCAGTATCACTGGACCTGTGGGTAATGCGTATCAGGTGACAGTCAAATGGAGTAGCTTAAATGGCGAAGCCGTCAATGATAGCAGCGTAACAATGTACTACAGGTTACAGTAATGAATTACAAACGTGCACACAATTCTACCGCTTTGAGCGAACAATCTGGCTTTACTATTGTTGAGCTAATGATTGCTACCTTAGTTTTCTCGGTAGTGCTGCTAGTTATTACGGTGGGTGTGCTGCATTTTACCAGCAGCTACTACAAGGGTATTAATAGTTCTACCACCCAGACGACAGCGCAAAACGCCATCGATAGTGTGTCACAGGCCATCCAGTTTAGCTCGAACGGTAGTGCTGGCACGGATGTATCGCCTCCGGGTTTGTTTTGCGCTGGTAGTCAAATGTTCTTATATAGCCTTGGGGTGCAGTATCAAGGCGGTACACCTTCAGCTGCAAACTGGGGACTTTATATGTTCCCCAACCCTCACACTTCCAATTGTAGTACTACGGGTATCGGCAGCTTTGCGGGCGGAACAGAGCTGCTTGGGAAGGGTATGCGGGTAACAAATGTATCGGTGCTTACTATCGACCCTGTCAAAAACTTATGGCAGATATCGCTGACGCTAACCTATGGTGATTCCGACTTGCTTTGTAGGACGACGCTCGGCGGGGGTACCAAGGGTAGCTGCCAGCAGACGGCTCCCACGTATGCTCTAACTGATACGGTTTCTGGTACGGATGTTAGCTGTAAGTCACAAATTGGGTCGCAGTTCTGTTCTGTGGCTGCACTTTCAACCGTAGCACAGCAAAGGATTGCGGGGAACTAAACATGCGACAGATTTGGTACAATACAGAAAGCATGAGCAATAAAAAGGGGCATAACGAGCAGGGCATGGTGTCTTTCCTGGTGACACTAATCATGATGTTAGTCATAACGCTGATCGTGGTTGGTTTTTCACAAGTAACTCGCCACAACTCGCAGGAAGCACTTGATAGACAGCTGAGCGCCCAAGCCTTTTATGCTGCCGAATCTGGCATTAACGTCACGCAAAACACGATTGTAAACTATATAAAGACTAACGATCCTGCCAACTTGGCTACTAAAACCACATGCATTAACGACTATGACCCTACGAGCGCCCCGGGAAGTTCGCCCATAGCACCACTAGCGGGGGGCGTGGGCTATACTTGTGTGCTTGTAAATCCTAAGCCTGATAGTATCAAGCTTACAGCTACACAACAGGATTCGGTTATTGTGCCAATTAAGGCTCAGGCCAATCTTAAATCCCTTACCATAACATGGGCCAAACAGGATAACACCACTAAAACTGCCTGTGCTGCCGCTACGGATGGCCAATTTGCCTCTGCCAGTAGCTGGGGGGCGGACTGTGATCTTGGGCTGCTTAGGTTTGATGTGGTGCAGAACCCAGCCAGTACTGCCCAAAATGCAACGACGCTAGCAAATAATACTATCTCATTATTCTTGACTCCACGCGGTTCGCACAACGGCTCGGTATCTGTAAGCTTCGGAGGGGGCACGACAGCCTATATTGCTTCGGGTTTTGATGATAAAAACGGCAGCGGATCATGCAGTAGTGGTACATGTAGGGTAACTATTCGGCTGCCCGATAATACGCCAAATTATGAACTGCGTACCACGACGCTCTACAAAGATACAGGCACCAATTCACTTACGATTACCGGCGTTACCAATAGTGGAACGGCGACGTTCAGTGGTGCGCAGGCCATTGTGGATGTAACCGGAAAAGACCAAGATGAACTGCGTCGGATACAGGCGCGAGTGTCGCTTTTTAGCAGTGATACTAGTACGCCTGCCAATGCTCTAGCCGGTAGCCAGGACATCTGCAAACATTTTGCGTTATTGCCAACTGATAATGTTGACTTTGCCTCGGCCGATACGTGTAACTAAGTGGTCAGCTACAGATGATGAAATTCGTCATGTACCTTCTTTAAATGTGGGTCGGTAACGTGCGTATAAATCTGTGTCGTGGCAATATTGCTGTGTCCTAACATCGCTTGCACGGAGCGTAAGTCGGCCCCGTTCATCAGTAAGTTCGTTGCAAAGCTATGGCGCAAGGTGTGCGGCGAAACATGCTTGGTGATGCCTGCCAGCAGTGCATAGTGTGCCACCAGTCGCTGTACACTGCGTGCGGTCAAGCGGTGAAAATTACCAGTTAGATCTACTTTTTTGTTGCCCGCGAAGCGGATGAAAAGAGGTCGAGTATTGTCTTTGCGGGCGTTTAAGTAGCTTTGTAGTCGCTCAGCCGCCTCGGCACTAATAAATATAGGTCGGTCTTTTTGGCCTTTACCACGGACCATAAATTCGCGGCGCTTCAGGTTTATGTGGTCGCGGTCTAGCCCCACTAACTCACTCACGCGGAGACCAGAGCTAAACAGTAGCTCTAAAATTGCCCGGTCGCGCATGCCGGCGAGCGTTGTCAAATCCGGTTGTGCAAATAATCGTTCCAGCTCATCCTCGTCTAGCCATGTCACTTGTTTGCGCTTGGTGCGCGCTAACTCAATCTTATTCGGTGCTAGGGCAGCGATATCGCGTTTGCTGCAAAACTTCAAAAAACTGCGCAGTGCAATCAGGTGATAGTTAGCAGTGGTAGCGCTGAGCTCATCACTTACATTGGTACCTAGCCGATTGAGCCACAGACGCCACTTGCGGATCAGTTCGGTGTCAATGTCGCTTACCTCAATATCGCCGGCATAATCGAGCAAGCGAGTCAGATAATGATCGTAATTAGCGACTGTCTTCTGCGAGCGGTTTTGCTCTAGCTCCAGATATTCTAAAAAATCTGTCTTGGCTTTACTGAAACGCATATGATTCTATTGTACGACGTAGTTTCCAGAGTTGTAAGATCCGGTAGCTCAAATCGCACCTGGTCAACCTCTCATCTTATCTGTTAGAATAAGCTGAAATAAGTTAAAGGAAATACATGGAACGAACACTAGTTATTTTTAAACCAGATGCCGTGCAACGCGGTTTGGTTGGCGAAATCCTGACCCGCTTCGAAAAAGTTGGCCTCAAGATCGTGGCAATGAAGATGCTTAGTCCGGATTACGACCATTACTACCATCACTACGAAACCATTGGCAAAATGGTGTCTCGGCGCGGCCAGGCTCAGTTTGAAGTCCAGCTTGGTGCCATGCAGGAAGGCCCAGTGATCGCGGGTATCCTGGAGGGTGTAGAGGCCGTTTCACTGGTGCGCAAGATGGTTGGTGCCACCAACGCTAAGGAAGCCGCACCTGGTACTATTCGTGGCGACTACGCCCATGCTAGTCTCGATTATGTTAACGCCCACAATGTCGCTCTGCCAACGCTGATGCACGCTTCTGGTGATCCAGAAGAAGCTGTAGACGAGATCAAGCATTGGTTCAGCGAGGCTGAAATCTTTGCCGATTACAACACCGTGCACGAATACTTTACACAACCTCGGCCTGGTGCTAAGAAGAAGGCTTCTAAGTAGTTTAACAATTTGAAAGCGGAGGGGAATTGTATTAGCCCTTACTCCCTCCTCGCCCCACGATGCGCCTAAAGGCACATCGTGGGCATGCTCGGAAAGAGAAGAAAATTATGTAAACACAATTTTTCTTCTCTTTCCTCCGCTGCCCCCGTAGTTCAATGGATAAAACAACTCCGTCCTAAGGAGAAGCTCTGTGTTCGAATCACGGCGGGGGCACCACAGCAATGCCTACTCGTATAAACAATTTAATTGGCCCCAAGTAGTTATTCAATCTGCTACAATACGCTCATGGCAAAAGAGCAGAAGGGGACCGTGCAGACCGCAAAGGTCAAATACTTCCCGGATCAGTTCGACGACGAAACAGTGCTCTACGTGTTTCGCAAACACCCCATTGTTATGCGTAAAGGACTTATATGGGGATCGCTCGGCTTGTTAGTCGGGCCATTGTACACACTTATCCTCACTTATGTACATTCTGCTAACCCACCAACCCTTGGGTTTTTCTATCTCAGTTTTCTAGCCAGCATAGCTCTGGCATGCCTTACATTTTTCCCCAGCTGGATGAGCTGGCACTATAGTGTGTTTGTGACAACCGATCAGCGCTTCATACAGATTACACAGCGTGGATTCTTCCACCGTAGCGTAGTGGATATGGGCCTAGGCCAAATCCAAATGGTGAACTACGAAGTGTCAGGTTTGCAGGAAACGCTGCTAGGATTTGGTACAATAATGATGCAGACAATGGTCGGAGATTTGGTGATTCATTATCTTCATCATCCGCAAAAGATTCAGAAGCGGCTTTTGGAGATATTACGCTCTGAAGGTGTGGTAATCACCGAACCGCCTGTGTCGCAGAGTTAATACTTTCATGAAAAAGCCAGCACCCAAATTAAACCCCAGCGAACGCCTTAAAAATGTGCGCATTGTTATTCCTCCTGTGCCTAAACGCTTTAAGCGAGTAAAAAACGAAGAGCGTATTCAGGAAGCTTTCGAGAATATTCCGCGTATCACTAACGAAACAGTTGCCGAACACCGTGAAGATGTACTAAAGGGCGCGCGTAAGTATAAATATCCACTGCAACACTCAAAGCATCGTATTGTCATTGTTTCGGCTGGCCTGCTCGCTATTGCGGTCATTACCTTTTTTGTATATACCGGACTGGCACTCTATAAGTTTCAATCGTCCTCGGCGTTTATGTACCGGGTGACCCAGGTGCTGCCATTGCCAGTCGCTCGTGCCGGCAAGAGCTTTGTAGCGTACGAAAATTACCTGTTTGAAATGCGTCGGTATCAGCACTACTATCAATCGCAGCAGCGCGTCGATTTTGGCAGTAAGGATGGTCAGCGCCAGCTCAACCGCTATAAACCCATCGCACTCGACGAGGTAGTACAGGCGGCTTACGTAAAGCAGCTGGCTGCTGCGCACCATGTGTCAGTGAACAAGGGCGATTTAAATACGGAGTTGGCTGCACTCAAGGCCCAGAACCATTCCAGTGATCAAGAGCTGGCAGACGTAACTAACAAATTCTTTGGCTGGTCGCTTGATGATCTGAAGCGTGAATTAACGCAGGAACTGCTAGCACAAAAAGTAGCTTCTGTGCTTGATACCGATACTCGTGCGCGCGCCAACAATGTTGCTGGCCAGCTGGAGTCTGGCGGCGATTTTGCGGCGCTCGCTAAACAATATTCCGACGATGTTACCACCAAAGATAACGGTGGTCAGTACGCTGATACAGCCATAACGTCCGCCAGTACTGGGGTACCGCCCGCAGTGGCGCAGCTCTTGCAAAACATGTCACCTGGGCAGGTAAGCGGGGTTATCTGGGCCGGTAACAGCTTTGAGATCATTAAACTCATTAGTAACACCGATGGCAAAATGACTGCCGCCCATATCTCGTTCAATGTTACTCCCATAAGTACTTATGTGATGCAGTACCAAAAAAACCACGCTCGTCACACGTATATAAAGGTTCAGGCCGGCTAGGGATTGCTTTTTTAAGCGCTCCTTGGTAAAATTACCCCTGTTGCGCTCCACGCCAGCTAACTGGAAGGAGAAAGGGCAGCGCGCGAAACGAACTTATTTCGTTTCCCGGCACAACGAGAAAACCATAGGTTCGCCTCGTTGCAATATATGCGGGCTCGTAGTGAAGACGGCCTATCACGCCTCCCTGTCACGGAGGAGAT
>CAYZGW010000038.1:0-9514 GCA_964478195.1 uncultured Candidatus Saccharibacteria bacterium
CATAATTATCTTTGCCAAACTCGGCATTCTTAAATGCTGCTGCGCGTAGTCTCTCAAACTCGGTTTCGCAGTGCTGCTCCAATGTTTCCCCCACCATTTTGGTGGATAGCTTAGCCTTCATATCCTTGTAGTAGGCGATCATCTCATCTTTTGACTTAAGCTCATTTTCATATTTATCTTTGAGTGACGATTCAAGGAGTCGCTTCTCGGTATCTTTATTCTCTAGCTTACTCATAAGTTCGGCGCGCTGCTTCTCGACGATATTCACGGCTTCGGTCACGGCCAGTCTTTTTTCAGTGTCGGCAGACTCAAGCTTCGACCTTAGCTCAGACAATTCCGCACTTCTTTTAGATTCTAGTTGTGCAAGCGCAAGATCTTTGTTCGCCTTAAGCTCGGCGATCTGCGTATCTTTTTCGGTTACTACTAGCTGTAGCTCGTTTTTTACGCTAGCTTCAGCAAGTTTTACGGCACTTTCTTTATCCCTTTCAAGTAATCGGACGCGTTCAAGTAGCTCTTGCTCAAACTCATGATCCCGCACTTGTTTTAAGATGTCAGCAAAGCCGGCTTCGTCGACTTTAAAAGCTTTTTTACAGTTCGGACATACTACTTCATTCATGCTTCCTCCGATCTAACTAGATTTAAAAAATATGGCCCTCGGGTATACGCAGTGCAAGTTCATAGGGCATCAGTTCACCTGGATGAGTGAGTATCCACGGAGCCTGTGAGTGTGTAAATTCACTTAAGGTCAGGGTATCGATGGTCCTCCATTTATTGCAGACTATCCGTATGTGATCGAGTTCGTCTTGGCTTAGTTCACCATAAAAACTTACTTCATTGGCAATTATGAGCAGCGCCGCTCCCTTTGATTCGATAAGTATCTGTCCACCCTCGAACATACTATCAAGCATACGAAAAAAGACGTCGGCAAAAGGTCCATTGGGCAAGTGATAGTAGTTGTGACCTGACATGGATTCGTTAGTTCTTCTATACCAAGAAAAATCTATAAGATAAAGAAGCTTGGTTAACTTAGACTTAGTTATACTGTGTCCATTTTGATCGCCACCATATGATATGCAGGCCAAACACATCTGGCGATATTTAGTCAGTGGTCGTGACGCTGGTGAATCCATTGGCGCTTCGCCTGGAAAAAGTAACTCACGCGGACTTATTTTAAGGACGTCGCAAATCTTATAAACCTGTTCGATAGTAGGGTTTTTGGTACCAGACTCGATATTTATATAGGTAAGCCTGCTAAGACCAACTTCGCGTGCGACTTCAGCCTGAGTCAAAGCTCGAGACTCTCTGACCTTTTTTATGCGTTCATTCAGATCCTGGGCCATAGTAAGACTAAGTATAGGGTCTGTCGTCAGATGACGCAAACGGCGATAGTAAATATATTCGCTAATGTAAAGCGAATTACTACACATAGCATGTTTTATATACAATTTACTTTACATATATCTTGTGGAAGTGCTAAGCTAAAAACAATCCAGAGCACTGGAGAGGTAACAACAAAGAAAACGCCCGGGTTACCAGGCGTTTAGGCACATAAGTTTGCGACTCATTGGTGCCTTTTCATGGTAACACGGGCATGCCTAGAGAGGAGATTAAATCTATGGCACACAAACCCGGCGTTCACGTCGTACCACACAAGTCTAGCGGCGGCTCAGACTGGCAAGTTAAGCGAGAAGGAGCCCAACGCGCTTCTGGCACATACAGCACACAAGCTGCAGCCGAAAACGCTGGGCGCGAAATCGCCCGCAACAGTAGCTCGGAGTTCTACCTCCATAACCGAGAAGGGGCCATCCGCGAACGAGACAGCTACGGCAACGACCCCTTTCCTCCGAAGGGATAAACGACATGAGTATTATTTGCGATGCAATTAACGAACGCCGCCTGATCCGATTCCATTACCGAGGACATTGGAGAACAGTGGCGCCTGCCGCACACGGGTACCATGTTACGACTGGCAACGGTGTTTTGCGCGGGTACCAGGTTGGCGGAACCCGCAATACAGGGCTAGTGCCTGGGTGGGGTATGTTTGATGTAAGCGCGATCACAGGCCTAGAGATGCTTAGCGAGAGCATCGGCGAGACGCCACCAGGCTATAGCCGTAACGACCGCCACATCAACCCCATACACTGCCAGCTATAGCCGACACCTGACAGGGCTCATCGGCCGAGCCAAGTAGCTCCTACCCTATAAAATAAACGGTACATTGCTAGCAATGTACCGTTTATTTTATAGCAGGAGTGAATGAATACTGTTCAAACCAGCGGCACACAGCCCAACTAGCGCAAAAATTACACACTGCAGATTGTATACGATCACAAAGCGTCTTATAGTAATTAGATATGAAGCGGTGGGCGACGTTGCCAAGAGTGAGATGGGTAAGGCGCTGGGGCATAGTGACTGGATTTTTAGCGATCTGTCTATTTTGGAGTGGGCAGACGATTGCCGCCTCGACAGATACGATGCTGGCGGCCAAAATCCAGGCGAGCAACCCGCTAAAGCCATCCCTCGTACTCACTAACACCTCGAAAACAGCATGCCAGGTGGCAATGACCGCTTTTGGGACCGTATCGCTTACGCGTGTTATGCAGAGTGGCAAAACGATTACACCTCAGCCGACAGATGTGGCTTCTGACGACGCTGTTGATGCCCAATTGTCGCAGCAGCTCAAAACACTCAAACCAGGGGAATCGGCGAGCATTCCGCTGCGAGTATACCAAGATGGATCCAGGCATATGTTAGAATCGGTGGTCTGGGCGCCAGCCACTGGATTATATGGGGTGCAGTACAGTATTAACGACACGCAACCGCTTCATATAGATGCCGGCTACAACGCACCCATCACTAGTCCAAACGATACGCCAATGTGTACCGCAGCATACACTACCGTACTACCCGTCAGCGCGCAACCCATTTGGCGAACGGTTGGGCTGATAATCGGCATAGTGGTTTTTATTGCGACCATGCTGGGATTATGGCGATCACGGCGACGCCTGCTGCACCACGGAGCACATCCTACCGTGGCTGTTGTGGTGTTTATTGCGATAGTCGGGGCGCTATGGCATGCACCAACGGTCAAAGCCGATTACGACGTACCTGGCAGCGCTACCAGTCAATTCAACGATTGCATGGCAACTTTGAACGAACATCGAGATATTACTGGGCCGATACTTGATGCGCTGGCCGACCAGCATGTCCAAATTGAACCGACCGACAATCTAGTAAACGACACCACGCGCACCGGCGAGCACAGCTTCCGGATTTATTGGGATCCTGTCCACCTTGGCACCTACGCTGGCCACGATCCAGGTAGTCCGGCAGTCATTTCTTATCCGTGTCCACGACTCTTTCACGAGATGTACCATGCCTATGAAATGCTTAATAACACTTCCAGCCGTGAAGATTGTGCTGGCAGTGGCATCGAAACCAGTGAAGTCATGGCAACCCGTGCCGAAAATGCACTGCGCCAGGCGCTTGGCATGCCACCACGAACATACTATGGCCGTAACCCATTGCCTTCAGGCGACTGCACACCACCTCCGCCACCTTCACCGTCATGTAGCAGCGCCGCATGTGGCCAGTCCAATGGTGACCCCCATGTTGTTACCTTCGACGGACTACACTACGACTTCCAGGCAGCAGGCGAATTCGTAGCCGCAAGGGATCCAAGTGGCGGATTTGAAGTGCAAACGCGGCAGCAGCCATTCCCTGGATCGCGCAGCGTATCAGTCAATACCGCTGTTGCTATGCAAGTAGCTACCGACAAAGTTGAGGTGCGCATCAGGCAGGGCAGAATCGTACTGCTAATAGGCGGCAAGGAGCAGGCCTTACCCACACATGCCACACAGCTACCGGGCGGCGGAACCATCATTCCGCTGACCGCACAGCTGGTACGCGTACAGTGGCCGGATGGCTCGTTTGCTACGCTAGAAATTATTGGTACATGGGGGCTGCACCTGACACTTGACCTTGCCAGCGATCGACAAGGCAAACTGCAGGGGCTGATGGGCAATTTTAATGGTAATGATAGAGATGATCTTATCATTGGCGGCACCAAAACAGTCATCAAACCAACCTTCAGCCAGATTTTCCCTAACTTTGCCGACAGCTGGCGTATTGACAGCAAGTCGTCGCTTTTTACATACGATTCCGGTACCAGCACTAAAACCTACACGGACCGTAGTTTTCCAGACAAGGATGCCACAGCAGATGTGCCAGGCAAAGCCGCTGCCGAAGCCTTGTGCCGCAACGTAGGCGTAGACGACCCCACCGTGCTAGCCGATTGCGCGCTGGACGTCGCACTCACCGGCCGGCCGGAGTTTGCACTGGCCGCCATGCATGGGCAACATGTCAATCCATATGGCAGCGAGCCACTTGAAATAGACATCCATAACCCTGGTGATACGGGAAAGGCGACATTTGACGGCACTGCCGGACAGAAAGTGTTCATAAACATACCCCATTCCACATTGCCGGACCAATGCGGTGGTCTTGGTATCGTAGATGCAGCAAATAACTCATTAGGTAATGGCTGTATTACTAACGGACGTGGATTTATCGATATGATAGAACTACCGACCACCGGCGTATATACCATCATTATCGACCCAGTTGATAAGCACGTCGGCCAAACCGCCTTGCAGATCATCACCGTAAAAGATGTCCATACAACCATTTCCATTGATGGCTCGGGCGCAGCAGCCGATCTTAGCACACCAGGCGCGACTACTACATTTAGCTTTGCAGGCACTGCAGGCCAGCGAGTATACATCGATGCGAGTGACAACACACTGCCCGACCAATGCGGTGGGTTTGCGCTAATTGGGCCAGAAGGGCAGGCTATCGGCTCGGGTTGCATCACGGGTACGAAGAGTACGATCGACAGCGAAGGTATCATCCTACCAACTACAGGTACGTATAACATCATTATCGACCCATCAGCCGCCAACACCGGTCTGGTGCGCGTGCGCGTACACCGATAACCTAGAGTTGTTGGCCCGATACAGCCTTACGCATTACTATCTTTTATTTTGTAGCCTCGAAAAAGACAAAGTGCAAATCCGGTGCATAACAAAATATGCATGCATATACCGAACCACGAACTGCTACCGATCACCCCTTGATGCACTGTATAGACATCAATAGTGGCCAAGCTCGCATTTGCAAAAATATTTGCTCCAAGCAGGCCACGTCTAGATTGGTGCAGTTTTGGACTAAACGACCAGTTAATCATCCCAATGGCAGTGAGCACCGCACCCAAGCTTCGCGCCACGAACACATCAAACGCCGATAAAGAATGGCTTGAGGCAGCTTGCGGCGCCAGCAATGACGCTAGACCAATAGCCATAAAATATACTGCTGCCAATCGTACAAAGACTTTCATGATAACTCCTTCTGCTTGATCACTGAGCGCATGATAAACTATAGAGTATACTCAATAGTCAAGAGGTTCTATGACGATCGGACAAATTGCCAAAAAGAGCGGAATTAGCAAAGATGCGGTACGCTACTATACTACACGTGGGTTAATTGTGGGCGGTGTTAGGGCGGCTGGCTCGCGTGAATATGCCGACTACACCGTTGATACTATTGAGCAGATTAGAATAATTAAGAAGATGCAGAATCTGGGATTTACGTTAACCGAAATCAAGCTACTACTCGATGAACTAACTGTTGAACCTGGTTGTAAATTATCGGTTAATCAACTCAACCTACTTGAAGCAAAATTACAAGAAATCACCCACAGGCAACAACAACTAAACGAATTGTCACGTTTTATCCGTAGGAAGATCAAAGTGCTTAGTTAAGCAGGAGAGTAGACGAGGAATTTGAACCCAGAAACCAAAAAATCCAAACCTGATATACGAGTCTGGATTTGCTTGCGTTCTATATAGCAGGGTTAGCGGTACATTGATCAAACTTTGATGAAATGGAGAATACGATACGCTGGCAATTTGAGAACCGCTTGATGATATAACCAGGACGGTTGACTAGTAGAGATACCTCTATACCTTAGCGAGCACTGCCGGCAACTTCTTCTTGAACTCTACATTCATGCCCATTTTAATCATAGTTCTAAAGAATAGTCCGTCAAAGGCACCGTAAGTGCTATCAAAACCGTCGTTGACAGCATTAATGTGTGTGCTGCCATCTCCATCCTTCGAGAGTGTGTAGGTAATGGTAGTAGGCGTGTGCTTTTCAGAGTTCTGCCAGGTGAATTGAATCATCGTGGGCGGATCCACTTTGGTGACTTTGCAGTCAACCCAGCCACGCCACGCTTTGTTTGGTTTCCCCTTGAACTTGAATTCGTGTCCTACTTCAGGACTGATATCGGTCTCCATAATCCACTGGGACATTAGCTCTGGCTTAGTGATTGCCTGCCAAACGGTTTCTATTGGGTAGGGTACTGTTAAGTCAAGTTGTATTTTTTTCATAAGCTTTATTGTGGCATGGACGTCCCTTAGCTTCAAGCGAATTGTCCCATTTTTAAAAAGAGTGGAATCGAACATTTTAACAAATAATGATCCGTTAAATCTTGAGATTGTCCTAGAATCACAATACAGTCTCAGCATCATAATACTCGCTAATATTACTCTCTATCCTTCGTCGAGCAGCTTCAAACGTCTCGAATGATTTTTATCCTGACGTTAACATTGGATAAGCAGCTTGGCGTAATTAAGCGTAGTATAATTGGCGGATGTCACATGAAACTAGGGGGCCTGCCGTCTTACGGGAAGAACTGACCGAGTCTATTGCTCAGATGGTTCTTGGGATTTCTATGGAAATGGATCCAGCTACCGCTCGCCTTGCTGCTCATGAAATGTTAACCGGCGAGAAGCTGACGCAGGATGCGTGGCACACAGAAGCTACGTGGCTTAGCGACCTCGATCTTGCTCAAGATTGGCACGCCATTCCGCCTAACGACCGAGAGCGTAAGATTGTCATCGGTATCCTAGATAATCTCATTAGCAATGATAGGATGGCTGCCGCTAATTTGCTCGGCAATTGGCCACACCATCAGCGACTCTTTGATGCATATGCACCGCCAACAGCACGCCATGATATCCACACATCGCTTTTGATTGGCGCACACCACTCTTTGACCGCAAGGACCTTCGAAGTTTTGTCGCGCGAAATATACGGTGCCGAGCGGGCTGTAGTAATTGACATTGCGGCCGGCAAGGACCTTACACGACATGGCACCTTCGTGTACGGGGATGCTACATCTATTCCGTTAAAAGATGATGCGGTGGATGTCGTACAAACGAATCAACTCTTCAACTGGTTGAGTCCTGCGCTGTGGCAAGAAGACTCCATTACCAAGGAGGCGAACGCACGGCGTGTGATCAGTGAGGCTGCGCGCGTACTACGACCAGGCGGACATCTATCTATGTGCGAAGATGCTATCGGCGCTCGCTTCGATGAAAGTTTCCTGTCACCATATAACCAGAATCGTGTTGCAGCACTTAAAGCACTGCTGCATACAACATTATCTATTTACGGGTTTACCAATGTAGTAATAGAGGAGGGGTTTCGGCCGAACGATTCATCCCACCTTTTTAACCAAACTCGCAATTTTGATGAGATGCAGTGCACTACACACCCAATCGGGGTTGGTGTGTACGCTTTATTGGGCAACATTTAAACAACCCCATACCTTTATGGCATGATCGTGGGCCAAAAAGCATCAATCACGCTGACATATGGCAAGTTAATAAATTTATTATATAGTTACATCTATGTTAGGCGTCGCCACTCATATTGGCCATGATTTGGCTCCCGTAGCTACTGGACCAATGGATTTAACCGATAATCTCGTTATCACCGGTAATCGTTATGATGCTTACACAAATCGAATTGGTACATATGAAACCACCGAACCAGAACTGATTGCAGATTATCTGGGCTTCCTAAGTGCTGCAGCTGCAGTCGAATCTATTGCGCCTTGGATAGAACAACTTAAAGACACGTCAGCCTATTTATCCAACATTGCTTTCGGAGCAGCCATAGATGGTTTAGCCAAACGGCAAGACACATACATTAGCAATACTGGCGGTACAGTCGTAGCCTTAGTTGACGAATTAGATGCAAAAAGAAGCTGTGGCTACGTTACGAGTCAAGTCCGTGAAAGATTACTTGCCTCACGACCCGATATGGCAGCTAGCTTTCAGGTCATCGATCCATATTCTCCCGATGCTAGTTCCATAATACAGCAGCCAGGTGTGCGGATTGTCTTGTTTGATGATTGGATAGGTAATGGCGATCAGATAGGCAGCAGGCTAAAGCGAGCTACACACGCATTAGAATTAGATAAGGAAACCGTCGATAGCCGTACTGAGATTGACTTACTTGTTATTCGCGGAGACCAGGTTGCGCGTGGCTTCTTCGAACGTATTGACTCAAAGCGCAATCAGCCATACCTCGTTCCAGAAGTAGTTGGCTACTGGCAAACACCTGGAATAGAGGGGCCTCGACTTATCGGTGCACCTTTTGGTGCACATAGCACTCCAGATCGTGGCCATACCGATATTCTTCAAGCCTTGGGCAGAACACTTGGACTAAAAGTCTTGCCGATGGCAACCCATATTTCTGCTCCGTATCATGCATCCGAAACAGACAAACCTTCAGACATTCGTAGAAAGGATGTCGCCTCATTCATATCGCAACTATCTAAGCGCTTAAAATTCTTTCAAAATTGACCAAGCTAACCCAGTTTTAGAGAGTCATGTAAAAGGAGCCGGAAATAGCGGGGTTTTGTCTTTCTCTGCTGCGGCGCAACAAACCGGAAACGATTCAAGGTCGTGTGGCGACACAAGTATTGGGTGCAGCTGCGCTAATCGGTGCGTCACGAGTTTCGAACTCAACATGGGGGCGAGCACGTCGCATTTCGTTAGAATCAGCTGCAGCGCAGCTAGGGACGAGCATCCCTGATCTTATGTTGACCGCACATCGCATGCGGGTTGGTATGCGCATTGTCGCTGACGAGCAGACAGATACGCCACAACATTTCTTCTCGGAGCGAGCCTTTAACCGATTAGAGGCGAAGTACGCAAATCAGACAACCTAGGCAAGATATCTCAACCTTAAGGACCGTTTAGAAGAACAAAAGATCAAACTAAAAGGTACTTTTTCTAATAATCGCTGGGCCTTGAGAATGGGAATATAACTTTCTCGGACGAACTAGATTTTGACGTTTAGGAGATTTTTAGGTTGCTAGGTGAGAGTGCTAATGATCCTTCTCAACTGTAATTGATGCAAGCGCGTCAACGTGCCACGATTGCACTGCCGAAAGTGGGAACAACTTCCCAGCGCGGTGATCCTCTATGGCTTTTAGGACGGTAGGCGAGCGCAGCCTACCGGCTTGATCCATTTGTAAAACTTCATCGTAGGTAAAGGCTTTGATGACGGTATGCTCGTCAGAGGCAAAGAAGGCATCGTCCGCAACCCCACCTGCAAATACCAGGAATACTACGTTACTACCACTTGCTATCACTGTCTGATA
>CAYZGW010000039.1:0-9477 GCA_964478195.1 uncultured Candidatus Saccharibacteria bacterium
TGATGTTTGCGTTCATCGCCGTTTTACCAAAAGATAATGTATATCACAAAGGCGTGTACGCCGGTTTAATCGGCCGCTTATTGCTTGTATCCTACGCGCTATGGATTATTCCGGTATGCCGTCGAATGCAGATGCTGCGACGAGCTTAGGCCTAACGGCCCTTTCCCAGAAACCAACTACAGATGCAAAGATACAACTCGACGGCGTCAACGATAACATAACGCAAACAGTCGTTCATTTCTGAACGGCTTTTTGTTTTGTTTCAGTTTTCCTATCTGCTGCACCGGTCCGAATCCGTACTGGCGACCAGTAATACTCTTCATCTCTACGATCATACTAAAAGGAGCACCAGAACTTCCTGGTGCTCTTTCAGCTATCTGACTAAACTATTCGCCCCGGAACGCCCTTTCGAGCTCGGCTTTATCCAGCTTACCCTCCATGTTCAGCATAGCATCGCTCACGCGGTTTGCTTTAGCGGGGTCTGGATCGCGCATCATGTCGTCTAGGTTATCCGGCATAATTTGCCATGTTAGGCCAAATTTATCGGTAACCCATCCACAAGACATCACTTTACCATCCTTGGATAGCACGTCCCAAAATTTGTCGATCTCTGCCTGGTCCTTACAGTGCACCTGAATCGAGGTAGCCTCGGTAAGTTTATACATAGGGCCGCCCATTAACGCGCAGAAGCGTTGACCGTTCAGCTCAAATTCCATTGATTGCACGGTTCCGGCTTCCAGCCCAACTGCTTTTGCCACTACCTCTGTGAGGCGCGATATGTAGGTTATTTTTGCATCTTCAAACATCGATACATACAGATTTACCGCTTCTTCTATCGGGCCTTCGAACCACAGAAACGTTACTACTTTTTGCATATAAATTATCCTTTTTAGAGTTTACGGTCGTTAGTGTAACGAGTTAAAAATTAAAAAGATTGAACATTTTGGACACTTTTAAAAGTTATGTGGCCACCGCAGCAACTCTTTGGGGGTATAACCTAAATACTTTTTGGCTGCACGGGTTAGGTGCGCCTGATCCGCAAACTCAAGTTCAGAGGCAACGGTAGCGGCTGGCGTACCTTCCCGAAGTAATCGTAGAGCCTCGGACATACGCTGTAGTTGATGCAATTTATACGGTGAAAGCCCAGTGCTGCGCTTGACGAGGCGAGAATAGCTTTTAGACGACATGACTTTCTGGGGAGATTCTTGGCTATTCAAGGCCTTACCGCGTACGAAGCCCAAATCCCGCATTTGTGTAATGAGTTGCTCGGCATTACTGAAACTAGGAAATTGCAGTAGCGTTCCCTCAAATTGGAATTGTCCGTTGCCGTCGACCGGTAATGTTCGGAAGCTATCAGCAAGCTGTTGGGTTGGAAAATTCTTTAACTGCACACCGGGCTGCAAGCGAATGCCAATCCAGGTGTACCCGGGTAGAAGAATTTCGCTACGCGGTGCGGTCTCGGGGCCTCGTAGTATCACTTCCGCACTAGCATCACTTTGTACCAGGATAATAGAAATACACGAATCGGCCGGTATGATACGCTGCATCATCACCGCGGCTCTAATAGCCCATACCGAAGCTATAGACTCTAGCTCCGGCGTGCGCTCTCTCCAGATAAGCATCGGTACGCTCATACGTATATGATACGTTACCTCAATTGAAACTAGGTATATTCGTTCTACAATTGCCCACCACTTGCAACTCGTTTACAGGTCAGAGTCACTACCCTTTGGAATGATGGCTTTTCTGTTTGGGTGGGAGCGCCAAGACGACGGCAGTAACTACGTCGAACCCCTTTCGGCCTTACTTTTCGAAAAGTTTGGAAATTACCAGGCATTTTGCTCAGGTGCTATCGTATTTTGGGTAGTTGAGAGTCAGGCAACGGGGGTACCGACACGACGGCAGATGGCAGATCATCAGTGATATCAGGGCACTGCGCTACTATCTCGTTGCTATCTGCCACGGTAATAGTCATAAATGGATACTGGCCATCTTTGACTTCGTAAGGCACTACAAAAGGCTTCGTGTTAGTAAAAGGATGGCTACTATTATAATCAGTCTCGATCCTTGCTCCCGCTGAAGGGACCTCAACAATATTCGCATAGTATTTCTGTTTGGGGCCAAATTTCGCTCTAATCTCGACTCCCCAGGGCTTACTAGGATCTTTCGGTTTGAAAGTAGCTGTTTTGTGGTCAAAGCCATCGTAGCAAAGCAGCTCGGCGAATCCTAGACCAGAGGTTTCAAGCGCAGTGAACTGAGGAGGGTAATTAGTCGGCGTAGATTGAGAGTTGCCCACCGCCCCACCCGATCCGCTAGTGTTGCTGCTATCTCCTCCGCATTTTTCAGCACTCGCCCCTAGAAGTACGACAGCAGCGAGAAGCAGAGCAGTTCTAGGCCGTACCCTGGGTCTTTCATAAGTAGCAGATCTTCCTAAGTTTTCAGCCATGTAGCATCACCCTCTATACTTTTCTGTACTATACCCGCTTAGATATACTACAGCAGAACAAAACGTGCAAGAATTTTTAGAGCGTATATATCACATCCTTCACTACAGTCTCAGATGACATAGTTGAGTGTATGCAAATAAACACTCTCCGGTTGGAATATTTTATACAAAGAAGGCACTCGAATCATTGCCTGTTCTCTGTTTAAACATCCTGTAGACATTGAGCAGAGAAGATACGTCGTCCAAACGTTTGCCGTGTGGCATACTAGTTGCATGAATGATATTACAAAACTAAATGCCCTGCCAACATTAGTCGGTCTTGTATTGCTAGTTGGCCCGCCGGGATCGGGAAAATCTACATTCGCTAAAAGGCTTATCGATTTGCAAATCTTAGATAGCACTTCGTACATATCCAACGACAAAATTGCCAAGGAAATGTTTGGCCTTATTGTAGATCGCGGCGATAAAGATGGAGAAATATTTGCCGAGCAGGACAGGCGCATCGCATCACTCCTCGAAGCAGGAAAAACTGCTATGGTCGATGCTACCAATGTCAAACCAGAAGCCCGGTTGCGGCTCATTGCTATTGCCCGTAGATTCAATTCACCCATAATGGCTCTCTGTTTTAGACGTGATGAAAATGTATTGTTGCGCCACAATAAGAGTCGAGACACCGAAGTACCAGAAGAAATGGTCCTTGAATATGCAAAACTCATGGAACGAGTAACACCCGAAAAATTACAGAGCGAAGGCATCCTCAATGTTTTTGAAGTTTCTGCCACCATTGATTAGTCCTCTGACCCTCCAGATATCTTACTCAAATTTGTTACCATCTTTACCCTCTGGAGTTTGAAGCCAGTAACCATCTCCTTAGCTATAGTGTCCAACGCAAATCATCTCATCAACGGGGTAATCTTCGGCTTGGATCTTAGGTAGGCTATCCGAACTTTCCGTCGCAATCCCGCTCGACACAAAATGCTTTTGTTTGTTACTTTATGAATATGGAAAATGGCATTTCCGCCGATGAGGCTTGTCGCACCCATTCGCTGACCACGGACGATTTCGCACGCATGTGTAATCCGGATGGAACTTTAAAGAACCAGCCGGGGACTACAACAATCACATTAAAGAATGACCCTTCCAAATCACTGACGGTTAATAATACTATCCTGTACACGTCTGCGGCAGCGTTAGTCGTTGTTGTAGTATGTGTGGTCGTCTTACTTGTTAAGCACAAGCGTAAAAAGAAACCGTAGTGGTTAAACGGTGGTACAAGATTATACTTGTTGTCCTCTTTTTGCTGCAAGCATTACAATCCAATGCAATGCTAGAGTACTGGCGGTAAGCTAGCTTATTTCAAAAACGAGTAGTTTCTTCATAGATGGGCAATGCATTATGGTGGCAGGGACGGAGAATGTTGGCTGGGCAAGTCTAAGCGGCGTCTTTACAATCGGTAGCACAAGCACCGCCAAAGTCCTTGCCGAAGCTCGGAACGAATCTACTGTTCTCCAGTCATACCCTTCACCTGTTATTCTTATTAAACTAAACCGATCTTTAGACTGTGGTGGAAGTGTTTATATTTGATATGATAAAGTCACCGCCTAAAGGAGGAGCCTGAATGACTGGTACATTTGTCTTTATTAATATGGCCACAAATGACGTGGCCGCTGCTCGTGAATTTTATAGTAAACTTGGCTTTGAAATTAATGAAATGTTCAGTAGTGACCAAAATGTTTTTGTTGTCATTGCCGAGAATGTACAGCTTATTCTGGGCCGTAAAGAATTCTTTAAGCAACTTGGCGAGCAACGAGATTTTACGGACACCTCAAGAGAGACAGAAGCAAGCATTGCAATTTCTGCGCACAGTCGTGAAGAAGTTGATGCGTTATTTGATAAAGCAATTGCAGCCGGCGGTAAACCGTTTGGAGACGTTGTCGAGGAAAAAGAGATCGGCCTATATGCCCATGCCTTTTATGATCTTGACGGGCACAAAATCGACATCAATTACATGCCTTCCTAGGCATTCAAGCCGACTATCTTAGCCCTCCTATTGCCTATTAGTTACAATCTGTAGCCATCATGCCTCGCCTTATTTACCATGCGTGAACATCTGATTACGGTAGGAGTATTTATAATTATGTACAGAGACTGTGAATTATAAATAGCGAAACAACCACGCCAAATGTTCGGCGCACAGGAGATAATCCTTGTGTTATCTCCAGATAAGCCCATACGCCAAGGAAAGCCAAGCTGAGGTTTGACAAACCTACCTTTATCCTACCCGCAGTAGCGACGTTTGAAAGAATCATGAAAACAAACCAGCAACTTAGAGGAATGTTGGGCATTTGAATAACATGAATACGCCCATCACTGCCGCATATGAACCAATCGATTAGGCTTTTAATTCTTTTTATCACCATCTACTAAATTATACAGACACTGGATGCCTCAAGTTATATAGAAACAGGCAGTGTTTAGCTTGCCAGCTGAAACTTGAAATGGGCTTTCTTTCATCCTCACATCTCGCTCATAGGAGGCTGCCTACTAAGATCCCTCAGAACCCACAAACAGAACTGGAAAGAGTAATAAATTAGAATATATCTGACAACTTACATATACGCTCACGCTTCTCATAGAACCTCTCCAAAAGATTCGTTTATTAGTTGAGACATTGTGAAATTACCTCGTATGCCGTTGGTATGTCAGGCTATTTAGCCGTTGACTTAATTAAGTGAATAGCTTATTATCTCAGTATGGATACTTTCGCGGCTCTCGCCGATCCAACTCGCCGTAACATTTTCGAATACATTGTTCGTGGTGAAACGTCGGTCGGTGAAATCGTGGAGCGATTTTCATTCAAAGCACCAACTATCTCGCAGCACCTCAAGATACTGAAGCAAGTCGGCCTCGTGCAATCGCGTGCCGATAAACAAAAGCGCTTGTATACGGTGCGAGCGGATGGCTTGGCCGAGGTAGAAAATTGGGTTCAACTACAACAGAAGTGTATGTCTGAGCGCTTAGACGCCTTAGAGAGACACCTACTAAGTAAATAAAGGAGAAGACAGAATGGATCAAGATATGCAAACAGGTACAGTTGATACTGCAAATGGGCTTGCAACCCTTACCTTTAAGCGGTTCCTGCCACATACTACAGACGAAGTGTGGCGAGCTCTGACCGATCCTGAGCAATTTGGAAAATGGTATAACGCTACAGCAGAAATTGACCCGAAAGTGGGTGGAATATTTACGGTCCATTCTGGTCCGTTCACATGGTATGGGCCAATTACCGTCTTGGATCCACCTAAGCAGTTTCAGTATGAGCACAACCACGAACCAGTTCCCCAGATGCCAGATGGAGCGCAAACAGTCGTAACCTGGACCTTGGCACCAAAGGATAACGGCACCGAACTGACATTCACCCAGAGCGGCTTGACTTCTACTGCCGGTGTTAGCGCTGGCACCCATGTTATTCTTGATCGGCTTGCAGCCTTTGTGGATGACAAAGAACTGCCTGATTTCATGAACCGATTTGGTGAAGTAGAACATCTCTACCCCCTGTGGGCTGCCCCGGCAAATAAATAACAAGGTCAAAAGCTATAAGAGAAAGAGTAACGAGGATACCCACATGAGTAAAGTCACATGCGGAATCACCATGTCGCTAGACGGATTTGTCGCAGGCCCAAACCAGAGTCTGGAAAACCCGATGGGCGAGCTCCCTGGCGAACCGCTACCCAACTGGATGTTTGAAGACAGCAGCGAGCAGGGGCGTAAGATGCAAAAATACTTGGTTGATGTCGAAGCAGTCATCATGGGCAGCAATATGTTTATGCCAAAAGAGGAGCGCGACGATCCAGAATGGAAGGGCTGGTGGGGCGACAATCCCCCCTATCATGCTCCGGTCTTTGTGCTTTGCAAAGAGCCGCGAGAGTCGATTCCAATGGAGGGCGGCACAACATTCCACTTTGTGACAGACGGAATAGAGTCTGCTTTCAAACAGGCTCAAGCGGCCGCAGGAGACGGCACGATTGCTATTGCCGGAGGCGCCAACACAGTGAATCAATATCTTGCCGCCGGCCTTATTGACGAGCTCTGGCTGCACATTGTGCCCATTACAATTGGCAGTGGTGCGCGCCTGTTTGAAGGCGTACCAAATCTCAAACTTGAACCAGTGGAGACCAGTGGTACGCGGCTTGCGACTCACATTCGATACAAGATCTTAAAATAGTTATATGATGGGCGAGACAGTCTAGGCGGAATGCTCAGCGGTTGTTTTAACTTGTGACATACTATTTGCATGAATCCTATTACTGATTTATGCAACCTCCCACCATTAACCGGTCTAGTGATGCTGGTCGGGCCGCCCGGTTCAGGAAAGTCCACATTTGCTAAAAAACTTATCGAGCTACAAGTCTTGGATAGCAATTCGTATATATCCAATGACAGGATCGCCAAGGAGATGTTCGGCCTTACCACCGATCGTGGTGATAAAGACGGCAAGATATTTGCTGAGCAAGACAGGCGTATCACATCCCTGCTCGAAGCAGGAAAAACTGTCATGGTAGACGCTACTAACGTTAAGCCAGGAGCATGGCAGCGGCCCATTTCGATCGCCTACAGGTTTAGTTCACCCGTAACGGCTTCCTGTTTCAGGCGTGATGAAGTTGTATTACTAAGCCAAAATAAAGGCCGGGATATCGAAGTGCCCGAACGAATGGTTCTGGAATATGCAAAATAATGGAACAGATAACAACCGAGAAGCTACAGGGCGAAGGTGTACTAAAGGTGTTTGAAGTTCCCGCCACCACCGATTAGTCTTCCACCAACTCTCTGATTCCCCGAATATCCTGCTGCATCTCGGTTTCATCTTCTTCAGAGGTTTGGACCAGAAACCATCTCCCCAAGCATTGTTTGATTCGGAATTATTGTTTTGCTTAGCCTTCGCCTTGATTCTAATTAGATCAAGCTGGTTGATACGCAGCGTAATGGGCTTGGAGGTGTTCGGTTGGCAATAGCACTCAGCTGCTTCTTTAAGCATTATTTGGTATCTTCATGGGGTGAGGCTTCTTCCAGGCCACCTTTTTCGAAAGCCATCTCTTAATCAAGCTAAGGCTTGCGTCTGGACTCCTCTATAATCATTCTGATTTTTGGATCAATACCTACCGCAACCTCTCCGAGGCGCTCATAAATATTACAACGCAGGGAGAGGGATTGCTCGGACCGAGCACGACGTGGTGCATAGGCACTATATGGGCCCTGTAGCATAATGCTTCGTGCAAAGTCACCCATATTGACTTTTAAACAATATTGAGTGGACGATTCAGAGCCGAGCGGGTCAAAGAAGCCAAAACCTCGATTAAGGTCGTGTACCGTATTTGTACCATTGCCATCCAGTAATACGCCCGCTTCTGACAGTACGCGGATATCAACGACTGCTTTTCTCAGATGATCATCGGTAACACCTGTGAGCTCTGGCTTGCCTAGACGTTCTATTTGGCCCCCGGGGATCCTAGAAGTTACCACGGCGCCACTGTAGCTGGCTGCAAGAATCTCCTCAAAATTGGCCGCCGGAACTGCAGGTAGTCTTCGTATGCAATTTTCGGCAAATTCAGCTCGATCTGCGGCGGTAAGCGGTATGCGTCGGGGGTACTCCAGTACTTTGCGTGACACCTTCAGGATGGCGTCATCGCCATCGGCACTGCGGATATTAAACGCAATTGAGCCTGAACCCATGTGCATCCTATGGAGCGGCACGACTGATGTGGCGCGCAGGAGCGGCGATATCGTACGCCGAGCAAGACCTGTGTAAGCCAAGAAATTTTCCTGCAATGCGACTCTCGCTCCTATCTTGTCTGCGCTATCGGGTTGACTGAGCCATGCCTCAAAGGGTAAACGAGGGTGGTTTTCGGTTTGCGTACATACGAGGTCGATTGCTTCTTGCGGGTCGACAAGCCTACCATTGGCAACTGCTGCCGCAGTAGCATAGAGCTTACTCATATACACTTCTGGCGCATATGCTGCAATTGCCGCCGCCGCTTCATACTTCACTGAGGACATCTAGAGATACCATACCCTATTTTAGAATTTTGGAAAATGTTATCACATCGCCCTACTGTGTCAAACAGCCATTCTACCGAACCTACGTTTTTGTGCATGTCATTATTTATCGTATGGTCTAATTACGACTATCTCTGGAATATAAAAAGACCGGCACCAGCGTTCAGTCGAAACCTTAAGCCTATCCTCGGTAACCAAGAGATGCCAGTTAAGAGGCTTGCCCCCGGCCAGGCATGCGTACAACAGAAGTCTTTTTAGCTTATTCAACCTTTCTTCCTCAGAAACAAGCCAATCGATACAAGCGACATCTCAAATGGAGCGGTAAATGGATATACAAATTCTTTCTTATTATTAAGTACCTGCTTGCTTTGCTTTTCGTCAAATGAAGCAGGAAATATCTTAACATTACCAGGCTTCTCTATTTGCAGATCAATTTCAATACTTTCGTCTGGCATCAACCTCAATAATTCAACAATCGCAATTTTTTCGCCCGATACTTCACCGCGATATATAACTACACCATAGTTAATTACTAGGTTCTCTATTTCAGTCTCTTTTCTCACTTTCTCCAATTTGAATTCCAATTTCTGATTGGGTTCATGCCAAAAAACGATTTGTAAAGAAAAGAGAGGATTATTGGTTTTGTTCTGTACTATTACAGAGCTAGTAGAATCCCAATGACGAGATTTCGTTTCCACTAGATTTGGCGTTACCCTGATCTTTTTGGCCAACCGATCTTTTATAAATTTAGCAACGTCGGGGGCTAACCCTAAAATAGACATAGCAAGTCCAAGAATTGCAGCAAGATCCATAATGTTATTCTACAGAATAATCTCTCATTTACAGACTCCGCTCATACCAGAAGCATCAGCAACTTGCTTGGGGCAATGGCTTTAGCTTCGTCAACGATCTCTAGCCATGATTGTGCTACACGAAGTTGAGCTGAGATATATTGACCTCGCGGCGGTAAATTCATC
>CAYZGW010000040.1:0-9324 GCA_964478195.1 uncultured Candidatus Saccharibacteria bacterium
AAATTGGAGCCGACAGAGGGATTCGAACCCACGACCCGCTGTTTACAAAACAGCCGCTCTAGCCACTGAGCTATGTCGGCACGCTGGTTTCCTTTGCTTTCCGGCTACCGCGTTAGTGTAGCAAAACAGGGGTTAAATGACAACCCTAAGCTTCCCGGGAAAAGCGGACTGGAGTTGGCGAGTTTAGTTTGCTGCGCCGCGCGGTAGTTCAAACGAAAACTATATACTGAGCCAAGCGAAACATTTTTGGGCGTGAGGTTACAGAAAGAACCTACACGTTGACGTTTCGTGGATTTTAGATAACAACCTTGCGGGGACGTAAAATGCGGCGGGGACGGCCAGCAGGTACAATCAATTTCTTAAGCTTTTCGGCGATCATATCGGCTTCGGCGTCCATACCTCGTTCTTGATATGCCTGCATGAGCAGTGTGTAGGTTTCTTTGTTTGGCTCTAGCTCGATAGCGCGGTGCAGAGCCTGAAACATAAGCTTTTCGTTGCCAAGCTTTTCGTGGACTTTGGCGTAGGCCACGTGGCGAGCAGCTAATGACTCTTCAAGCTTTAAGGCTGACTCAAAAGCAATTGCAGCCTTCTCGTAGTTTTCGGTTTCGTAATAAATGAGGCCAAGGTTGTGGAGGGATGAAGGGGTCGCCTCAATGCTGCTGGCAATTTCAAAGCAATCGATGGCGTCGCGGTATTCTTTTTGCTTGGCGTAGAGAATGCCTAAACGGTTATAGGCAGCCGCATTTTTTTCGTCAATTTTTAAGATGGTAAGGAGTGCCTTTTCGGCACGTAAGAAGCGGTTTTCACGCATACCTTGATGCGCAATATCCCAGAGTTTGCCCATTCGGTCGCCAACCTTATGAGAGACGTCGTTGAATTCTTCGGCGTGCAGCCTGGTACTGGCTATGCCAAGCAGGCCAAAAGCGACGACGATCACTAACTCGTACATACAATGATTGTTAGTATAGCATAGTTTTAAAGAGCAAGCATAAGCTCGGTTAGCACGAGTTTGGCGTTGGCACTTCGCTCTAACGCGTCTTGTGCGGTATAAGCGGCTTGTAAAATATCACGCCAACGGGACATGGTGGTTGCCCCTTTAGCAGCGGCCGCTTCAAGGCTAGCAGCAGCTACAACAGCTAGTGTATCGGTGAATAAACGAGCCTGGTCCTTTTGCTTGGCGAGTCCGTCTACCAGAAGAAGGCGTTCGTACTGGGGCACGCCGAGAGCTTGCTTGACTAATGTAATGGGTGTGTCTGATCCGTCACCGCCTATCTCGAGCAGATGTTTAGCGGCTGCAATATTAGTGTCGGCACGAAGGAGCGCAGCTTTTACCTCTGCCTCGTTATGTCCGGACGCCACAAAATGCTGTAACACATCTTGTTTGGCAGGGGCTGACAGCTGCAGGTGCTGCAACCGTGAGCGGATCGTTGTAAGCAGTCGGACTGAGTGAGAGCTGGTGAGTATCAGAATCGAATCAATAGGGGGCTCTTCAAGTAGTTTAAGCAGCGCGTTTTGTGCCTCTGTGCTCATAGCCTCGGCGTCTTGCACTATAGCGATTCGCTTTATGGGCGCAGGGCCAGGCACCTTTAGCCTGAAGAAAGTAATGAGCTCACGAATTTGCTCGATGGCAATAGTGTTGTTTTTGGGCGTGACTATTCTAAAGTATGCGTGGTGGTCCAACTCGGTTGGCGGTACGCCTAGAAGCTGAGCACTCAGCGCTGTTGCTATATGTGTTTTGCCGGTTCCTTCGGGGCCGCTTAGAAGTACTGCGTGGGCTGGCGTACTTGCAAATGCGTCGAGCTGAGTGTGGCTGCTAGGATGTACTACAAAACCTGGGATGTTCATGCGGTGTATTTGGTGAACTCGGATGGAAGCGGTGCCGTAAAGACTTTACGTTCATGATTATGCAAAATGGTAATTTCCAGACTCTTGGCATGCAGATAAAGCCGCTCGGCTGATTCACCACCATATAATGGATCGCCGACGATGGGATGGTGTAAGTGGTTTAAATGGACACGCAGCTGGTGAGTGCGGCCAGTTTCGGGCTTTAGCTCTAGCAAACTGTGCTTACCATTTGTGACTATGGTTTTGTAGCTTGTCTTGGCATGCTTTCCTTGGACGTCGACCCGAAAGGTGGCTGGTGCCTTAGGGTTACGGCCGATAGGCATGTCGATGATGGCCTCTGGGGGATTAAGTTCGCCACTTATTACTGCGACATAAGTTTTTTTCACGTTTCGGGTTGCGAATTGCTTTTGTAGCCAGCTCAGGGCTTCAGGTGTCTTTGCGCTGATCATCACGCCACTCGTGGCGCGATCTAGTCGGTGCACGATGCCGCCGCGTTCGCCACTCAAGCCCTTTAGCTGCGAACGGAGCCACGTGGCTACCGTGGCTTCGGGATTAAAGGTACCCTTACTGTGACTCAAGACACCGATGGGTTTGTTTATGACTACGCAGTCGTCATCTTCGTACAGAACTTCAAGGTCAATGTCGGGTATTTTTTCTAGTTCGGCAATGTCATAGTCTACTACAACGACGTCGCCTTGACGGAGCTTGTAGCCTGGCTTTGTCCGCGCTACACCGTTCACGGTAACTTTGCCATCTTCAATCAGTCGCGCCGCAAATCCCCGACTAAGCTCAGGAATCTGTTCTACGACATTTTGATCGAGTCGCTGTGCCCGGCTAATCTCTAGGTTGCTCATTATGCGCGCAGGCCTACGGCTTGCTGGACTTTTAGAAGCGTGGCATTGGCAATGTCGTTCATCTGTTTTTCGTCTGCTTCCAGTTTTGCCGTTAGCTGTGCATCATCAACATGTGCTAAGCGGTCCTGGAAGCCGGTCAAAAATGCGCTGACAGCATCGGCAGCGGCGGTTTTGAGTGGACCGTATTGTTCTTGCCCGTTGTATTCTTGCGCTACTTCGTCTGTAGACTTTCCAGTGGTTAGCGCCAATATTTGCAAAAGGTTTGTAATGCCCGGCTGCTCCTGGTTGTTGATACCAATCTTACCTAGACTGTCGGTGGTGGCAGATTTAATCTTTTTGCCTGCATCCGCGGGATTGTCGCCTAAGAAGATGATGCCCTTCCCTGTTTCGTCGCTCTTGCTCATCTTCTTGGTGGGGTCTTGTAAGTCTTTGATGCGAAGTCCTTGGTCTTTTTGGAAGAAGGCGTGCTGCTCTTGGACGCTTTTAGGGACGATAAACAACTTGCCAAACTTGTTATTTAAACGTTCCGCGATGTTCCGCGTAAATTCTATATGCTGTCGCTGATCATCGCCAACAGGTACATAGGTGGCGCCGTAGAGTAAGATATCGGCTGCCATTAGCGGTGGATAGTTAAACTGACCGACGCCGATGTGGTCGGCACCTAGTCTTGCGGATTTATCTTTGAATTCGGTCATACGGCTTAGCTCGCCAAAGCCGGTAAAGCAATCCAGGATCCAAGCCAGTTCGCTGTGTGCAGGAATGTAACTCTGCCGGTATATGTGCACTCCAGGGTGGTCTAGTGGCAGGCCGGCTGCGGCGTAAATGCGTAGGTTATTGAAGATGTCTTGCTGTAGTTTGCTGTGATCAATAGGTGTGGTGAAGCTGTGTAGGTCAGGCACAAACAGATTAATCTCGTATTCGTCGGCGTGATTTTTAGCCATGTCGATGAGCGGCAATAGCGCACCAAAATAGTTGCCGATGTGCAAATCGTTGTTGGCCCGCAGGCCGGTAAGAATTACTGGGTTACTCATACTATTAGTATTATACCTTACTTACGTTTAAATTAACTTCGGTGGGATGTGTTCAATAAAAAAACCGCCCTCAAGTGGCGGCTTCTTCAGTAGGTTCGTTTTTCGCTAGAGCACACAGAACAGGCCGCCACGGTTGTGATGGCCACGCCAGGTTTGGTTCTGTAGCGTACTAACGCTCATAAGCTAACTATAGCATCATCTCTGGCGTCTCTGCAAGTTTCTGTAGTCTGCAAACGAAGAAAGCCTCGATTTGTTTGCTGGGCGCTAGGCGAAGACAGCCCGTAGTCTCCGGCACATACGCCTTGCCGTTCCATGTTTGTACGGTTGGTACGCGGTTTGATAGCTCCATGCTCAGAGCTGTCACTTTAGCATCTGTACGTTTGCGCAGCAGGTAGTCAATAACGGCTTCATTTTCTTCTGGCGCCATTGTGCATGTGCTGTACACTAGCGTACCGCCTGGTTTTAAAAGTTCCCAAGCTTGCAAGATGATCTGTTTTTGAAGGGAGTGCAACCTATGAATATGAGCCACAGACCATGTCGCAAAATCTTTATCGCGATCGTACTGCATAAGGCCTTCACCACTGCATGGTGCATCGAGTAGGATTTTGTCGAACTGCTGGCCTGTCAGTTTGCGTGCTAGCTGCGTAGCGTCAAAGAGCGTGTAGTCTGCCTGTACGCCTAGTCGGTCTAGATTAGCTCGCATTCTGGCGAGGCGTACCCGTGAATTGTCATTGACAGTTAGCCCTGCCCGATTATTGGTAAGTGCCGCAATATGGCTGGATTTTCCACCGGGCGCCGCACACACGTCCAGAACTTCGTCCCCTGCCTGAGGGTTAAGTGCAAGCACTGGTAGCCAGCTGGCTGCATTTTGAATATATACTGCCCCGCCTGTGCTAAGGTCGCTATCACGAATAGTTTCTAGGTTGGTTTCGACGGTGTAGCAATTAGATGCCCAGGAATATGGAGCACCTTGCCACCCAAGTTCCCGAAGTTTAGCTAGCGTGCCGTCTGGCTTAGCAACCAAAGGGTTTAGGCGCAAGCTTTGCTGCCGGTTGATACTTAGTAGCGCCCGTGCCTCTTGCGCTGATACGCCCAGAATGCGCTGTGTACGCTCCAGCCATGCTGCTCGTTTTGCGTCTAATTTATCGGCCGGTTTTTTACTCATTAGCCCCTAGTATACCTCAGTGGTTAGTTAAGTTTTACAAACTAAAACTCCCCGATTCCTCGAGGAGTTTTGGGTGTTCTGCAGCCCAGATGAGAGCAGCCAGAGAAGGCGGATTCACTCCACCGCGCCGCGCGTTGAGAGGGGATATTCCCCTCTTCAAGCTGCGTTAGCGCTTAGTGAACTGGCGCTGTTTACGAGCACCCTTAAGACCAAACTTCTTGCGTTCGCGTTCCCTAGGGTCGCGGCTCAGAAGGTCGGCGCGTTTAAGCGTTGCCTTATAGTCGGCGTTGAACTCAATTAGAGCCTTGGCGATGCCGAGACGGATTGCGTCAACCTGGCCGGCGTGGCCACCGCCGCTAACGACAACAGATACGTCGAAATCTTTAACAGGGATTTCTAGAGTTGCAAATGGTTTCTGGAGTTCAGCCAGGAGAGCCTTGCTATCTGCTAGGTACTCGTCAGCCGATTTGCCATTAACCACAACGTTACCTTTGCCCTTTTGGACACGTACACGAGCGGTTGCGCTCTTACGGCGGCCGAGTGCATAGTAGTAGTTCTTTGCGGTTGCTTCAGCCATTATTTAGTTCCTTTCACTGAAAATACTTCCGGCTTCTGCGCTTCGTGGTTATGCTCGCTACCCATGTAAATTTTTAGACGAGCAAGACGTGCGTCGCGCAGCTTGTTTACTGGCAGCATGCCGCGAACAGCTTCGAATAGCGCACGCTCTGGCGTTTTGCCAGCTAATACTTCCCGAAGAGTTGCCTCTTTGAGGCCACCTGGGTAGCCGCTGTGGCGGTAGTACATTTTGTCTTCCAGCTTGTTGCCGCTAACTTGAAGGTTGGCAGCGTTTACGACAATGACATAATCGCCACAGTCGATGTGCTGGGTAAATTGTGGCTTGCCCTTGCCAGTTAGTAGTGTTGCTATTTGGGTAGCAACGCGACCCATGGTGTTTTCGGAAGCGTCAACGACGTACCACTTGCGGGTTACATCAGAGGGCTTTGCACTATAAGTAGTCATTATTTTGTCTCCTTTGCGGCTGGCTTCTCGGCCTTAGGCTTCGGAGTAGCGGCTGCCTGGGCAACAGGTGCCTCCTTGAGGTCGTCAACAAAGCTGACACGTGCCATTTCGGCGTTATCGCCCCGACGGTTATCGGTTCGTTCAATGCGGAAATGACCGCTGGTACGACCAGCAAGCTTTGGTGCAATGTCGTCAACTAGCTTGTGAGCAGTAGCAACAGTTTGTAGGCTAGCAATAACTTGGCGACGGTTGTGAAGATCGCCTTTCTTGGCCTTAGTTACCAGTTTTTCGACATAAGGCACCACAGCCTTAGCTTTAGGTAATGTAGTTACGATTGAACCGTGAATAATCAGCGATTCGGCCAGGCTCTTAATGAGCGCTTCGCGCTGGTCGCGTTCACGGTGGAACTTCGTTCCTTGGTATCCGTGTCTGTGCATGTTAGAGCTCCAACTCCGCTAATTTGTCCTTAACTTCGTCGAGGGCTTTGCTGCCGAAACCCTTGAGGTCGCGTAGTTCGGCGTCGCTCAGAGCGAACAGATCCTGAATAGTGTGGATGTCGTTATTCACGAGCGCATTGGTAGTGCGAGCAGTCAGGTTCAAGTCTTCGATTGAAGTGCTGAGCAAGTTGCTGTCGTCGCCGGCAGAACCAAGCAAGCTGCTGCCGCCAAGGTTTTCGCTAACCTCTTGGGTAACTACGCGAGTTTTGCCAGCGAGTGCAGTGTACTGGTTAACCAGAATCGCTGCGGCTTCTTCAAAAGCATCACGTGGAGTAATAGTACCATCAGTGTCAACGGTGATACTGAGGCGATCTAGGTCAGTTGTTTGACCAACACGAGTCTTATCGACTTTGTAGCGTACGCGCAGAACTGGGCTAAAGATGGTGTCTGCTGCAATGAAGTCGCTCTGTTTCTTAGAGGTGCTTTCATCAATAGTGCGGTAACCGCGGCCAGTTTCAACTACGAGGTCAACGGTAAAGGTTGCTTTGTCGTCGTCGATAGTTGCGATCAGTTGATCAGTGTTAACCACCTCAACATCAGCGTTGCCCTGGATGTCTTTGCCAGTTACGGCACCAGCACCCTTTTTGACAATACGCAGTGTCTGTGGCTCGTCGCCGTACACGCGGAAGCGCAGTTGCTTTAGGTTTTGCATGATGTCGACGACGTCTTCTTTAACGCCCTTGACGGCGGTAAATTCGTGCGTGACACCTTCAACCTTGAAGCTGGTTACGCCGGCGCCGGCAATGCTGCTGAGGAGCACGCGGCGGAGGCTGTTCCCAAGGGTCATACCGTAGCCATTCTGCAGTGGTTCGATCACAAAAGTGCTAGAAGTAGCACTGTGGTCGTCGACGGCTACGAGGCTGGGGGTGTGAATCATTTTTGACATAGTTATTTTCGCTTTGTCCTTCCTTACCGTGAGTAGTATTCGACGATTAGTTGCTCATTGATTTCGGGTTCAGCATCATCGCGCAGTGGCAAGCCGGTAACTTTAACGGCTACTTTCTTGCGATCAACGCTTAACCAGGCTGGGGTGGTCGATGGTGCAGGGCTGATGTCATCCAATTTCTTGAAATATTCGTTTGCCTTACTGTGGTCGCGCAGGGTAAATTCGTCGCCAATGCGCAGACGAATGGAAGGAATGTCGACACGACGACCGTTCAACATAAAGTGGCCATGGGTGACCAGCTGACGGGCAGCCCGGCGGCTTGATGCAAAGCCAGCACGGTAGACAGTATTGTCTAGGCGCTGTTCTAGATATTGCAGAAGTGTTGCGCCCGATTGGCCTTTACTGCGACTAGCTTCAACCATAAGGTTGCTGAATTGCTTTTCAAGTAGGCCATACAAACGCTTGACCTTCTGTTTCTCACGGAGCTGCAAGGCATACTGGCTAGGCTTATTACGCATGCGAGCGTTTGGAGCTTGACCGGGAGTATTGGTGCGCTTTGCGAGCGCTTTGTGTGCCTTGGGGTGCAAGGCATAGCCTTCACGACGGGAAAGCTTAACAATAGAACGAGTATCTCGTGCCATATACTAGACCCTCCGTGCTTTCTTTGGACGAACGCCACCATGTGGCACGCCAGTTACATCGGTAATACTCTCGACAGCGATGCCAACTGTTTGCATAGCGCGAATTGCTGCATCACGGCCAAGGCCGACGCCCTTAACGTAAGCGTCTACTTTACTGAGGCCATAAGCTTGCTTGGCAAGTGTTGCAGCCTTTTCAGCCGCCACTTGGGCTGCGTAAGCTGTGCCCTTTTTGCTGCCACGAAAACCACAAGCGCCAGCACTGCTAGCAGCTAGTGCGCCGCCCTGGGCGTCAGTAAGCGTTACGATTGTGTTATTAAATGTAGCCTGTACGTGTAGCTGGCCAGTGGCAACGCTACGCTTGGCTTTCTTCTTCTTGGTTGTTGTAGGTGTATCTGCCATAGTTATATGCCTTAAGTCTTGCTTGCTACTTTCTTAGCGGTACCACCCACCGTTACTTTCCTGCCACGCCGAGTGCGAGCATTGGTCTTGGTGCGCTGACCACGGGCTGGCAAGCTAGCTGCGTGACGCATACCGCGGTACGCTTTGATGTCCTTAAGGCGCTTAATGTTGCCGCTGACAATACGCTGCAGCTCACCTTCAACGGTGTAGTTTTCGTTGATGTAGTCCTGGATGCGTGAAATTTCAGCGTCAGTTAGGTCTTTGGCACGGACGGTGCGCTCAACCTTAGCTGCTACTAAAATATCATCGGCAGTCTTAGGGCCAATACCGTAAACGTAGGTCAAAGCGACCCAAGTTTGCTTATCGTTTGGAATAGTTACTCCAGAAATACGGGCCATAAGCTAGTAATCTCCTTTGGAGCTTACTACGCTCCCATCGTTCTCTTTAGCAAAAAATGTCTTCGTCATTTTTTAGCCTTGCCTCTGCTTATGCTTAGGCTTAAATTTGTTGATAACGTATAAACGCCCCTTACGACGTACGATCTTGTCGTCGGGGCTAATCTTTTTGACGCTTGCACGCACTTTCATGCGGATCACTCGCTCCTTTCAGCTAGTAACACACTGCATTAATTTAATACTGTTTGTGGCCGAACTTTCTTAGGACCCGTCCGTACTTCGATTATCTATATAATCTGTCCGGATGAACCAGTCCCAGGAAAGTTTTAGCCTTTGCGATAGGTAATACGGCCTTTTGTAAGGTCGTACGGAGTTAACTCCACCGTCACGCTGTCGCCGGGTACAATTCGAATAAAATGCTTCCGCATTTTGCCGGCAACGTGGGCGATAATCTGATGGCCGTTTTCAAGCTCTACTCGAAACTGAGTCCCTGGAAGGGTTTCGACAATAACGCCGGTCAGTTCGATTACTTCTTTATGTGTAGCCATAGATATATCTGTTATACCGCTTACATTATAGTAAAAAGCAGGT
>CAYZGW010000041.1:0-9238 GCA_964478195.1 uncultured Candidatus Saccharibacteria bacterium
CTGGTTTTGTAGGCAGTGGCACCGAACCAACCCCAGTTGACCCTGAAGAAATCGAAAAGATTCAGAAGCGTATGGGCCTGGAGCAGCCAAAGCACAAGATCGATTACAGCATCGGCGAAGTCGTAAATATTACTGATGGGCCATTCAAGGGCTTTGATGGTTCAATCAACGAAATTGACTCACAAAAGGGCAAGCTGAAAGTACTCGTGAACATGTTTGGCCGCGAAACACCGGTTGAGTTAGACTCACTCCAGGTTAAGCGCGTCTAGCCAATAGTCGGCGCCAGCAGGCTGAGATAAGCTGCGCCGCTGTAGTACCGTAGAATTTACTAGTCAATGAAAAGCCAATGCTATACAGTTAGATGGCTGAACGCTCACACGAAAAAAGGCGTACAGCTATCTAATGAAGGATGGGCATTATTATGTCATGTAAACCTACGGATAGTTACCCGGGGGAATCAGTAAGCCTCATCGATCCACCTTTCGAAAATAGAGCCCCTCATAACTTTGTGCTACTTGACACAGTTCCCCTAAGCGCAGAATTTGCACCTGAAGATCTTGGTCCACTTCGCGCCCGGGTTGAGCAGATTGCCCAAATTGTAGTAAAAGGTGAGGTAGATCCAGGGATGATCGTAGGCTTAAGCGAGGCAGTCACTAACGCAGCAGACATAGCCTCTCAAGCTCTTGGTGGAATAAATCAAACCCCGAGACGACATGCGGTAGCAGTAACTATTGGGCATACAGCGCACGAAATAATATTAGGCATTGCCGATGATTCTCCCGTATGGATAAAGAGTCCGGAACGTCCTGGAACAATCGATCCGGACGAGGACCTAGGGAATTTTATAAACTTTTCGCTATCGCGGGCCGAAAGTAACGAGAACCTTGCCACAGCAGGTATAACTGGACGCGGTACCACCGTCATCAAAGGAACGGCCAAAACGGTCACTTACACTGCAACAGACGAGGGGAAAACAGTCTGGGCTAGCTATCCTCACACGATTGTCCATGAGGCCGCTCGGCTAGCACGAGCCAGCCATCGAAAACAGAGCAGAGGCACTATAGGTCGAATACTCCGTACAGCAGGCTTATCTATTACATACAAACTCCTAGACGCATTAGACATTTCCAGGGAAAAACGATATAATTAAGCAGTTACGCACTACTATCTTTGCCAAGCAAAGTGTAAAGACAACGAGTAGGAGAATTAGTAACCGCGCTTCATAAGCGGCGAATATTCGTTAAAAGGAGTACTAAACAAATGGCAAAAGCCGTTAAAGCAAACCTCAAAATGAAGATTAAGGCTGGTCAGGCCAGCGCTGCGCCGCCAGTCGGTAGCACCCTTGGCCAGTACGGCGTGAACATGATGGATTTCATCAACCCGTTCAACGACCAGACCAAAGACATGATGGGCAAGACCGTTACCGCCCACATCACTATTTATGACGACCGTAGTATGGACTTCCGCGTGGTCGCCGAACCAACAGATGACCGCATCCGCGCCGCTCTGGGTATCCAGAAGGGCAGTGGCAAGCCAAACAGCGAAAAGATCGCCAAGAAGCTGACCCAGGCGCAGCTTCAGCAAATCGCTGAAGAAAAAGCTAAAGACATGAACGCCGACGACGTCGAAGCTATCAAGAAGATGGTAGCTGGCACCGCTCGCTCTATGGGCGTCGAAATCGAAGCCTAAGAGAAACCGTTAATTAATTTGTGGGAGAGCTTCCGTTTTGCTGCTCGTTACACCACGAAGGAGATAAGAATTATGGCAGACGCCAAAAACAATGAAGTTCCTGTAGAGGAGCTGATAGATGCTCAAGCGGCCGAGGTCGCAGAAACAAAGGTAGAGAAGACCGCCGCTAAGGCCGGTAAGCGGAGCAGCAAAGGCATTGCTGAAGCCGAAGCCAAGGCCGAGAAGCTAGACCACCAAGAACACCGCGCCGAAGAGGAAGCGGCCGCCGAAAAGCCCAAGCAACCAGTCAAGCCAACCCGCTCGCGCCTAGAGCGTCGTAGTAAGGGTTACCGCAAAAGTGCCGAAGCTATTGAAAAGGGTAAAGTTTATACCTTAAAAGAAGCATTGGAGCTAGCCACCAAGACCAGCAGCGTTAAGTTCGACGCCAGCGTAGAACTACACGTAAACCTTGGCGTTGACCCACGCCAGGCCGATCAGAACATCCGTGCCAGCATCGTGCTGCCACAAGGTACCGGAAAAACTGTCCGTGTTGCTGTTTTTGCTGATGACGCAGCCGAAGGCGCTGACCTCAGCGGCATTGAAGAGATAACTAAAGAGCTTGAAAAGGGCACCATTAGCTTTGATGTCCTGATCGCCACACCAGCCAACATGGCCAAGCTCGGTAAATACGCCCGTCTGCTGGGTCCACGCGGCTTGATGCCAAACCCTAAGAGCGGTACCGTTACTACCGACGTTACTAAGGCCGTTGCCGAAGCCAAGGCCGGCCGCGTCGAATACCGCGTAGATAGCACCGGCATCATTCATTTGGCCGTGGGTAAGGTAAGCTTTGGCGCTGAGCGTTTGCTTGAAAATGCTCAAGCGGTTATGAGTTCTGTCCGCGGCGCTAAGCCGGCAAGCGTTAAGGGTAACTATGTAAAATCTGTTCATGTTACCACTACTATGGGTCCGAGCGTTACCGTTTCTGTAAACGAGTAAAATTCATACCTCAAATAAAAATGAGCGCTTGAGATAAGCGCTCATTTTTATATATCCCGCCTTCTAGAAACAGTTAGCGGATCTTCATAGCACGGTTCAAAGCCCGAAGTATGCGGGTAAAATTACGCACTCCGCCCGGGTACGCAATGTATCTTGCATCCCAACTAGGTTTATACTTGGATTTAAATCGTTGCAGGCCACTAAAGCTATAGAAACGATCACCATTAGCATACATAAAGCGAAGTGCTTGATCTACTATTGTCGTCTCATCATTGTTTGGCTTATCAACTCCAGACAAGGGGCAAAGACCTAGATTTAACGTCTTTACTCCCTGAGACTGTAAGTACTCGATAAGTCCAAGTAGCAAAAAATCATTAGCGTTACCCGGGGCAGTGCCCATGCACCGTAGAAGATCATAATTTGCCGTTCCTGGAGTGTAGGTAGGTACGACATTCATAAAGCCTTGGATTGTATGGTCTGCATCATATAGCAAAGCCAGGGAACACTGTTGTATATAGTTTTCATCAAAATAACCAAGCATAAAGCCACGTTCCGAGCGGCCAGGGCGTTTAAGCCAGTCATCCGATATATGCTGCAAACGTGCAATGGTCTGAATAGTATAAGGAGGTTCGACTACCTCAACAGTATAATTAAGTCTCGTAAAGCGGTTACTGATCTGGCGGAAATACTTATCCTTTTTAGTAGAGTCAAACGCCTCTATATCCAGCACCGCTTCCTCGCCAATCTTTTGCAGACGGAAACCGTAGCGCTGATACATTTTACGGTACCGATCATCAACATGGATGAACGCAGGCAGCCAGTCATTAACGAAGCATAGCTCTAAAAAATGAGTCGTAAGCGATCGGAAGCGTCGAGGATCACCAAAAGGATTGCCAACAGCCAACATAACACCATTAGCTACGTGATAAGCAATGCCAGCCTCTTCATGTTTAGAGAAATAATATAACTTATCGCGTGGCCAGAATTTAAAGAAGTCATCAATGTCATTGGGGTGCGCCCTTAGCAGTCGTTCGGCCTTTTTCCGTTGTGCTGCTTGGTGCACTAAACGCGTACGAATCGGGCCAAAGAATGAGATTATCACATAGACAAGCGACGAGACACTAATGACTGACAGCGAGTCCATAAACAATCGTGCCCTGCGTGTATGCGCTACCGGGTGGTCTGTTGTTAAGCTAAACTGATCTATCGTTTGGTGAATTGCGCCCAGCATTGTTATGTTATGCCGAAAGTCTTGGCGATCTAGCAGCAAGAAACCACTGACACCATACAGTAATGCTACGCACAGCACCAGCGTACTTACGCGTACCGCTCGCCCAAAATTGCGTATATCACTCCGCACCTGAAATGCCTCTTGGGTGAGTATCAGCAGTACAACGATAAGCAGCGGCAGCACTAGGCCAATAAGACGCGATGCTTCATCAACATCCCGCGTTAAGATAAGACGAGCAATAGCAAGGCCAAATGATACACCGAACAACAGCAGAGTCGCCAACCAGGCATTATACTTTCGCCTAAGTAACAAGCTCCCCAGATATACAAAGCCCATGCCGATTACCTGAGGCACTCCAATGAGCAATACATTTAGATAATGTCCTGGATGCGCACGGAGCTGACGCGCTAGCGCGTTAGCAATAAGCACCAGTCCGTAGCTGAGTACGATATACGCCACCAAGCGCGTCAGCACAAGTGTTGATCGTGTTTGCTGCATTATGCATTATTGTACACGAATAGAGTTGTAAAATTGTGCCCATAAGCTTGCGCTAACACAAACTGTAACCGTACAATGAAAGTAATCAAGCGGGTAGGGCGCAAAGATGTAACGGAGGGTAACAAGCGCCAACTATGAGCGTACTTAGCAATACACAAATACGGGAGTTTATAGAAGACGGTCACATCGTATGTCATCCGTTTACGCCCAAACACGTGGCCCACGCTAGTCTCGATGTAACGCTGGGCTATTATTACTACCGAATAGAGCCCGCAAACGAACGCACCATATACAATCCCTTCGATCGTGAAGACGTGGAACGTTACTTTGATGGACCCTACAAAGCCATGCCTCATGCCGAGTGGTGCGCACTAAACGGTCTCAAGCCAATTGTGGGCATCCCCGATAATCACCCCGTCATTGCACTCAAGCCCGGCGAACGTATCCTGGCGCACACACATGAATTCTTTGGCATCAAACCACCTGGCGCTTGTGAGGTTCGCAGTCGCAGCAGTTGGGGCCGCAACGGTGTGGCAGTTTGCTTTGACGCCGGCTGGATTGACCCGGGTTACATTAACCGCTTGACGCTTGAAATTTACAATCTCAATCACCGGGAAACCGTTGTGCTGCCGGTAGGGGAGCGCATCGCCCAGATTATTTTCCACGAAACCGGTCCAGTCGAGGGTAACTACGGTGCCGGACGCGATGGTGGTTTTAGTGGTAAATATCAAAGTGGAACTGATCTAGAAACATTAGTACGTACCTGGTCGCCCAGTCTAATGTTGCCGCAGGCCTGGAAAGATCACCGAAGCTTACCGCAAAAAATTGAGGGGATGAGCTATGAATAAAGGCAAATACATTGTCATTGAAGGCGCTGAAGGGGTTGGCAAGACCACTATGGTCCGTCTAATTGCCGAGCAGCTGCAAGCCGCTCAGATCCCAGTAAAAATCATGCGTGAGCCGGATAGCCAGAACGATTTGACTGCACGAGCAATCCGCCGCCTAACACAAGATCCTCTCTATCCCATGAATACTCGCACTGAGGTTTTGCTATACAATGCAGCTCGTTCGCAGTCCCTTCAGGTTATTCGCCAGATGACAGAAAACGGTGTAACCTGCCTGGTAGACCGCAGCTATCTAACTACGCTCGCTATTCAATATTATGGCCGCGGTGATATTACCGACTACGACAAAATCAATGAGATCATTACTTTTGCCGTAGGCGAGGTACAACCCGACCTTATGATTGTCCTAGACGCTCCAGTGCCAATCTTACGCGAACGAGTCAAAGACCGCTATAACGGCGAACGTTTCGACAACCTGGACGAATCATTCCTAGAACGTGTCAGAGCGGGTTACCTTTGGGAAGCTCAGCAGCGAAATTTACCCATCGTATACGCTAACGAAGATGTAAATACTGTCTTTAAACGTGTCTGGCAGTATGTAACCGGCACGCTTGCTATGCGCTCAGATACCTCCACCTCCAGCCATGCTCAGTCTGTAGCCGAAGTATTGGCCGCAAGTCCAGCCGCAAAGGTTGCTCCAGTAGAATCGCCCGCCGTTCAAACAGCGGCGCTTCAGGCTCAAATATCCACCCCTCTAGACATTGCAGAACAATCGGAAGCTAAAGTGCCTAAAGACAAGCCACTTTCCACAAATGCTGCGTGGACCATAAAGCATCCAAACGGCTCAATGAGCACCACCGCTACAGGGGAGGCAGAGCTCGCCAAATTTGTCACCAACACTACTGGTGATGTGTATGGCTTCACCGATGCGATCTCGCCTATTACAATAGCCGCGGCCATGGCTCGGCTCAGTCGACGCGGCGATGACATGCGCGTTACGCTACTCGATGAATTTATTGGCAAAGTAGACAAGGACGCACAACTTCTCCACCGCGTTATCACCGCGTTTGGCGATGACTCCGTACAACAACTTACTGGTCAATACATCGTTGTTGAAAACGCAAGCAACCTCTTAACCAAGAAACTAGAGTGGGGCAGACTGGCGGCCTACCTGGAACAGTCAACTCGCTATATTTATTTCGACCAGAAAGACGCTAATGGTCATTATCGATTCTATATACCAGAAGACCTCCGGGGCAAGCTTCGGAGTCAATACATCCGTACCATGAACCAGATCTTCGACATTTACTCAAAGCTGGTTGCCGATCTGACTGAATACGTCCGCAACACTTCTAGCACACCCAAAGCCGAACAAGATGCCGCTTGGCGTAGCGCCACTAAAGCCCAGGCCTGCGATGCTGTCCGAGTATTACTGCCGGTTGCTACTAAATCTACTGTGGGCGTTTATGCCTCAGGCCAAGCCTTAGAGAGCCTGATCATGCATCTGCTCAGCGATGAACTGCCAGAAGCTCGTGCCACAGGCCAACAAATCTTAGATGAAGCGCGCAAGGTCGCACCTGTTTTCTTAGAGCGAGCCGACAAACCCGACCGTGGAGGCGCGACTATCGCTTACCGCGCTAACACTTACCAAGCCGTTAAAAAGCTAGCCCACGAGCTGCTGCCAACAAATTACACGGCCGAAACAGCCCCAGTGACACTCGTTGAATACACGCCGCATAACGAACTCGATATTGTAGCAGACATGCTTTACGAGCACAGTGATCTGTCTCTACAGACCCTTCGCACCGAAGTTGCCTCTTGGCCTTACCAGCGTAAACTCGATGTCTTTGCCGCTTATATCGGCGAGCGTCTGAACCGTCGTCACCGCCCTGGCCGCGCGCTCGAAAAAATTCATTACAGTTTTGATCTGGTCTGTGACTACGGCATTTTCCGCGACTTGCAGCGACATCGTATGGTTGATGATCTAGAATGGCAGGCCTTGACGCCTCGTTACGGCTACGACGTGCCGAAACTTGTCGAAGAAGCGGGCCTTACTGACACATTTGAGCGCTGTTTTGACCTTAGCCTTGAGCTCTATAGTGCATTACAAGCGGGCGGCCGCCAGCTTGAGGCCCAATATGCAACGCTGCTTGGCCACAAAATGCGCTGGAAGCTCACCTACAACGCCCGCGAGGCTTTCCATTTCCATGAACTCCGCACCAGTCCGCAAGGTCATCCTGGCTACCGAAGGCTCGTGCTGCAAATGCACGAGAAAATGGCTGCAGTCCATCCCTTATTTGGCGAAGCTATGAAGTTCGTAAACCAAGGTGAAGATCCCGAGCTTGCACGTCTTGCCGCAGAACGCTACACGCAGTACAAGCTTGAGCAACTTGACAAGGGTCGGGCGGTCGCGTAACATTAGACTCGATGTTCAACACAGTAAGACAATTTATTATTGTCCTCAGCCTTCAGGGGCTGTGCTTCACTGCGGTTGAAGCCTCGCGAAATAATTCGCTCTAGCACAGCCCAAAAGAATAAAAGTAGGCTTCAATCATCAAAACCTACTTTTAAATATTTATTACGACAGCCCTAGCCAAACATTCTCGGTCGTTTTTAAAGAACATTGGTAACATTCAGTTAAAGGAAGTAAAACTTGCACGGTGAGCCGGGCAGTACGCCCGGTTTTATCGTGACTAGCAGCACAGTCATGAAACCCTACACCGAAACAGCATTGCTTCAGGCTGCCCAAGAGCTAATCGCCATTCCGTCCACCGTCGACAATTCCGACGGGCTTAAGGCCGCCTACAACTACGTCCTCAATATGGTACGAAATTGCGGCAAAGCCATAACCGTGGAAGAATTTGAGAGCGGCGGCGAGCCGAGCTTTTTAGCCTACGCAAGCGGAGCACGTCCGGACAGTTTTGACATTATTCTAAATGGGCACCTAGATGTAGTACCCGGCACGCCCGAGCAGTACCAATCATACATTAAAGATGGCAAACTCTATGGCCGAGGCGCCTATGACATGAAAGCAGCAGCCATCGTACTGACCGCTATGTTCTGTGAGTACGTTGACAAGGTTCCGTATCCGCTAGCCCTACAAATTGTCACCGACGAAGAGGCCACCGGCCATGATGGCACTAAATATCAAGTCCAGCAAGGTGTTCGTGGTAATTTCGTCATATGCGGCGATTGCGGCCGGACCTCGAATGTCCATGAAATTGCCAATGAAGCCAAAGGCACCACATTTGTTGAAGTCGGTTTTGATGGCACGAGCAGCCATGGTGCCTACCCCTGGAATGCTGACAACCCCATCGCTAAAGCGACAAGCTTTGCTCAAAAACTACATGAGCTTTATCCCACACCACTTGAAGCAACAGGTGAGACCACTATCGCTATTACCGCCATCAACGCCGATAGTGGCGCCCTAACGAAGATACCCGACCTAGCAACTGTGAGTTTAGATGCACGTTTTGTTGCCGGCGACCCCCGTTTCCGAGACATAGCTGATTTTACTATGCTTATTAAATCAATCGACCCCGACGCGCGTATCATAAAAGTCCACGATTTTTCAGCCCCAATATATACTAGTCCCGACAATCCACTTTTGCTAAGCCTAAAAGCGTCAGCCGAGATGATCGAGGGCGCCGAGTTCAGCTTTGCGAGACGTAACGGCACTAGTGATGGCCGCTTTTACGGTGCTGTTGGCAACCAGGCCTGTGAATTCGGTATTGCTGGCGAAAATCAGCATACCGAAGGAGAGTACGTTACCCTTGAAGCCTTTCACAATTACGTAGCTACCATGCGTGATTTTCTGGACAAAACCATCAGCACCGAGCGACCCGCTCACGTACGTACCGAAACTTTAGCAGTTGACGCGCACACCTCTGTTTGATACACTAACCAAGTTACCAAAGACAGTGGCGAATGTATACGTAACATACATTTTAAGAATGCCACCGAGGCTAGCGAAATCTTTTTTGTTTTTCGAGCACGTAAA
>CAYZGW010000042.1:0-8560 GCA_964478195.1 uncultured Candidatus Saccharibacteria bacterium
AGCGAGACATGGAGTGGGATAGCCCCTGGGGAGTCGGCTTCCCAGGCTGGCACATAGAATGCTCCGCCATGAGCATGAAGTATCTCGGCCAAACGCTAGATATTCATACCGGTGGCATCGACCATATTCCCGTTCACCACACCAATGAAATTGCCCAGTCCGAAGCCGTTACCGGCAAACCGTTTGCTACTATGTGGCTGCACAGCAACCATGTATTGATTGACGGTGAGAAGATCAGCAAAAGCCTCGGCAATGGCATCCGCCTACAGGACATCAAAGCTAAGGGGATTAGCCTTGAGGCTTTTCGCCTGCACGTTCTAGAAAGCCATTACCGCTCACAGAGTAAGTTCAGCTGGGAAAGTTTACGGGCAGCTCAAAACCGCTTAAATGACATCTACGCATGGGCCGACCTGCGCTGGCAGCCAAGCGCCGATACCATGCCAACCGAGCTAGATGAACTCTTTAGGTCTACTCGGGAAGATATCCTTATAGCGTTACAAGACGACCTTAACACTCCCCAAGCATTAGCTGCACTCAGCAAGCTCATTACCTACATGTCAAATAATCCAATTCCGGGAGTAGAAGGCAAATATACCGACGGTACTTTGACGTTCATAGAGGGAGTCTTTGGCATTAGCTTAGCTAACCGATCAGACATCACGGTCGACCAAAAGGCACTTATTACACAGCGCGAAACAGCTCGGCAAAATAAAGATTGGGCTGCAGCCGACGCAGCTCGAGATCAATTGATCGAGCAAGGGATCGGCTTGCGCGACAAGTCGTTCGGTTTACAGTGGTATCGCCTGCAAGACTAGCGCGAAACCCAGGATTAGACCTTGCACCGATAGCTGCAATTTAGTTGCTCTGGCTCTTCTCTTGCTGGACCACTTTACGGCTCAAGATATGATGACCTTCAAGGTAATCTAGTACCGCCACACGCAAGCAACCTACTAACGGAATCGCCACTAATGCACCTAGTAACCCACCGAAGTTAGCACCAAGAATAACCGCCATAAAGACTAATAGCGCCGACATATTAGTAGCATTAGCTTGTATACGGGGCTGTACCACATAGTTTTCGATCTGTTGGTACAGAATGTAATAGGCCAGAATGATGATTGCGGCCAGCAACGAGTGGAAGAGCGCCACCGCTGTTACAATAAGGGCTCCAATAGTATGTCCAACCATGGGTATAAGCCCACAGATAAAGATCACTACCATCAGCGCCAGTGGGTTCGAGATATGCAAGATAAATAACATTGGCACAATCAGCACCGAAGCGATAGCAGCCAGGAACACCTGGCCGTTCACATAGCCTTGAATAACCCGATGCATATCACGAGCTAAACGTTGTGTGCGCGCACTGTGCCGCTCTGGCACTAATTGCTCAAAAATACGCCGCCAGTGCGGACCTTCGGCCAACATCATGACAGTTAGTACAATAACCGTTAAGGTTGAGAATAGGCTGCTGCCAATCCGGGAAAGCGTTCCCACCGCAGAACCTGTGAGATTATCCGCCCGGCTAGAAAGCTGCGATGATATTTTATCAACCTGACCCTGCAGATGATGATCGCGGACAAACTTACCAACACCCGAATCTTCATCACGCACCTGACTGATCAGTGTCGGCACTTGCCGCACAAATTTATTGGTTTGATGAACCAATGGCGGCACTATCACTGACAAAAAAGCGCCCAGTAGCACGACTACAATACCGATAGATAGGCCCGTTGCCAAACCACGACTGCCTCGCCGTTTACCAGGCAAGTGTAGTGCTAGCCATTGTACTGGCGCATCAAGAGCAAGGGATAAAAACAACGACGCACCAATTAGGGTCAGCGTATGCGCACTATGGCGGACTGCGGCAAAAAAGATAATTGCTATAATAGCCGCCGCTAGCACCCGCACAATAGTACGGTTAGAGACTGTTACGGCTACTTCGGTGCGAGTTATGTCATTAGAGCGGGCCATAGCATTAGTATCTCACGACTGCCGTCGGCTTTGCAAAGCCTGCACATATACCTTTAGTAATTGCCGGCCCACCTCACCAATGTCAAAATGCTGCACATACTGCCGCTGAAGCAAAGCTGCGCGTTCGCGGCCAATAGGATTTTCTAAGTACCATGCTAATTTTTCGGCAAATTGGCGCGTATCATTAGGATCAATTAGTTGATCAGGGTAAGGCTGTAGTACCGAAGCATAGCCTGGATTATTGCCACCAATTACCACGCCTCGCGCAGCTGCCATAGCCTCTAGCAAAACAATGCCGAAACTTTCACCACCGATACTTGGGTAAACAGCAATATCGGCCTGAGCTAAAAAGACTGCCTTATCTTCCTCTGCCACAAAGCCGGCAAACTGTACCAGGCTACCCAGTCCATTTTCGGCCACAAACCGCTCCAGTTCGGCCCGCAGTTCGCCCTTACCGCCAATGACCACCCGAAAATCACCCGTGTAAAGCTCATGCTCACACAAATAGGCTACAGCCCGGAGCAGGTGCATAGCACCTTTACGCTCAACTAGCCGACCAAGGAACACAACTGTAAGACCTTCATTGTCACTGTGCGCCGACGCAAACTGTTCAAGCCGCACTGGATTTGGCAGCACCATTGATTCGTATCCGTAAATACGTTTTGCGAATTTCTGTGCTGGAGCCGAAACAGACACCAGCCTGTCAAACCGCTTGCCAGAGCGCAGGTTCATAAACGCCAAGGCCCGATTTGCCATTGTCACCAGTGAAGAATAAGGCAAAATGTGAAATGTGCCCACAACGGCCACTGAAGCTGGCGCAACTCTTAAAAGTCTGCCGGCCATAAACGGACTATACGGTACCTGCACATGTAGCACGTCAAACTGCATTTCCTGTAAAAACAGCCTGAGCTTACGGCGATCCGCTGGCAGCGGCATAGACATACGATTACCATTGAACCGTACTTGTAAGTTTCGGCTAAGACTGTGGAGGTTTAAAAGATCAGTCCGCGTAGTCTGACCGACCAGGTAATGCACATCGTGGCCCTGGCTACTCAACCAAGCACCAACCTGCAACACATATTGTTGGACCCCATCTGGAGTATCGAGCGTATCATCCAGCACTAAGCCTATTTTCATGGCTGTTTTCGTTAAGCCCGTTTTTTTGCCGTGTTTACAACAGACTCATAAACCGCCTCATAGCGATCAACTACTTTAGGGTAGTCGAACTGGCGTACATAGTCTTTAGCCCATTTTTTCCAAAGAGTGCGTAAATCATCATCAAAAAGGAGCAACTGTAAACGATGCGCAAACTGAGGTGTATCTTTGGGGTTAACTAGCGAAAGCTTGCCAAGTCCCTTCATGACACTTTCATAGCCTGGATTATCACCTGCTACGGTCACCAGGCCACTGGCCATTGCCTCTAGTAACACTACGCCGAAGCTTTCGCCATAAATTGCAGGCGCGCAAAACAGGTCAGCAGTATGTAGCAGCTGCTTTTTCGTGGCCTCATCGATGTACCCCAAAAATTCGATATTCTTTAGGCGTAGTTCTCGGGCTTGCAACTCCAGTTTTTCTCGGTCAACACCGTCACCGGCTATAACCAATCGAACATCTGGTTCTCGGGCTTCAAGCTCGGCATAAGCACGAAGCAGATATTTCACACCCTTGCGGCCCTCTAAACGTCCTACATACAGAATAGTCTTCGGGCCTTTGGCGGGCACAGTGCTAGCAGTCGTCTTACGAAAATGCTTAAGATCGATGCCGTTTGGAATAATTTCTACCGGTACGTCAGCTAATGTTAATAAATAGTCGGCTGCAGCTTCTGATACTGCGGTAAAGGCATCTATATGGCGCAGTAAAGGTTTAGTGTACGGCGTAATGACCTTTGCCATGGTGCGGCTAACCATAGTTTCGGGCAATTTGGCATGAAAGGTTGCTACATTCACCGTGTTACTGCGACTTAAAATCTGGCGACTCAGCACTGGCACCCAGGGCTCATGAAAGTGCAGTACATCGAACTTTTCGTGCTCTAGCATGTTGTCTATTTCATCTGTTAGCATGCTAGCACTAAATTGCGCGGTAGTGTTGAGGGGCGTTTTAAAATCTGCTGCCGACCCTAAAAAGATTACCCGACGACCATCATCAATATATGACTCGCGAGGCTGCGGAGTAATAATTACCGCTTCATGTCCGCGTTTAACAAGTTCGGTTTGCATAGCCTTTACGATTTCTTGCACGCCGCCACCTTTGGCAATGTTATACGGGCAGACTAGTCCAATTTTCATACTTAATCCTCAGTATAGCAAATCTTAGGACTGCCTTGCGAGTAATGCCCGACGGACCTTGGGCGGAATCATTACCATTGATTCGGCGGCGTCTGCAATAACACTTGGTGCATGCCTTAGCGATTTGTTTTTAGCGACATGTACGTCTTCAAAAATAACGTGCAAATGCTGCTCCACCATATGTTCGTCAAAGTACTGATCGAGTGAGGCAGCGACATGCCACAAGGGAAGCTTGATCTGCTTTTGGCAGTTATCTACCGTGAGCATATCATGTGTGGTATACATGTGCGTGCGTACATCATTAGCATGCCATAGCACGATTTCCATATCCATTAACCGCTTGCTAAGTTCCTCGCTGGCGCCCGCAAACTTCTTTTTAGCATTGAAGGTTTTAGCATATGCTTTACGAAGTACATAAGGATTAAGCGCCACATAGCGAAATACAAAAGCCACCGGCCGGAACGTCACTATCTTAGAGCCAAGCCGATATAAGCGAATTCGTGGCGGCGTAAACACAAAATCACTGTAGTGCGAGAAACCAACGGCGCTCACCAAAAATTCAACCTTTTTCGTTAGCTCTGGATACCGCTGTAGCATACGGGTTGTTACCAAAAAGCCATAAGAAAGGCCAACTACCACAACACGTTTACGCTTGTAGCGCCATTTGACAAAGGTTGCCAGGTAATCCGCCATGTTATCCAGACTTGGTGTTTTGCCAATGCTATAGAGTGTTTCCATACCACCAAAACCAGGTAAGTCGGGCATCGTCACTGCGCCGTAACGGTTAAGACACTGCGCAAAACCCCACCACCGTTCTAGCGTTGAGTGATGGCCGTAAATCATAAGCACCTCGCGGTTAGAATGATTTTTGGGCGCTGGCATGTGCAGCATGCGACCATTTAAGCCATTGATATTGAGAGGCTGTATAAAATCAGCCGGATCGAGTGGTTTCTTTGCCATAAAATAAAGACTTATCAACTACTATACGGCACCCGACTAGGACAGGGCAACCCGCTAGTTGCTTTACCGAACCGATTTGGTGACTTCTATGCAACGGATAGGGAGAGTCAGGCGAAGTGCAACCGGACTTGCCGATAGCCAGTCCGCACGAAAACGCTCTCCCGAATCGCTGCTGAGAAGCCGCCTCGTTCGCTCTTACTTCAAGAACGATTGGCTAGTGAGCATCTTGACCGACGTATAACGATTCATAAGAGCCGTCACGCGCTGTGTCTGTGCGGCTACCGTCGTATTATCTTGCGAATTAGCCAAGGCGCCCGCTGCCTGATCAAGCGGATAAAGCATCAGATTATGCCGCGCCAGCAAATCTTCGGCTGCTTTTTGCTGAGCAGTCCATTCGTAATGCATGTAGGTTGGCATAAATCCAAGATTAGTTACTGCTCTGGTTTTTACGTCAATATCCATTACGGCGATACCCCCGATCAGTCCATTGATATCTTCCTGTGTACTCAGCAAGTTGCCAAGCGAGAACCACACCGCGGTTGTGCCGCCGCCATTCCTAGGCAAACGCTTAGCGGTTTGCAGCCAATGCGGGCCGGTACCCACTACAATATTCACGCCTTGATCTGCAAAATACTGGGCCGTTTGGTCTTGCCAGCTATCTTCATCAGAACGGTTTTCGTCGCAGGAATGCATAGCAGCAATGAGCATATCAGCGTGCTGTTTGGCCTCGGCAATCTGGGCCCCGGCCAGGTTTTGACTAAATATATTGAGTCCATAGCTGCTCACGCCGGTATTGTTAGAACATTGCGCATACGACAAAAAAGCAAACTTCATGCCCTTAACCGTAAAGTAAGCAATTTGATTTTGCTCGGTAGTACTACGCGCCATGCCGGCTACAGCCAGCTTTGGAAGCGTATCCCAAACACCGCGCGTGGCATCAATACCGGCTTGCCCACGGTCATCGGCGTGATTATTGGCCAGGTTTATTACGTTGCAGCCGATTTTGCTTAAATCTTCAGCGAAGCTTCGCGGTGCGTTAAATGTCGGGTAACCACTCACTGGCAAATTGGGGTCACTTGGTGACTCCTGGTTGCAAAACGACATATCTGCCGATGTTAGATAGGGCTGCAGTTTGGCATAGAGTGGCAAGTAGTCGTATCCACTGGATATCTTGGCAGCTTGATTAACCGTATCATGTGGCAGCTCATCACCAGTAGCAATAAAGCGTATCGTCTGACTATCACTATTAGGCTGCTTGGGCCGAGTATTGGTGGCCGGTTGATGCACCGAAGAGACAGGATGCTGTACAACCGGAGCAGCGCGGCGCGTCCATATATAGACACCGCCGCCAGCCAGTCCCAGTACGACCAATGCTACTCCAAGTCTGGGCCAAGAAAACCATTTTTTACCATGTCCGCCACGCATTAGTTTCATCTCTCTCATACTAGCACATGCGGTATACTAGGGTGGATGCGCAAACGACTTATTGTATTTGCACTAGCGGCTGGCGTAGTAGCTGCTAGTGCTTGGTGGTTTATGGGGCACAGCGCTTCCACGCCAATCCAGCAACATACAGCCATAAAAGAGCAGGCCGCTCCAGCCCAAGCTATGACTTCCAAAGATACCTTCGATAAAACCAAATACTCATTAACTGATCCAGACAGTCTATGGGTCATAGTAAACAAGCAGCATCCGCTTGCACCAATCGATTACGCACCAAACGACCTACACTACCCAAATGTCACGCTGCGCGTTGCCGGGGCAGCCGAAATGCAAATGCGGGCCACAGCAGCTTCCGCATTAGAGCAGATGTTTGCCGGCGCTAACCAAGCCGGTTACAAGCTGCAAGTCTCCACTGCGTACCGCGGATATACTTATCAAAAAACGCTCTATGATGGTTACGTAAGCAGTGTCGGCCAAGCCGCTGCCGACCAAGAAAGCGCCCGGCCCGGTTACAGCGAGCACCAAACGGGTTGGGCAGTTGATATCCGTTCTGTGAGCGACACATGCAGCTTAGAGGCTTGTTTTGGGACTACGCCCGAGGGCAAGTGGCTTGCCTCTAACGCCTACCAGTACGGGTTCTTGCTGCGCTATCCGGCCGACAAAGTCGCTATTACGGGCTACGAATACGAACCCTGGCATTTCCGCTATATCGGCGCTGACCTGTCCCAGGAATTGCACAAGCAGCATATTGAAACACTCGAGGAATTCTTTGATGTCACCGGCGGCCAAACGTATCGTTAGACGTTCTAGGCTTAGCCCCAAGCGCCGGATGATTAGTAAAAGACTAGTTATTATAGCTGCGCTCGTTATAGTGGTACTTCTAGCGGCTGTGTCAATTGCGTATGTTGCACTGCATCGCACCCAAAAACCAACGCCTACTACACAAAAGCCTCGGAGCAGCACCAAAAATACTACGCTCAGCCCTTTAGCACAGATACCCCAAAGTGCTATACAGCCTCTTGCTACCGCACCCTCGGGACTTCATACGGACACTGGACTCAGCCAGACCGTCAACAATTGGCAGCAAAGTCATAGCTTTACGGCATCGGTTTTTGTCCAGGAGCTAAGTGGCAGTTTACGAACCGCTAGCTCTAATGCAACAGCTAGTATGATACCCGCCAGCACTTACAAAATTTACGTAGCGTATGCCATTTTGCATGGCATAGAGCAGGGAAGCTATAGCTTAAACACTACTACCAGTGATGGCAACAGTATCCAAACAGACCTAAACAATATGATTTTAAATTCCGATAACGACGCCGCTCGAACACTCGGTTTTTTGTATGGCTGGAAAAACATTAATGCGCTTTTGCAATCACAAGGTATGAACAATACCGATCTATACAACTACGTACCGCCCAGCACACAGCCAGTTGGCGATAAACATACCACCGCCACCGACCTTGCCACTATGCTTACTAAGCTATATGCCGGCAAACTGCTTACCTCGCAAAACACACAGCTGCTTCTTACCTTAATGAAGCAACAGCACTACCGTGAGCGTATCCCGGCTGGTGTGCCCAGTAACACAGCAGTAGCTGACAAACCTGGCTGGCTCAGCCCGGCTGACGGCGAAAACGGTTACATCGAAAACGACGCCGGAGTTGTATACGGACCCAAGAGCACCTATTTGCTCGTAATTATGACTAATGGATCAACCACACAGCCACTAGCCACACTCTCGCAGCAAATTTATAACTACCTCGAAAGTTAAGTATAGCCGAGAAGATAGGGAATGCACCCCTGGCATTACCACAAAGTTTTTAGTATAATCGGGCGAAGCTAGTAGGGCGTCGCCAAGTGGTAAGGCACCAGGTTTTGGTCCTGGCATTCGGGGGTTC
>CAYZGW010000043.1:0-8535 GCA_964478195.1 uncultured Candidatus Saccharibacteria bacterium
GGCGTCGTGTGGTTGCACGCACTTCCGCACGGGGGCGGGGTGGTACCGGTGTTGCAATTGGTGCACGGCGGAGGCGTGGTGCCACCGCAGGTCGTGCAAGGCGGGGGCTGCGTACCCGTCGGACCCGTGGTGGGTGCCGTGGTCGGACCCGGGGTCGACGGAACGTCCACGATCGGCTGCAGGTCGCAGTCGCCGCGAAGCGTCAGCTTCGAGCCGTCGTCGAAGACCAGGACCAAGACCACGCCGGCGGGGTGGTTCACGTTGCCGGTGTAGGTCAGTGTCGGCTGGCCGTTGCCGTTGCCCGACATGTTGAATGTCGAATACGTCGGGTTGTTGTCCACCAGCACCGCGTAGCCGACGACATGCTTCATGAACGCCGTGGCGTTCGTGGTCAGGTCGTTCAGGCTCGCCGCCAGCTTTCCGGCCATGCTCTGCGCCGTCGTTGCCGTGGTGGCATTGACGCCGGTCCCCTTCGTGGTGATGACGATCGCCGTGAACGACGGGTCACCGACACTCTTGGCCGGGCAGAACTTAGCCTGGAACCGCTTCCACAGCGAGTCCTGCTGGGACTCGTCCGGCCTGGGGCCGAAGTTGTCCGTCGCGGGGTCGTCGTTGTGGAAGTACTTGACGCCAGTCACGTCGCACGGGGTCGGGGTCACGTGGACCACACCGGGCGTCGTGGCGGACGGGGTCGAGGCGGCGGCCGAGCTGGTCGCGCCGGTGGTCGGCGTGGTGGCCTGGCCCGAGGGCGTAGCCGTGGTCGTGGCCGAAGCCGACGACTGGGACGTACTCGGACCGTTGGCCGAGGCCGAGCTGTTGATGGAGAACCAAAGCCCCGCCAGGATCAGCGCCGAGAGCGCGAAGCCGATGATGGCCATCGCACGCGCATTCTGCTTGTACACTGTTACCTTCCTCAGTTTGGGCGAACTCAGCGGCGCTGGTCGCAAGTGTCAGATGGTACAGACTACCGGCTAGTCCTCTTCCTGGCTGAAGAGGATGTCGGCCGGACGGCCGGAGGCGGTGGAGCTGGGACGGGGCGCCGGTGCCGGACGGGCACTGCGGGAGTGCTCGGCGGAACGGGGTCGGACCGGGACGGAACCGATGACGCCGGCCTCGGGGTCGAGGTGGGCGTAGGGGTTCGCGGCGTCGGGGTCGACGGAACCGGAGCGAGTGTCGTCCTCGCCGGTGAGGTAGTCGTCGTCCGAGTAGCCGTAGTCGATGTCCGAGTAGCCGTCGTAGCGCGGGTCGTGGGACTCGTTGCCGACGCGGGGGAGGATGCCGGGCCGGCCGCCCGTGTTGATACCCGACGGCGAACCGACGCTGCCACCACGCTCGGTGGAGCTGGGACGGGGCGCCGGTGCCGGACGGGCACTGCGGGAGTGCTCGGCGGGGCGAACCGGACGGTTGCTGCGGCTGGGGGCGCGCTCCTCCTTGCGGATGCGAGTGGCCCAGAACAGCACGATGCAGAGCACGGCGACGCCGAAGACCATCTGGAAGACGGTCCCGGGCACGTTGTTCGCGGGCCAGTGGAACGCGTGCAGCGTCACGACCGAGACGAACCAGAGGATCGCGCCGATCACCCAGGTCTTCTTGGAGACCTTGCTGTTGATGCGGCGGAAGATCTCAGCGATCTGCTCGTCGTGCCGGTTGACGCGGTCCTTCGTGGCGCGGTACGAGTCGAAGAAGTCAGCGATGAACTCCTCGTTCACGTAGCCGTCCGCGTCCGAGTGGAGGGTGATCGTGTCGAGCACCTCCTGGATGAGCTCGAGGCTGCGGCCACGCCGACGGAGCACTCCGACGAACGCGGCGTCACCGCCAGTGCGGCGGAAGTCGAATGCCTCGTCGAGTTCTTCTCGGCTGATGCCGCGGGGGTCAACGGTGGTCATTGGAACCACTTCTTTCTGCGTGTTGTCGGGATGTTCCCGAACGGTGGGTGGAGTCTGCGACAGGACGCGGATGTCCTTGCTCGCACGTTGCGGCACGGTAGTGCTTCTGCTGTTCCCAGTTTGTACGCATAGCGGCAGCGGACAAAATCAGGTATTCCTATGTGCCAGTAGGAAAGGCAACGCTGCCTAGCTTTATTAGCCAAGCAAGGTCGCCCTTCCTAAGGGTCATCCAAGATACCTTCTTTTAGTACGCTGCAGTTCTGCCACACAAATTGCAAACCAATTGTTCTAGTTAGTTAATCTAGAGGTAGCAAATAGAATATGTAAGCGTTACAGTTTTCTGCTACCGGGAGCTACTATTACATGGCTACCTAAAGCCTCGTAAAAACGCTCAACCAGAGCAGACCAGAAATAAGGAATACTAGCGCTTGGCGCTAGCCAGATAATACTAGCTCGCCTTCCCTACCTCTGTTCTGCCCTGATATACAGGTAGCGGCCTTACACCATAAAAGTGTAGGCTTTATGTACTGTAATGATCTGATTTGTCAAAGTACCCCTGAAGGCGAAACTATGGCACCGGTGTTTTAACATAAAAGCAACAGACGTTTCCATCTGTTGTTTTTGTTATTCCTACCTGTAAAGCATTTCTGCTGCACCAGTCACAGAGTTATCTCTTACGCTCCGTCACAAGGATGTTATAAATATACCAGAAACAGGCCAAAAAGTCAATACCATAGCATAAGCATCTTAGCGGAAAGTACGCTACTTTTTGGTACGCTTAGCCTGGTCGGTTTTACCTGCCGCACCAGAGACAGTATGATCCACTTTATTAAAGCGGAAACCAAACGTGCTCCCCTTTCCTTCTTCACTTTCAAAGATGATTGCCCCACCCTGCGCCGCTACCACTTTCTTAGCCATGAATAGACCTAAGCCCGTGCCGTCTGGACGCGCTTGCTGCGCATTTCCTGCCCGGTAGAACTTGGTAAACAGCTTGTGCTGCACCGCCTTTGGCACGCCAATACCCGTATCTTTTACGGTGTACTCAACAGCAGCAGGTGTTTCACGCAAACTCACCGTAACCGTTCCACCACTTGGCGTGTAATAAATAGCATTATCAATAAAGTTCATAACCACTTGATGAATCTTTGTTTCGTCCAGCATCAGCTTGGGAAATGTAGTGGGCCGCACATATACCAGATTTAGATTACGAGCTTTGGCCGTTTCTGCCAGCTGATCCACCTCTACTTGCGCCACTTCACTTAAGTCTACTTCGCTCGGCTCAATTACGAACTTGCCCGTATTTAAACGGGATAGGTTTAGGAGGTCAGATATCAAATACACCATCCGCTGCGAGCTCAAATACGACTGTTCTAGCAGTTTTTCCTGATTGCTATTGAGCTTACCGGCATCACCCTCCAACACCATACTTAGGTAGCCCTTTACGCTCGTGAGTGGGGTACGTAGCTGATGGCTAGCCATGGTTATGAATTCATCTTTGGTTTCGTCTAGCAGCTTTAGTTTTGCGTTGGTTTTGCGCAGCTCAATGGTCGCTTGATTTATCTGGTCTTTCAAGGTCTTGTTAAAGTTCTGGATTTCCTCAAAATGCAAGGCGTTTTGCATGCTGATAGCAATTTCATCGGCAACCGTACCCAACAATCGTATATCCTTCTGTGAGTATGTTTCTCCGGATTTCTTGAAACCAAGAAGCATATATCCAAGGTTACCGTGTGTCGTACGTAAGCGCACAATAACCGCAATATCCTTAGCACGTAACTCTTCTGCGATTGTATGACGGTCAGTGAGTGCATCCACTACGACCACGCCCTGACCCGTAGAACCTTCAAACAAAGCATCTATATGAGGGTATGATGCTTGCTCTCCTTCCTCCAACCAATACTCTAATGAATTAACGTTCAAGGCCTCTACGATAATCTGTTTACACGCTTGCTGCAAACGCGTAAGATCAATGGTACGGGCCAGCAGATCACTCAAGCGATCAAGAACATCTTGTGGATCATAATACTCTCTGAAAAATAATCGGTTTGTGAGCCGGTTGAAAAACGCATGAATTGGTTGGAACAATACGGCAACAAGACCAGTTACGGCGGTCAGATACACTACCGTTCCTATCTTGAGGCGAGTACCTAGCAAATGCGCAGTAACAAAGAATGACACAGCAATATAAAATAACGCGACCGATGCAAACGTCGTTGAATATGCTACCGCCCGAACAGCATACGCACGTATATCAAACAACTTATGATATATCATAGAGTACGCGATGATACCTATCATTAAGAATATAGAAACAGGTCGCGCAGCTTGCCAATACGTGCTATTTAGGAAAACGTAACCAGCTAGTACATTACCAACTAGGGCCACTAGAAATGCAGCCACAAGCGAGTAAATTTGGTGGCGTTGATTAATATCAGCACTTTTTAGTCGAGTGAATAACACTATCAAGCTTGCTAGCATATAGCCAACAAGTAGGTATGTCTGAAGTGTAAACAATGGGCCTGGCTTGAAGTCAATACCGTGTATGCCGTATGTGACATTACTTATGAATAGCGACGGAGCAATGAGCGACAAAGGCGCAAACAGAAAAACTGGTGATATTCCCAAAAATAGCCACTTCTTTGGTAAGGTATGGCGATCTGGATAAACATATACAAATAGAAGTAACGTACCTGCCATAAAAGACAAGGCCACTGATGCTAGCGTAAGCCAGAGTCGACCGCTTCCAACTCTAGCGTCTGTCAGGTATTGAAAGGTCAACCAGATCACTAAGCTTAAAGAGAATATGCCAAATAACCTGAAGGAGACTTGCCGACTACGCGCGACAACAAAAAGACCTACGCCAGCAACACCAATTATGCCTGGCAAGTAGATCAATGACTGGGTAAGCATTAGTAGTAAATATACTACTAATATGCACCTCTGTATACTGACCGGTCAGCTCTATAGAGCTGCCGGCCTGATCTCGAATTTATGAAAGAAGTTAATCGGTTTAAGCTCAAGTTTGTGCTGCCTGAGTCCAGGGATGCCGAGGTCCATTTCTAAATTAATGTATGGGATATCATGCTCAGTAGCCCATTGTGCCGAAAGATACGTCACATAATCAAAGAGTCGCGACACACCCGGCTTAACCTTAACATGATTCAAAATCAGGTATTGCTTATCGTAGCTCAGTTGAAACACCGCAAAGCCACATAACTCACCATCCATAAAGACACATATGTTATACATCGCCAGTGCGGCTGATTGTTTTATACTAATGGGTAACACTGCAAGTTCTATGCCACTTTCATCATTCGTACCCATGCGCATCCGTTCCCACTCGTGAGCCTTTTGAATAAGCAAATCTTGATCCTCTTCTATGGAGAGATCGAGTGCTTTAACTTCTACCAGTGCGTCTTCATGAATAGCCCAAAACTTCTTAATTTTCCGTCTTGTGTTGTGATCAGCATTTTCTAGCGGATACAGGGTTGTCGGATCAATAATATACTCGTCATAATCACGCTCGGGCGTAATCTCAAAGTCGGATGGATTTGCAATTGCTTTTACGACAAACTCAGGTACATGCACCAATCGCCGTTCCTCGCCTCGACTTTTCTGCTCTGCGAACAAGCTACGAATATTGCTATCGACATTATCCACCCCCACCAATGAGAGACCTGAATTTTTGTCATCTCCAGGTAAATAATATGAAATGACAACATTATCATCTAGCTTAGCGACTTTGACTGGGTCAAAGTTCCACCAAATCATGAAGGTAGTAAAAGATAGATCAGATATTGGAGGAAACTTCTGGGCAATTTGATTGTACTCATCGCGATCACTCTCAGCGATCTGCGTAAAATTGGGAAACTGCGTAATCATAGTTGCATACCTTGCTCAGCGTCTACAACACGGAAGCCTCGCATAGAGTAACTGGCTACCGCAGTGGGCTCTTCAACACTTGCATACCCTGTGGCAGTGATGCCATCTCGCACAAGCTGTGGGATGTAATCTTTTGATATGTTTGTACACTGCCAAACGAGGCGCACTTCATCACTTGTACTCGCAACAAGCTTAGTCGCTAAATCTACTAAATTAAAGGAGTAATGATGGCCTTTACGACTTATGTCAGATGCAATACCAGGGAAATACAGTAAGAATTCATTTGGATAGGCTTGTTTATAGTAATTAACATTGAGCCAATCACATGCTTCAATATTACTAACAAACATCATAAACGCAACGACCTCGCCATCGACAAAATGTGCCACAGTTAGTGTACCCGGATCAGTTAGCATTGTTTCAAGCTCTTCAGCGGTTTGAGCGCCTCGTGCTGGATTGTTCTCTATAAGTCTTGTGAATTGCTGACCATAAATATCCTGCAAGCGATTAACGAGTAGCTGATCGCTAGAACCTGAATATGCTCGGTGCATATCCTCAGGCGAGAGCACACGAGTCACAGCTGATGCATTTAGGTCAACCTCACCACTTGCAACCATACGTTGATATAGAGCGCGGATTGCTTCAACTGATGCGCCTAGCGGCATAATGTGCGATCCTCTCATCTCATCAGAAGTAATACCTCTGGCGGCATAGTGAATACTTCGCGCCGACGTTCCGTTCTTTTCATCAATAAAGTCTTCAAACTGCAAATTAGCTTCAGACATAAGTGATTCTATGTAACCCGCAGCATTTATACCATCAAGCTCATCGAACACTATGAGTGCTTGCTGATCAGCCGATAGCTGTAGGATCTGCCGACGCAGCTCCTCAGCAAACACACGATTATCCCTTATCATCTCGGGTGATGGCAAGCTAAGATAATATACTTGCTGCTCATTACCGTAGCGCTGGCTAAAATAGCCAGGAACATATTCAGAAAAATTACGGATGGGCGTTAGTGCCGGCCAGGCTTCGAATCCTGCTTCGCCTAAAGGCACAAATCTTGTTGCTTCATCTCGTATTACCTTTTCATAGTCGGTGGCATTAAAACCATGAAGTTGCGGCCCCACTTCCAATCTTCTCATTTCTGCCCGATATGTGTCGTATGGTATTGGCAGTTGAGCAACTTCGCTGGCCGCTTCAGTATTCCGAACACGCGACCCACGACCTAGGAAGCGCCTGGCGATATGCTGAGCCGCAGCCGCTAATCCGAGAGCTGCCGCAGGAATAGCAGCTCTTGTTTCCCATCCAAGTGTGCCATTGGCAGCCCCTTCAGCAAACGCCACGCTAACAGGCGCTCCTAGTAATGTAGTCAACGGCGCAACAGCGAAACCACGCCTCCTATTTTGTCGCTCGGTCCGTTCTGGGTTTTGGACTTGTTTAGCACCAAGCATTACCGGTTGACCAGCTACATATGCAATGGCGGTATCTGCTACGAGTCCAGTCTCGCTGCCCAAGTTCAAGCCGAGCGCTCCTAGGCGGCGGCGAGTCCCTTCATTAAACTTTCTAACCCTTTCGCTACTGGCAATAGTAACCGCAGTTCTAGTTGCTAGAGTTTTAGCGCTACCCCATGCGCTTGCAAACTGTGCAGCACCGGTATATACGGTAGCCGTAGCAGCGGTAAGCGATACGCTATGCGTTGTTGCAGCAGTAGCGCCAATTACTCCCGCCCAAAGCGCTTCGTTAACACCAGGCAAATCGATCACAGCAGTAGCTGCTGCCACCGCTATTTTGGTGCGTTCCAGCGCACGCTCTCTAGCGACTCCAATTGGTGGCGCTTGCTCATCTTCTTGGGCTATATCTGAAAACTCAACTCTACCGTTAGTACTATCTAATGTTGATATACGATGGCCATCACTATAATCCTCAGCGGAAAGCATCACAGTGTCTTGAGGGGCAAAAGGCTCTCCGGAGTTGTTTACTCCGGCTTCAGGTAAAATTATTGCCATAGTTTTAAGCTCTTATAAAGTGAGCGCCGTTCGCCCAGTCACTTGCTTGATAAACTGCCACAACCATGGCGCAAACTGGCTCACCCTTACATTCAGCCCCTTGGACTTCCATGTGGATTTCACCAAAGTCAATACCACGTGTTTCCATGAGCGCCTGTAGTGTTGTGGTAATGTCATTACGAACCTCGGTCTCGCTGTGACCTTGATGTTCGACAAACAGGCCCTTTTTAGTCTCTGGGTCTTGCACCCAACCAATGCCAGCCCACACCTGCTCATTTAGAAGGTTAGTGCGTTCTTCGGCCATGACCACGTAAAGTCGATCGCCCCATTTGCCGGGCATGATTTCTGATGGAATGGCACTCGACTGGATAACAACTTCTGATTCAGGAGGGATAACGGAGCTTAACAGTAATAAGTTGTAATTGGCAATGCCATTATTATTTAGCGCAGCGTCAAAAGCTGCTAATTTGGTTGGGCCTGTGCCCATAGCGGATGTGATATGAATTTGCATAAGCCATGAACTCTTTGGTTCTTGATTTATTATACCATAAATTGTTTATAAAGTAAATGAGATTGCATAATATACCCAAGTGGGTAAATAAAAAAGCATGTAGCCACCCCCTTGTTGAGGGAAGCTACATGCTAGTCTACTAATGTGCAATCTACCCAAATCCTAGCACGTTTGTGTCAATAAAACAACTACTACGCCATAATTAGTGACGATTATCACAGCTTGCCCCTCAGTAACGTCTAAAAGCATA
>CAYZGW010000044.1:0-4646 GCA_964478195.1 uncultured Candidatus Saccharibacteria bacterium
GTCTCCCTAGATCACTTACGCTAGGTACCACTAAATACATCTGGTACAATAAGTTCCGATGAAGACTACAAGTAGCATTTTTGTGTGCCTGATCCCGCCTCGGCGGTAGTCTATTTCTTTTGCCATACTAACCATAAATCTGTAACAAGGAAACCCCTTATGCGATCATCGCAATTATTTACCAAAACCAGTAAATCGGCACCTGCCGACGAAGTCGCCAAAAATGCCCAGCTACTCATTAGGGCGGGCTACGTCTATAAAGAAATGGCAGGCGTCTATGCCTACTTGCCACTTGGACTGCGGGTGCTCGACAAAATCAAGCAGATTGTGCGTGAAGAAATGGATGCAATCGGTGGTCAGGAGCTGATTATGACAGGCCTGCAGCGCAAAGAAGTCTGGGAAAAGACTGGACGCTGGGATGATGAAGTAGTGGATGTGTGGTTTAAGTCGGCTCTCAAAGATGGCACCGACGTTGGCTTTGGCTGGTCACATGAAGAACCAATTGTGGAAATGCTCAAGCATCACCTGGAGAGCTATAAAGATCTGCCAATCAGCGTCTATCAGTTCCAAACGAAGCTTCGCAACGAACTGCGCGCCAAAAGCGGCATTATGCGCGGCCGTGAATTTGTCATGAAAGACATGTATTCATGTAGCCTGGATGCCGAGCAGCACGAGGCATTTTATCAAGCTTGTATCGAGGCCTATAAGCGCGTGTATGATCGTCTGGGTATTGGCCAGGACACCTATGTAACTTTTGCAAGTGGTGGCGCCTTTACGCAGTTCAGTCACGAATTCCAAACCATTTGTGACGCCGGCGAAGATGTCATTTATCTGCACCGCGAAAAAAATATTGCTCTGAATGAAGAAGTACTGGACGATGCCAATCTGGCCAAGCTCGGTGTAAAGCGTGAGGAGCTTGAAGCGGTCAAAACTGCCGAAGTCGGCAATATCTTTAACTTTGGTACCCAAAAGAGTGAGGATATGGATTTTACCTTTACCAACGAGCAAGGTGAACGGCAGTTCGTGCATCTGGGGTCGTATGGCATTGGCATTACACGTGTAATGGGCGTAATTGCCGAAAAGTTTAGTGATGAGCGCGGGCTGGTATGGCCTGAAGCCGTGGCGCCCTTTAAGGTGTATCTAGCACGGCTTGGAGTGGAAGATAAGGTGGTAGCTGCCGCTGATGAATTGTGCGATAAATTACGGTCAGCTGGTGTTGAGGTGTTGTATGATGACCGGGACGCTAGACCAGGCGAAAAGTTCGCTGACGCAGATTTACTCGGGATACCGCACCGGGTAGTAGTGAGTGCAAAGACGGTTGAGCAAGGCGTGTTTGAATATAAAAAGCGGACCGAATCGGAAAGCTCACTACTGAGTCTAGAAAGTCTTAAAAACACCTTGACCGCAGCGGTTTAAGGCGTTAGTATACGTAATCCAGACAGGGCTGTAATTGCCATATAAACCCCCACTGGGCCGATTCATAAGGAGTAAAATCGATGAAAAAACTATTTCACCTGACACAGGCAGGTATAGATGAACTAAAGGCTGAGCTTGAGGCTCTGCGCGCTAAGCGCGTCGTTACCGCTGATGCCATAAAAGTTGCCCGTGAGTTGGGTGATCTGGCCGAAAACGCCGAGTATCAATCAGCTCGCCAAGAACAGGAACGTACCGATGCGCGTATTGACGAAATCGAACACATCTTGGCAAACGTCGAGGTAATCAAGGCTAAAGGTACTAAGCAGGTTGGCCTTGGCTCCACGGTGACGCTTAAAGGGGGCAAGCGTGATATGGTGTTGCAAGTGGTTGGCACTATCGAAGCTGATCCGCTGGCTCAAAAGATCTCTGATGAATCTCCCATCGGCAAAGCTTTGCTTGGCAAAAAAGAGGGTGATGATGTAGAGATCATTACTCCTGCCGAGACACGCACCTACAAGATTGCCTCTATCGCGTAGTTGTTAGATTTCTTCTCTCGAAAAACGTAGCCTTTGTGGCTGCGTTTTTTGGTGATAGCCCAAGTGTCTCCTACGCCCCATTCCGTGACTGTACTAATACGCCGTCAACAGATATAATCAAGCGCATCATGGCAACACTCAAAGATTACCGCGACGAGCGGCTGCGTAAATTGCAAGAGCTCAAACAGCTTGGTGTAAACCCGTATCCGGCAAAGGCTGAACGTACTCACACACTTAATGAGATCACTACAAATTTTGACACTCTCGAGGGTCAAGAGGTGGTAGCTGTAGGCCGTGTGCAAAACATCCGCAAATTCGGCAAGATCGCCTTTGTCGTTATTAAAGACGCTAGCGGGGAACTGCAACTGTTTCTTGGCAGCGATAAAGTAGCTTCGTTGGACGCACCTCAGAGTCGAATCGGTATGGACCAATTGTCGCTGCTCGATAGCGGCGATTTTGTAGAAGCAAAAGGGGTAGTGGCCAAGACCAAAACCGGCGAGATTTCAGTAGAGGTGCATGAACTGCGTTTGCTTACTAAATCACTTCGGCCAATGCCCAGTAAGCAAGAGGGTTTTACCAATAAAGAAGAGCGTATGCGTCGTCGCTATGTTGATATGAATGTCAACGAAGATGTACGCCAGCGCTTTATTCGTCGCAGCAAATTCTGGCAGGCCACCCGTGATTTCCTGAATCAGCGGGGCTTTACCGAGGTAAACGTGCCGGTGCTGGAACACACTACGGGGGGTGCTGATGCTAATCCGTTTGTCACTCATATGGATGCACTTGGCCAGGATTTTTATCTGCGTATTTCGCATGAATTGCCGCTAAAAAGGCTGCTTGGGGCTGGCTTTGAGAAAGTCTACGATATCGGCCCGCGGTTCCGTAACGAAAACTACAGCGACGAGCACCTGCCGGAGCATGTGGCTATGGAATGGTACTGGGCCTACGCCGATTGGCAGGACGGCATCCAATTCCAAGAGGATTTATTCAAATATGTGCTGGAGCAAACCTTTAGCACGCTCCAGTTCCGGCTGGGTAATTTTGAGGTAGATCTTAGCGAACCGTGGGAGCGTTGGGACTATGCCGAGACTATCCAGAAACGCTACGGTATCGATCCGTACAATTGTACGCTCGAAGCGGTCACTAAGGTGCTCAAAGATAACAATCTGGAGGTCGAAAAGGCCGAGAACAAATCACGCGGCATTGATAAACTCTGGAAGAACATTCGTAAAGACGTGGCGGGGCCGGTGTGGCTCATCAATACGCCGCTGTTTATTAGTCCTTTGGCAAAGATTAACCCTGATCGTCCCGAAACCACCCAGCGCGCCCAGGTAGTGATTGCTGGTTCCGAACTATGTAATTTGTTTAGCGAGCTTAACGACCCGTTAGAGCAGTTGGGCCGCTTTGTTGAGCAGCAAAACATGCGTGATGCAGGTGACGACGAAGCTATGATGCTCGATATCGATTTTGTAGAAATGCTGGAATATGGTATGCCACCAGCCTGCGGTTTGGGCTTTAGTGAGCGCGTGTTCTGGATTTTTGAGGGCGTTACTGCTCGCGAAGGAGTGCCATTCCCACAACTGCGCAGCGAGGTGGATGAAGCAACCCGCGCACTATATCCGGAAGCACGACTGTAGCTTTTTGCGCCTCCCTTAAAAGTGTGTAGGGCGAAAGCCAATGGTCGCTGGGTTATTGAGTACTTGAACCGTGTTTGGCACGGACCATGTTCGTAACATAGCCGATAATGGCAGCACTTATGACAAACAGGCCTGCGGCAAGAGCTGTGCTGCCTGTATTTGGCAGGGTTTGCGGCATTGGTGTTTGAGTGGGCGTAGGGTTAGGTGTTGGCGCGGGTGCGCTGACTTTTACCAGGGCTACATCGCAGCCACTCTGGGGGTTGTCTTTTGCTAAGCTGTCGCCCGTAAAACAGGCTTTGTTGGTGATGACGTCGCCGTCAGTAGTATCGGCCACTTTTACGCTATAAGTTTTGGTAACACTACTGCCGGGTTTAATCGTTCCTAGGCTTTCGCTAATAGTTCGCTGTGACGCATTGCTAACAAGCTCAATGCCAATGGGTAGAGTATCGATAAGCTGCACACCAGCCATATCGTTGTCACCGTTCTCCATGGCTGCAGCCGTGTTGCTGACCGTAATGGTATATATCAGCACATCACCGGTTTTAGCACTCACGGCGTTTGCTATGTCGTTGGCGTCGCTGATGCCAGTTCCGGCAGTCTGGTTCCGTACTTGCTTGATGATAGCGCCCTTTGGGTGCCAGGCGTAAGCTGGTATGGCTATACCTGCAGTAACTAGTACACTGCCAAGGCTTGCACCTGCTAACATAACAGATCTTTTCATCCAAAACTCCTTTAAAGGCGAGACTATGGGGTTGATCTTCTGGCGCTAGCCCGTCCTACACCTCAATTGTATACCTGATTATATATCTAGTCAATATATTGACGTATTTTACAAATACATTTCGCTGTTATTCAATAGACTATTTAGTGCCACTGATGGATTGGTTTGTTACAATAAGCGCGTGGAAATTATATCTGATGATCTCTTTCAAGAGCTGATTGACCAAGCATTTGATAGCTTGCCCAAAACCCACCGCGACAGGGTGCAGAATGTAGCTATCTTGTTTGCTGACGAACCTACGCCCGAGCAGCGCCACGAGCTGGAGCTGCGCCACGA
>CAYZGW010000044.1:4746-8534 GCA_964478195.1 uncultured Candidatus Saccharibacteria bacterium
GCGCCACGAGCTGGAGCTGCGCCACGATCAGACGCTACTAGGTTTGTATCAGGGCGTACCGCTGAGTCGAAGGCAAGGGCAGATGAGTCTCTACCCAGACCGTATTACGCTGTTTAAACACCCGCTATTGATGCAGGCACATGACCTGGTAAGCTTGCGCGAGGCAATTCGCCACACTCTGTGGCATGAGATTGCCCACTACTATGGGCTGAACCACGACCAAATCCGCGATTTAGAATAGGTTGACGGTAGGGTAGTTGCACGGGTCATTTCAGGAAACTGTTTTCACGCGGGCCGACTAATCGTCGGTCCGGTTGCACTTCGCCCTGAGTCTCCTGAAATGACCCGTGCGACCGCCTGTACGCATATCAATTCATGCCGTGTATCAAAATGTGCGCTACACTACTAGTAGATAATCACAAAGAGTTGGAGGGGTTATGCAAGATCAGGAAAAGTTAACCGTGGCGGTACTAGCCGGAACAACCCGGGCGCAGCGTGAATCGATCAAGGCTGCACATTACGTGGCAGATTTTGCCCGTAAGCTACCGAATGTAGAAGTTATCTTTGTTGATCCGGTAGATTTTAATTTTCCGGGTGACGGCAATGACCCCGAGGGTAAAGACCCACGTTATACTGAAATCGTAAGTAAGGCCGATGCTTTTTTTATCGTTACCCCCGAATATAACCATAGTTTTCCAGGAAGTTTAAAGCGAATGCTCGATAGTGAACTGGCGCTTTATAACCATAAGCCAGTGGCTTTTGCGGGCGCTTCAGATGGCAACTGGGGCGGTGTACGAGCGGTGGAGAGCCTGCTAACCGCAGTGCGCGAAACGGGGCTGGTGACGTTAAGTTGGGACATCTACTTCCCGTATGTTAATAAAATGTTTAAAGAAGATGGCAGTATTTTGGATGAGCACCGCGAGCGGTACGAGCGTAACCTCGGCAAACTGTTTGATGAGTTGCTGCTGTTCGCGCGCTTATTTAAAACGATTCGCTAAGCTTCGTTGGAACTGAATCAGATATATTTTTTTCGTTCCAGGCAGTCGCATAGGGAAATATGCTTTTGCATATTTCACCTCATCACTCCTTTGCAACCCTTACACGAAAGAAAATATATCTGATTCAGCCTGCGGCGTATACTAAAGGTGTAAGCGAAAGGAAAGACACCTATGAAAGCAGTCTGGAATGGCAACATAATTGCCGAAGCCGACAAAAAAGACCTAATTTACATTGAGCAAAACTGGTACTTTCCACCCTCAGCCATTAAACAGGAGTACTTACGCAAAAGCCCCACACCGTACACCTGTCCTTGGAAGGGCGTATGCCAGTATTTTGACGTTGGAGCGGGTGACACCTGGAGCCAAGATAATGCCTGGAGTTACCCCGAGCCAAAAGAAGGCTCTCGTGAGCGAGTGGGCAAGGATTTTGCGAACTTCGTGGCCTTTTGGCGCGATGTAACCATTACAGAGTAGGTGCTAAATGTAGTTTGCTACCTCCTAGGTGATCGGCAAAATAGCTATCGTGCGATATATACAGCAGAGCGCCATGATAATTTTTAAGCGCATCTTCCAGCTCTTCGATTGACGGCAGATCGAGGTGGTTTGTTGGCTCATCTAAAATTAAAAGGTTCGGGTCGGCCGCGAGCATGCGGATAATCTGCAAGCGGGCCTTTTGGCCTCCCGAGAGTTCGGATACCAGCGTCTGGCCGTCGGCCTGCGGATCAAATAAATAGTTGCCCATGGTGCGCATAATGTGCTCATTGCTGCTGGGCAGATCCAGTTCGTTGTAGATATGCACAATAGCTTGATGCAACGATAAGCTAAGTAAGGCAGAGCCGGCTTCTTGTTCATAAATGCTCAGTCGCAGGCTGCGGTCGCAAAAAATACTGCCAGCTTGCCAGGTGGGGCTACGAAGCTCTCGTGCAGCATCGGCAATAGCTCGCACCAGTGTGGTTTTACCTGCGCCATTCCGCCCAATTAGCTGCAAACGGTCACCGTGCTGGAGCTGAAAGCTAAGCGGCTCGAACAGTGGTTGTTCACCGTATCCTAATTGCAGTCCTTCGACGCGCAGCAGCTCTTTGGTATGCTCGTTGCTGGACGTTTTATGTAAGCGAATATTGCGGGCTTTAAACTTGTCGTAATGGTCGCTTACCTTTTTGTTGAGTCCAGAAGCGCTCTCACGGTCGATCCAAAAATTCGGTTGATTCATAGCTGCTTCCACCTCGGCCTGCTGCTTTAGTAGGCGCTTTTCCAACGGAATAAATGGATTTGGTGTCTTGCTGGTGCTAGCTTTTTTGGCGCGTACGCTTTGGATTTGCTTGCGCAGGTTTTCGAGGGTACGCTGGGCTGTAGCATAATCGTGCATCTCGGTGGCAGCATTTTGGGCATTCTGTGCTAGGTAAGCCCGATAATCGCCAGTAAATGCTTCGGCCTCACCATTTTTGATTTCAATAATTCTATCAACATGGCTCAGTACGTCGCGGTCGTGGCTGATAACAACCACCGCGCGTTGCACGTTCTTAAACCAGTCTAAAAAGGCAGCTTTGGCAACATAATCCATATGGTTCGTAGGCTCGTCGATCAGTGCTAAATCTGCATCGGCGTGCTCCACGGCGATCAGCTCTACAAAACGTTTCTGGCCGCCGGAAAGCATATGCATTGGCAAATCGGCTTTATCGTATAGCTGATAATCTTCCAGTGATTGCAAAATGCGATCCTCGACATTGTAGTAATCCAGTACCCCAAAACGCTCCAGTGCTTCACTGTATTCGGCGATTTTGCGCACCGATTCGCCCATAGTTTCGGGATAGGTGTCGATAATATGTTTCAGGTAAGTGTATTCGGGCAACCGACTCAGAATGTAATCTACCACCGGTATATTGCCCAAACCGGCGTGTTCCTGTGCGGTGGCAATAATACGCCCGCCAGGCTGTGTAGTGATGCTGCCGGCATAGTCTTTATCCAGTCCCACTAACATTCTAAATAGAGTAGTCTTGCCCACACCGTTCCGCCCGATAATAGCTACCTTTTCGCCGCGCTCTACATGCAACTTTAGGCCCGAAAACAGATGTTTCGTGCCGATTGATTTTTCCTCGATAGCTGCGTTTAGTAACATGGGGTGGGTCAGGGGCCAGTATAGCATTGTTTGCTGGTATATTACTTAGCTTTGACTATCACACTTTTAAACCGTCAGGATAAGCTAGCGCCACGGGCTGAACGAAGTTCACCCGTAAAGCGCCCTAGAGGTTTAAAAGTGTGATAGTCAAAGCTCCGCACGCTATACTGTAATCGGTAACCGTAACCAGAAAGGCAGATAGAAATGGAACAAGCGATTTTTGCGGCAGGGTGTTTCTGGGGTGTGCAGTATTATTTTGATCAAGTTCCCGGCGTCAAAAGCACTATGGTGGGCTACACTGGCGGTACTACCGAAGAGCCAACTTACGAAGAGGTATGCACGCACACCACCGGTCACGCTGAAGCTGTCCTAATTGAATTTAATACAGACGATGTTAGTTATGAAACTCTGGTAAGGCAATTTTTTAGGATGCACGACCCCACGCAGCTGAACCGCCAAGGTCCTGATGTGGGTGATAACTACCGCAGCGCAATATTTTATGTAACTGATCAGCAGCGAGACATTGCCGAAGCGGTCAAAGAGGAATTACAGTCCAAGTTCAACGGCCAGGTCGTTACCGAAATCACTCAGGCTGGCCCATTCTATCAGGCAGAGGATTATCACCAAAAGTATACAGAGCGCACTGGCCGCGGTGCCTGCCATGTTAGCTATGC
>CAYZGW010000045.1:0-8374 GCA_964478195.1 uncultured Candidatus Saccharibacteria bacterium
CGTCAGGTTCTCATCCTGAAGATCAGGGGTTCGACTCCCCTCGGGGTCACCACAAGAGACTTTTCTTTCGCGGAAAGGTCTTTTTTGTTGGGAATGTATCTGTAAAGCGGACTAATCTCTGCGGTTCCAAATTCCAGCGTCTTTGTATTGAATATGACACCCTGCGGAAAGATCATATTTTGGAACCGCCCCTTTAGGTCTATATCAGCGTCTACCCACAGCTTGTGAGCGTCGTGCATGAAGTTCATGGCGTAGTCGATCTGGGCTTGTTTGAGCCGTTGCTGCTCCTGTAGCTTGTCCAGCTGGTCTGTTTTGTCGAGCTTATCTATATCTAGCGCCGTAACTAGCTCATCTTTCTCTTTGTTTGACAGTTCGCCGTTGTTATTTCGTCTCATTGCCGTTGTACGCTCATCGTTAATACTGCTAATTGCATCATTAAGCAGTTTGACTCGGCGATTTATATTTTCTAGCTGCTTTAAAGCGGTACGATTAAGTATCTCTTTGTAGAGCCGTAGCGTAGAGTCTGTGGGCTTTATTTTCTTGAGTAGCTTGGCAAACTCGTCATTTACTGCTCCCGCGCCCATTGTAGGCACCACGCCTCTACATGACTGTCTAGAGCAGTGATAGCGCGGTGAGTGGCTCTTACCGCCACCTGTCTTAGGTGCTGAACCATAATACGGCTTCTGGCAGTTGTAACAGAGTAAAAAGCGTCGAAGCGGGTACAGTTCATTGCTAATCTTTGGAATTTTACCGAGCCGCTTGCGACTCTGAGAGCTAATGACACGTTGTACTTGCTCGAAAGTTTCTAGGTCAATGATTGCTTCCTTGAAGTGTTTACCCTCGTACATCTCAAAGTTCGTATGCTTATTGCAGATGTAGCCAGCATACGCGGGCTGAGTGAGCATACGATATACGGCATTATCGTCCATGTACTTGCCCTTGTAGTTCTTTATGCCAGCTTCCTTTGCCATACGAACGATGTCGGCTTGGGTTAGGCCGCCGTCGGCAAATGTCCTGAATAACTCAGCAACTTTCTCCCAATCCTTACCACGCTTGAGCGTAAGCCGCTTCTTCTTCGGGGCTATTCTGATACGAACAAGATCGTAGCCCACCAAGAAGCCCTGCTGCCACCAACCCATCTTCGCAACACCTTCCATATTGTCTGTGGTGGTCGTTGCTTTAATTTCGTTATCGAGCTGCCCGTTTAACACCAAAACGCCTTTAATGAAGCGTCCTGTAGCAGTATCATCGATGTACTCGGTAGCGGAACGTACAGCTATACCTAAACCTTGAAAAACGCTCTCTATCTGTGAGTAGTAGCTGATTGCTTCTCTTGAGGCACGTTTCATATTGTAGAAAAGCGCGTAGCCAAGTTCGTCTACCTTACCTTTACGGGCTATACAGAACTTGAGCATATCGGTGACACTCGTACGCCGACTTACCGTCTTACCAGATACCCCCTCGTCACCAAACCACGCAACGATCACGAGACCATGTTCGTCGGCATACTTTTGTATTTTTTCACGCTGTGTAGTGAGGCTTTGGCCGTCAATCTGCTCTTCGTCCGAGACTCTATAGTATGCGACGGCTAGGTTGCTACGTTGTACTTCTTGCTTTTTCTTTTGTAAAAGCATCCGTTCAGGAATAATTTTGTCCATATTTTTCATTATATTTTGGAACCCTAATTTTGCAAGAATTTCTCTGCCATAGAGGTTAATAGCAGTATTAGCTCTTCCACTTGGTAGTCCGAAAGTTGTTTATTTGATTCGCCCAAGAGTTTACGGGCTTCTTTTACGCTGATAACCAGACGGCTATCAATACTTCTAGAGGTTGGCATGTTTAATCCAATCAGATTACCTCTAGAACAAGCGAGGGTTGCTAATTGGTACCTCTAGTCTGCTTACACCTAGTAACGCTTCGTCGAGCTTCAGTGAAAGCAATCAGGCGTCGTGTACCAGACGCTTGGTGTTCTGCATAAATGGTACGCTCATGCCAACTGAAAATAAATATGTTACACGATGTATTACTTACAATTACAATAGCGTAAGCATTTTGGCCGAAAAAAATTTCCGCGCCATGAGCAAGCTCTCATCGAGAGAAAAAAGTGAACGGGCCTTTCTGTCTGTAGGTTATTAAGGCCAAGACCTACGTACCATGACCGCTTCTACAGATAAGCGAACCGTTGTATAATAGTCCCCAAGCGATTTATCGCCTACGACCTAGAGCCGCCGCAAGGACAGGTATGGTCACCAAAACCACATAGAAGTAATAAGTCCGTCGTCAGGACTAACTTCTATGTGGTTGCAATCGAAAGGTTGTAGGGCGCAAGCTCACTGGCGGCGGGCTTTTTGTTTGCCGCGAAATATCACTAATAACGCTATTAGTAGCGGCAGGAGTAACATGGCTAGTAAGGTAGGAAAAATCGTTCTCGATGCAATCGCGTCGTTTGTATTCTTCATCATCGCAGCAATCTTGTTAGATTGGGTCGGCGGAAAAATCTTTGGCACACGCATAGGCGAACACGGTAACGAAGTAATAAATGTCAATGGCGGCGTCATGGTTGGCGTAACACTCGTACTAACGGCTGTGTTTGCGATGTGGTTCTATAAGTTCCTTGCCAACCATAAGTTCACTAAGGTCAAAGACCAATGAGTTGGCCAGTGTTTGTTTTCTTTTTTATGTTTGCGTTTATGACTACCAGAAAGATCATAAAGCGTATTGCGCCGAAAAAAGCCAAGCTACCACCAAAAAGAACGAGGCTACAACGGCACAATGACGAGCTAGTATCTGTTATTTTGCCAATAGTTACCAAAAACAAGTAGCCGAACGGTTGGAGTCGATTTGCTTAATAGACATGGTGTAGGAGCCTAGCGCAATGGGGAGTCGCCGAAAAAAGCGACTCTCCTCCGAAGGGAAAAGAAATCCTTGCGTCGTCTGCCAGCAACCTACTATCACGAAGCCGTTGCGATCTTCCAAAGACGTCCTAGCCTGTCTCAAGCCGTTTAGGAATAGGCGACAAGAGTATTTTGTCACGCTGTCACTGGATAGTGCTGGACGGCTCATACGGCGGCGTGTGGTGACTATTGGGCTGTTGAGTGTCAGCTTGGCTCATCCAAGAGAGGTGTTTGCTGGGCCACTGATGGATCGAGCTGCAAGTGTCATTATTTGCCATAATCATCCGTCTGGTGAGACCCGGCCCAGCAAGGAAGATATAAAGACCACCCAGCAGCTCATAGCCGCTGGTATCCTACTCGGTTTGCCGTTAGAGGATCACTTTATCGTGACCAAGACGGGGTACTTTAGCTTTCGTGAACGAGGGCTAATTGGCGCCTAAGCACTCACCGTCTTTTTCGGCCAACGTATCTACCGTAAGTGCCATAGCAGTCCATAGGATAGCGCGATGAGCTTTTTCTTTTATGCGAGTTAATGGTCGTGTCGAACTGACTGGCTCTATAGAAGCGCTTGTGGCAGACTGTACACTCAATCACATACGGTTTATCGTCGCCAAAACCAGAATAAAGCCTTCGTCTGCGTGCAGGTGTTGGCGTACGAGATGGAGTGGGCTGGCCTAAAATACCCGCGACTCTTCGCCCACGATTGCCGTAACTGAGCGAGTCGTGAACCTCTCCTGCTTTTGACAGCTCGATCTCGTAGCGAGGCTCGAATGATTGATCCGTTAGTTCCAACTCCTCGATGTCGTGATTTAGAAACGCCTTTATAGTCTTGTTGCCACTGCTGCCACCCGTCGTATCGAAGCCCCAAAAGTATTCACGGCCCGTACCGTCTTTCGTGACCTTATATTTCAGGGAATAGGGCTCAACCAGCCGTGTGTAGCCGTGATAGCGCATCCGTAGGAGCTTCTGACTCTGTCCTGCCGTCATAATTTTGTTGCGTAGTTCTGCCGGATAAAAAGCAAACTCTGAGGCCGTGCCGGTGCTAAAGCCGCCAAAGAGTTCCGCAAGACCGGAGCTAAACATGCTTACAGCGTCATCAAAGGCGAACAAGGTGGTCTTTGGGCATACTAACTTTGCCCAGTAAGCCTTCATCAGGTCGAAAGGAACGCCGACAAGTAGGTTTCTTGCCGCGCCGGGACTTCTCTCGAAGATCGTCTTTTTAAGAAATACCTGTACCATAGCCGTCTTATCAACCTGTATGGTCTTATCTATAAAGATCGCGTGGACAAGGTCGAACAGATCGAAAGAGTGCCTACGCTGGATCAGGCACTTTAGCTTATCTGCTAACGCTTCTTCTAGTTTGACCGCCATAATATTTGTGGCCAAAAGTTCCGCGTCGGAATACGGGTGAAGCAGCGGTGTTTGGATCGGCGGCAAGTAGCGTTTGTCGAATTGGGCAATGTCCAAATTAACCTTGAGGATCATTTGGCTTTCTTGGCCAAAGAAATCCTTAAAATACAGGCGTACCTTGTAGGATGATTTTTTATCGTCAATAAAAACTTCGTCGGTAAGAACATTTTTGTCCTGCTCGAACTGTATGCCGGTCTGTGCGGTAATGTACTCGCAGATTCCATTCAGTTCACGCATGAGGTTTGCAGGGTCAACGCCGGTTTCGGTGGTAAAGTCCAAATCGTTAGAGAATCGTGTCGAGGGGTAGTAGGCCTTACGGTATAAGTTGCCACCCTTGAGTATAAGCTGATTTGCAAGATTACTCTGGCGATAGAGACCCGCCAAAATCCAACTAAAGATATAATCACGCTGCACATTGCTGGTGTGGATGCCCTCGGCCTCGGCTTTTGTCTGTATTTCTTCCGGCGTAATCAAAACGGTTCCCCTCGGTAACTTGTCTGCTCGTCAGATTCATTATAACGCTTTGGTCGCGCGAAATAAGGTGTTCTTTAAATTGACGGGGTAGTTATATAATCATTTCGTGGACATCATCAACTTCATTGGGTTAATACTGGGTTTTATTGGTAGTGTCCTGCTGAGCGCCGGGCTTCTGAAATCCAAAGAAGCGGCAATAGACGAAGAAACACCTTTTTGGGGCAGAAATCCGTTCAAGATACAAGATGTACTTGCTTCGCGTAACCTTTCTTTGTGGGGGTTCTCTCTATTTGTTGCGGGATTTGCTACTACTGCAATGGTTGAGCTTGCCAACATCGTCAACATAAAGAGCGTATTTAGCGTGGCGGCTGCCAGTTTGGCCCTCACTTTCTTTGGGTGGTTGGTGATCGCACTTACCATGCAAAAGAAATCTTCAGAACACGTCCGACACAAGAACGCTCATTTTAGGAAGGCACTGAAGGAGCGATTAATTCTCCAAATTAAAAGCCTGAAAGATATTTTATCCAGCCCGAACCCTAAGAATTACGACTTCAATTCCGTAAAGTATGGAAATCTAGAGCTATTGATAGGTTTTGTGCCGAATATTGACGGAGAGACTAATACTAAGCTAGAAATCTGCATAGATAAGGTTAAGAGTTCTAAGGAGTTTGAAGATATCAAGATGGCTATGGAGGACTGTCTCACCGAGCTTGCCTCTCCTGAAGAAGGCACTAATGGTAGATAGGCCCTATTACTTAACTGTACGCCAGTTTGCCGATGGTGGGTACACGGAAGGTGGCAGGAGTAGATACATACTCCACCCAAAATATTCGCACGCGCCATCTCGTTTTGTTCGTGGCTTTGAGCTATTACAAAAAGACCTTCTAACGCTTTTTGAGTACATTGAGCCATCGAGGCTTAGTCGTAGTGCCTATTCTTTTAGGACCTACGAGTTATTACTAAGGACTTGTACAGAGATCGAGGCTAACTTCAAGTCGATTCTAAAGGCCAACACTTTTACAAAAAATGAGAGAGATTGGAATATAACAGATTATTTTTATGTCAATCACTCCCATTTCCTTTCAGCATATAAAGTTTCTATGCCTTTCTGGGATGGGGCTGAAAGCATTAGGCAACCTTTCAAGGAATGGAGGAATGGTGAGTACCAGCAGCTTGGTTGGTATGCCGCATACAACAAAGCCAAGCACGATAGGGCTAACAATCTTCGCGAGGCTTCATTCCATAACCTAGTTAATGCCTTCTGTGGGCTTGTGGTCTTGCTCACGGCTCAGTTCCTAGATAACGATTTCATGCTTCGGGCAAATTCACTGACTGACGAAGGTCCCAATGACGGTTTCGAGGATGCCTTAGGGGGCTACTTCAGGGTTCAATTGCCTAGTAATATTCCTGCGGACGAACGATATAATTTTGATTGGTCCGAGTTAATGAATGACGATTCTCCGATGCAGAAGTTCGACTACGATGCATTGCGGAGTTAGGTAGGTGCCGAAAAAATCAAGATACCTCCACATGCTAGTGTAATGAGCAATAATTCATCTGTTATTATTGCTGTATGAATCCACAAAATCATGGCTCCTCCGGCATAACTTATATAGGTGTACGCACTAGCCACATTGACGAAATGAAGCAGTTTGCCGAGCAAGTACTTGGCTACCAAAAGACACATGACGACGGTGATTTTGTAGCGTTCACTACCCCGCAAGGCCAGCGCTTTGAGCTACATGGTGAAGCGACACCAGATAAGCAGTTTTATCCGCTGGACGGTGCTGTTGCCGGGTTTGAGGTTCCTGACATGGATGCTGCAATTGCATGGGCCGAAAAAAATAACCTCGAAATGTTCGAGGAGGGTACGGGCAGCGGCAAGGGCGGTACGCGTTGGGCGCATTTTTGTGGACCCGACGGAAACATATACGAGTTCGTATACCATCCATCAATTTTAGAGGGCGGAAAGCCAGAATAGGACTGATATGGCAGACAAAAAGTTGGCGATAATTACAGGGGCTAGTCGCGGTCTTGGATTGGCGTTGGTGCAAAAGTTTGCAGCGAGTGGCTGGCAAGTTGTCGGCACAGGCCGGTCAGAGCGACCAGCCGACTTACCGGCAGAAGTTGCATATAAGCAATTTGATGCGAGTAATGCTGCTGAGTGCGAGGCGTTTTGGCAACAGCTAAAGGCCGACTACCCAGAAGCAACCGTATGCCTGGTTAATAACGCGGGTAGCTATGTAAGCGGTAGCCTCACCGAAACGAAGTCAGAGGACTACTTGCAGCAGATGCAGAGCTGCTACTTTTCGTCTGTATACATGACGCGTGGCTTAGCGCTTGCGTTTCCCCAAGCCAGAATCGTGAACATCATTTCAAATAGCGCTCTCGCCGCCCACAAGAGTAATTCTGCTTACGGTGCCGCTAAGGCTGCACAAATGCACTTCTTCCAGTCGTTGCAAGAAGAGTTCGCGCCGAAAAAATACCAGATCACCAATCTATACCCTAGCGATATTGCAACGCATGGCGACAATCCCGAAGCCATCAGCGCCGCCGATCTAGCAAGTTTTGTGTACCAACAGGCAGAAAATACCAGCACCTACTATTTGAGGGATGTTACGGTATATCCAGTCGTTTAGACTGGCTATACTAAGCCATAGGTTCTAGTCGCAGCAGGGAGTTCAAATGACCGGTGTTGCCCCGCCAGTAATTTGCACCAGCGTAGTATCTCTTCACAGATTAGGTTCCAGTTCGACTCAATGAGGTTCACCACGTAAACGCCTCAGCGAAAGCTGGGGCTTTTTCGTGGTCATTCCCGGGGAGTCGAACGGGTATGCCCACTGGACATACTCCACCCTTGGCTTTTTGGCTGTACCAAAAAGACGAAATGCGCCATGTGGAAACGGCTTGTTTTGTGGGTGTGTATGCGCCCCTACGGTTATTTTGCCTTATTGCTTCGTCATGTTATAAATAACTGTCTCTTAGTACAAACGTATAGGTAAGACACAGGAAATCCTCAAATCCATTGAGGGCGGTTCCTTAACAGTGTAGTTTCACCAGTTTTTCTCACAGAGAAGATCATCAAGTGAACGGTCGGTTTGCAAGGAGAGCACAAGCTCTCAAAACGCTAGTTGTGGTGGTGAGCTTGCTCGCTGCCGCGCTGGTCGGAGTGGTCGTTACGGCTACGTCGGCGTCGGCGTCACCGATTGGTGGCAAGCGGGCGGCATTGCTGAGCCCGTTCAGCGGCAGCGTGTCTTGGGGAGAAAGCGCCCCAGAGCACGTAGACAGGGGTGGTGTCGCGAACGGCTACGGCTTCTCGTGGGACCTCCGCGGCGGCGCATCTGCGGCCGTCTACCCGCACGTCGTAACCGGCGACGGCACGTTGACCATGCAGGTCACGAGCGTCGCCGACAACACCACCAGTGTTGACACCGGCAAGGCCGTCATCGTGGCAGTCAAGGTCGACGGCGTGCTCGTGGGGACCCTGCGGTTCGCGCACCTCGTGAATGTGCAGGTTGCCGCGAATGACACAGTGACGGCGTCGACGGTCCTCGGCTACACGGCCGACGACATCAGCACCACGAATAGCCTGGGCA
>CAYZGW010000046.1:0-8369 GCA_964478195.1 uncultured Candidatus Saccharibacteria bacterium
ATGCCCTTATGTCAATACTTTTTAATATTATTGTATGGAAGTAAAAAAGCTTACAATACAGGATAATGCTTATCCTTTGCCACTAGCCACCGTTGCCGACCCACCAAAAGAGCTGTATTACTTAGGGGCCGACCCCGGCACTTGGCTGAGTAAACCACGCGTTGCCATAGTGGGCAGCCGTAGTGTAACGCCGTATGGCAAGCAGGTTACCCAGAAACTGAGCAGCGAGCTGGCAGAACAAGGGGTAGTGATTATTAGCGGCCTGGCACTAGGAGTTGACGGTATTGCACACACTGCATGCCTAGACGCTGGCGGCATCACGGTTGCTGTTCTAGCTAATGGCTTACATAGTATTTACCCAGCTAGCCACACTGCGCTAGCACGGCGCATTGTGGAGCAGGGCGGTACGATTATCAGCGAATATCCAGCGGGCACACCTAGCCTGAGACATCAATTTATTGCCCGGAATCGGATTGTAGCTGGCCTGGCTCAAGCACTGCTGGTCACCGAGGCCGCCGAGAAGAGCGGCACGCTGCACACCGCCCGATTCGCTCTGGAGCAAGGACAAGATGTGCTGGCTGTGCCTGGCAGCATTTTTAGCCCCAACAGCATTGGCACCAATAATCTGATCCGTAGCGGGGCAGTACCAGTTACTTCTTTTGATGACGTTTTGTATACCCTAGGCATTGACCATACTGCCAAAGCTGTGCGCATAAAAGGCAATACCGCCGAAGAGCAAGCAATTATCAACCTCTTACAAACTGGGATCACCGATGGCCACGACTTGTTAACGTGCGCCGCACTAACCGCCATACAGTTCAATCAAGCGCTAACTATGCTAGAGATCAGTGGCAAAATCCATGCCCTTGGCAACAATCACTGGGCATTAAAATAGTCGAACTGGTCCAACCGCATACTGCGGAACGAGGGCGCTTTACAGGTGAGCCTAAATAGCTCAGCCTGTGGCGCTAGCCCACCCTCTTTTCCGGAGTATGCGGTTGGGCCACTACACAGAAAAGCTTATGCTAAACTTTTAGTATATGAAGAAGGCAATTTCACTCGGAGTTTTGATATTTGGCTCATTAGGAGGATGGTTAGGTACGATTATTGGGCACGGCAACGGATTTGGCGGTTGGGCGATCCTACTCACTGCCATTGGCTCATTTTTTGGCATCTGGGTCGGCTATAAAGTCGCTCAGTATTATTTATAGAGCTCAAGTAGGGCGACACTATACGATCAGGTAGACTCAGACCGGCCACAGTTCTCAGCCATTTTTCTTGCAATTGCACTAGGTTTTGCGCTAAGCTTACGCATTGTATGCTCAAGCGCAACGGTTTAAATGCCGCCTAAACGCGTTATACTTATGTAAATATGGCCAAAAATTTAGTAATTGTAGAGTCCCCGGCAAAAGCCAAAACCATCGAGAAATACCTCGGTAGTGATTACGTGGTAAAGAGTTCGATAGGGCACATTCGTGGACTACCTAGTAAAAACGGCAGTGTCGATGTTGCCAACAATTTTGCACCCAAATTCGAGGTTGACCCTGACAAAAAGAAGGTGATTAGCGAGCTCAAGACAGCTGCCAAAGCCGCAGAGAACGTGTTGCTTGCAAGCGATGAAGACCGCGAAGGGGAAGCGATTGCTTGGCATGTCGCCGAAGTACTCAAGCTCGACCCAAAAACCACCAAACGTATTGTCTTCCACGAAATTACCAAAAACGCACTGGATGAGGCTGTCAAAAATCCACGCACTATTGATATGAATCTGGTGGAGGCTCAGCAAGCCCGCCAATCACTTGATTATCTGGTAGGTTTTGAGCTAAGCCCCGTACTGTGGCGCAAAGTCCGCGCCGGTCTTTCTGCCGGGCGCGTGCAGAGCGTAGCAGTGCGCTTGATTGTAGAGCGCGAAGCTGAAATTGATGCTCACACCCCCGAAAGCACCTTTAAACTGACCGCCGAGTTTATCCTAAGCGACGGCACAGTACTACCGGCCGCCAGCAGCAAAAAGTTTGCAACCGCCGAAGAAGTCTCTAAGGTATTACAAGCCTTTGCCGGCAGCAGCTTTAGCGTCGCCAACATTACTAAGAAGCCTGGCACTCGCAGCCCAGGCGCACCATTTACCACTAGCACCCTGCAGCAAGAAGCCAGCAGCAAGCTTGGCTACAGCCCCCGCAGCACCATGCAGCTCGCTCAGCGCCTCTACGAAGCCGGCCACATCACTTACATGCGTACCGACTCAGTAAATCTTAGCACCCAAGCTCTCGGGGCTATGACCAGCTTTATTACCGAAAAATACGGTGAAAACTACCATCAATACCGTACCTTTAAAAGCAAGAGCGCCAACGCTCAGGAAGCTCACGAAGCGATCCGCCCTACCAATGTTACACAGGAATTCGCCGGAGCCGACGAGCAGCAAAAGAAGCTCTACAACCTAATCTGGCGCCGCACATTGTCCAGCCAGATGGCACCTGCGCAACTCGAAAACACCACGGTTACCATTGCTGCAAGCAATTCCCAAGAAGCTTTAGAAGCCAAAGGCCAGGTGGTGGTGTTTGATGGGTTCCTAAGGGTCTACGGCCGCAGCGGCGACGATACATTGTTGCCAGCATTAACTATTGGCGATTCATTAACGCTTCAATCTGCCGAAGCCCTAGAAGCTCTCAGCCGCGGCCCAGCTCGCTACACCGAGGCCACGCTCGTTAAGAAGCTCGAAGAAATGGGTATCGGGCGGCCAAGCACTTACGCCAGCACTATTAACACCGTGCAGACCCGCGGCTATGTAGAACGCGGCGACCTGGAAGGCGTCGAAAAAGACATCCAAAAACTCTCCCTAAAAAACGGCGTGGTAGAGCGAACCACCGAAAAACTGATGTACGGCCGCGACAGCAACAAACTCTTCCCAACCGATACTGGCAAAGTAGTCACCGACTTTTTGGTCAAACACTTCGCCGAGGTAATGGACTACGATTTCACCAAAGATATCGAGGAAGAACTAGACCAGATTGCCCTAGCCAAGAAAAATCGCGTTGAGGTTCTCAAGGAGTTCTACAATCCATTTCATAAGCTCGTAGAAGGCAGCGCCGACATTTCCCGCGCTGAAGCTACCCAAGCCCGCCACATCGGTAACGACCCCAAGACCAATAGGCCCATTTACGCTCGGTTTGGCCGGTTTGGCCCCATGCTACAGCGCGGCGAACAGGGTGATGACCCAAAGCCAGATTTTGCACCATTACCGACCGGTAAAAAGATAGAAACTGTTACATTGGAAGAAGCCCTGGAAATGTTCCAGTTGCCACGTTTGGTAGGCCAGACCGCCGACGGCAAAGACATTAAGGCCAACATTGGCCGGTTTGGCCCATACATTCAGGTAGACAAACTGTTTGTGAGCATCAAACCGCTCGATCCACGCACTATTAGCCTGGCAGAAGCTCGCGACCTTTACATCGGCAAGCTAAAGGCCGAGGCCGAAAAAAACATTGCCGATTTCGGTGACGGTGTCAAAGTACTTAACGGCCGCTATGGCCCTTACATCACCGATGGCACCAAAAATGCCAAGATACCCAAAGATGCCGACCCCAAGGCCATCACACATGAGCAGGCCAAAATCATGCTCGACGCCGCCCCAGCCGCCAAAAAGGGCCGTTTCCGCCGACGTACTATCAGCAAATAGCCGGCATAAACGCTTCACTACCCTTATATCAAGGGCGGGGCAGCTTTTTCATATTTTGTTCGCCCTCAAAGTTGTGGCATAGTGACTTTTTACAACACAAACTAGGCATAAGCGCTTATTTTATGCTACTATATCTTCATTATCTGGTGGGCGAGGGTATTGACTTTTAGAACTATTAGTTTATAGTAGAGGGCAGAAATGACTACAGAGAAGCCGTTAATCAACACTGAAGTGATTGTCCAGGACATCCTGGGCAGTATTGATCGTGAACGTGAACGCGAAATTATCGCTCGTCGCTACGGACTTTTCGACCGCAAAGAAACCCTCGAACAAATCGGCGAGTTACTCGGCATCACTCGTGAACGTGTTCGCCAACTCGAAAAGTCAGTAATGACCCGCCTGCGTACTTCCAGCGTAGACCTACCCCACGTTGTAGAAATTGAAGCCACGCTTCTAGCCACCATTGAGACCACAGGGCAGACCATGCGCATCTCCGCACTCGGTGCAGCTTTAACGGCAGAAAACACTCGTACCGACCAATCTCGCTTGGCGTTCTTAACCGAACTTACGCCAAACATCAGCGCTATCTCAGAGGACGACAACTTCTACCAAAGCGCTGGTAATGCCAAGATCCACGATGAGGCCGGCATCAAAGCAGAGGTCGCCAAGTTAGTTGACGCAATTGCTAAGGCTGGTAAGCCGCTCGAAACCCGCGAAATCACCAAGGCCGCTGATATGTCAAACGATGTATACACGGCAGCCTTAGCCAGCACCAGCAAGCAGCTAGCTACATTAAACGGTCGCTGGGGCCTCGTAAAGTGGCCTACAGTTAACCCAAAGAACATCCGCGATAAAATCTACGTTATTCTCGCCGAAAATGGCAAACACATGCATTTCAACGAAATCGCCGAGGCTATCAAAGGCAGCGACTTCAAGCGAAAAGATGTTACGACCCAAGCTATCCACAACGAGCTTATCAAAGACAAGCGTTTCGTACTGATCGGCCGCGGTATTTATGCCCTCCGCGAATGGGGCTACAAAAAGGGTACCGTAGCTGACATTATCAGTGAAGTCCTGCGCGAAGCAGGGGAACCACTCCACCGCGATGAGATCGTCAAGCGTGTGCTCAAGAGCCGCTTCGTCAAAGAGACCACTATCTTACTGAACCTTCAGAGCAAATCACAGTTCAAACGTGTCGCCAAGGCCACCTACGAACTTGCCGAAGCCACTCCAGCCGAAGGGTAAGTCGCAATGACGACGGGCCCTGCTGAAATCGTTAGCTATTTTCCTGGTGAGCGTCAGCAACCACTTATACCTGGCACTGAACATGATCTTATCGAAGCCTGCGTCGCCGAATTAGCGATCTTAGGCACAATCGGCGGCGACGAGATGGTTATACCGAACACCCACTATGAGGTGCTGGCGCAGCCTGGTGGCAACCCAAAGATTGCTGTCAGGCAAGAGGCAATCGATGCAGAGCCCTTTACGCCCGGCTCCGAGTGGCCAAGGCAAGGGGAAAGCGCGCCCAATCAAAGGAAGGCCTACACACTCGCAGAAGCACTCTTGCAATACTACGACGGCGTCCTGGCCGAGCAGCGCTCGCTCTTTCTAGGAAACATTGCGCCGGCAGAAGCTTGGGCTGTTACACCTCTTGGCAAGCTGGCATTATTACGTACCGCTCCTTTTATGATTGGCAGCCAGGAGCCGGGCATAGCCGTCCCGAACATTAAGACGCAGCTTGCAATCATGTATGATTGGGTATGTAATTTGCAGCCCCGAACGAGTGAGAGCAATCAATTCCTTCGGCTTAGGGTATACGATGCGGTCAGTCGTCTAAATGAGCAACAGTCCTAGAGGTGTACAAATTACGAACAGCGTAGTATGGGCATTTTGTGAACAAAATAGAAACCATCATAGTGTACCGCATAATAAAGTTTAGCAGAGACGCCAGGCGCTAACAGGTAAGCCAGATCAAACAAAGGACGTAGGGCAGTTATTTTTCTTAAAAGACGAGCGGTCGCAGCGCAACAAGCATAGCCAAATGATTGACGAGAGAACTATATGTTATACGTCGCACAATGTATATTTTGCGACATGCAATTAGTGTTTGCGCAGGCTCACTCATACAACCACTACAGGGGAGTTTTTAGCATCGGCCATACAGTTCTTGCAATATTTGCTGTTGCAAACTCTGTATACCCAAGATTCGGCTATGGTGCTCTTCGTACAAAGCACTATAACGATAGTATCAACTCCTTAAGCAGCTTCCCATACGTCTAGTGTTTGACAATTAGACCAAACGCTATTCATACTATTTGACTTATCCACAGTTTGATCGTGAAAATATTTGCTTTTTCACGTTTTTGATATTATATGTGCGTTCCCTCCCTTTCTCCCCTCTGCCCTAACATTTGACTTATGCAATCTTTTATATAAAAGTATATGTTTTACTCTGCGCTACAGTGTCTAATACATACTGAACATTATACGAACATCAATAGGGGCACGGGGGACAAATCCTGATGTCGGCCAATCAAAAGCTACATCAGTCACCTCATAAACCTGCTTCATAACATTGCACCGTTAAGTTTACGGCAGGCCTTATGCTCTGTTATTTGTAATACACCCTGCCGGGGACACGTACATCCAGATACGTCTTAGGCAAGCTACCCTGTGCACTCAGCTGCTGTGTAGTAGCGATTGCCGTGCCGCTCTGTACCTGTGCGCTTTCTTCAAGATTAAACCGTAGCAGATAAGCTTGACCACTTAGGCGCACATCAAGCTCGTAAGGGCTATCTGGAGGCAGCACAAAAGCACTAACGGCTACATGCGCCGATCGAAGCTGATAGTCAACTATTTGGATAAACGCTATCGTACTACTGGGGAGATACTGGGCACCTAGCTTGGGCATCACACTAGATTGGTCGACTACCACCGGCACTTGGGCGGGGATTTTAGGAGTACGAGCCAGTGCAATACCAGTTTTATTCAGTGCATAATTACCGCGCGACATCTGTAAGATTAGGCTGGGCTGCGCAATCTCGGCGTAAACAACTGGACGATTGCTAACCAGCGGAATACTCACCGCCACCTGCGCCAATTCTGGGTACGCACGCTCTAGCTTTCGAGCGGTACCATCAAGGTCGGCGGTGATTTTAGAATGATTCATAGTGCTGCCTGCAAGAAATGTACGAGCAGCCGCTTCATATACAGCAGCAGACTGTGCATAAGCCGAAGAAGTCGTTGTATTTCCTACTATAATAATTCTAGGGCTAGTGCTCAGCCACAGAACTTTTATCACGCAGGCCACTGCTAATCCTGTTAGCAGCCAGAACGGCAAGGCAGTTATTACAGCACGCGGCGTAACATCCCCTCGCCCCCTACTCTGTTCCGTTTCAGCAAGTTGTTGCCGCTGTCCACTGGTCCGCTCCCGTGGTGTATCAGCAGTTCGAGCCGAGTTGTAGTACGAAAAAGCCGGATTAACCGCCCCTCCCCGCTGTATTTGTCGGCCAGTTGTCCTCCCCTGCTCTACCGGTTTTTTATTTTTTCGACCGAACATGACTTTTCCCACCGGCAACCTCAATAAGTAGTACCGCTAAATCTAGCGCAGCATACGGACGCGCATAGGCCGCCAGATTACTGGCTAGCTGCTTGCGCCGCGCCTCATCATGTAGTAACTCTCCGATTGTGCGGCCAAGCCGCTCAGCTTGTTCTACCTGGTCTTCTGTAAGTTTCACGATTGCATCCTCATGTGCTAACACCGCAGCGTTTTTGACATTCCAACCCAATTGCTTTGAGGGCACAATGAGGCAAGCAGTGCCCTGCAGTGCAAACTCAGCCAAGTTAGTCGCACCACCACGCGCAATCACCACGTCAGCCGCACCACTATACCGGTACAGATCATGCACAAAGCCGCGTACCCGCACTCGCACTCGCGCGGCGCCTAGATTTAGCGCATCATAAGCCCCACTGGTTGCCGCTTCATGTGCTCGGCCCGTCACATGGACAATCACTAAATCCGGATAGGTGCTTAGCAAATACTGCGCATTGGCAACCAAGGCCTCATTAAGAGCACGAGCGCCATTGCCACCACCGGTCAAAAACACCATTTGCTTAGCGCTAATCCCTAATTCCTCGCGGTATTTCCGTCGTAGCTCAGCCGTAACAGGTTTATAGTCATGTCCCACTGGGACACCTACCACCACTGTTTTGCTTCTGGGATATGGATAGAGCTCGGCAGGTAAGGCCACCGCATGTGTGTGAGCCCAACGAGCAATCAAGCGATTAGCCAGACTCGGCACGCTATCAGAATCGTGCGTAATATAAGGAATGTGGTTCAAACGCCCTCCCAGTGCCACAGGCACGCTCACAAAACCGCCGCGGGTAAAAATAACATCTGGCTTCAACCTACGCAGCAGCCAGAAGCTCTGCCATATACCGTACAGAACGCGCAGCACATCACGAACGTTCAGCGCCTGCACCCGCACATTCAGCCACTGGCGCCAGCCTTCATCCGCATAACGGCGCAATTTACCAGCCCATACATCGTATATTACATCAATATTTGGATCATGAGCCGGCACATCAGACAAAGCATCACCCCGTTGGCCGATATAGATAATCTTGCTATTCGGATGCTGTTTCTTCAGCTCATGAGCGACCGCTAGAATCGGGGTGATATGCCCGCCGGATCCGCCGC
>CAYZGW010000047.1:0-8006 GCA_964478195.1 uncultured Candidatus Saccharibacteria bacterium
GTTTAGATAAACACTGAGGTGAGATAGAAACGAGAATAAATATGGCAGACGTACCCGAAAAACAAGTCAAACGGCTCCGGGCCCTTATTCAAGAGGCCGAGACAAATTTGGCAGCTGCTAACGAGCTCCTAATCAGTCTTGTAGGCGACGACGAAAAAGTACAAGCCAAAGTTACCGACGATGTGCTCGGCAAGGTTATCGAAGGAGTGTTTGATGGCCAGAACATGGTTGGCTCAGATGGCAAAACCTACCCTGTGCCAGCTAACTACGCCAGCAAATCCAAGCTTGTACAAGGCGACATCCTCAAGCTCACTATTGCCGACGACGGCGCTTTCCTCTACAAGCAAATTGGCCCCATCCCGCGCAAACAGGTTGTAGGCACACTCAAACTCGAAGGTGGTCATTACTTCGTAACCGTTGGCAGCCGTGACTTCCGCATACTACTTGCCAGCGTCACCTATTTCAAAGCCAAGCCCGGCGACCAAGTCAGCGTCAATGTTCCTGAAGACGACAGCCAAGCTGAATGGGCTGCTCTCGAAGCTGCATTGTAGTCTTATACTAGAGGGCACGCTAAGCCAGCCACCTTTTTAGGCGGCTGGCTTTGTTTAACAGACACCCCATAGCGGGGTACTTTCTACAGCAGATTTGAATTCACAGACCAGGTATACTAGTAGGTAACTATGGGGCAAGCACTCTACCGGAAATACCGGACTAAAACGTTCGCGGAAACGGTCGGCCAAGAGCATATCACCACCACCCTCGAAAACGCTATAAAGCAGGGGCGAATTAGCCATGCCTATTTACTGAGTGGCCCGCGTGGTACTGGCAAGACATCAATCGCCCGAATTTTGGCGCACGAAATCAATGGCCTGCCGTACGACGACGAGACACACCTGGATATTATTGAGATTGACGCCGCTTCCAATCGCCGCATCGATGAGATACGTGACATACGCGAAAGAGTAAGTGTCGCACCTGCTAGCGCAAAATACAAAGTCTATATCATTGATGAAGTTCATATGCTCACCAAGGAGGCATTCAATGCATTACTCAAAACACTTGAAGAGCCGCCAGCTCACGTAGTGTTTGTCTTGGCGACCACTGAGGCTCACAAGCTGCCCGATACCATTGTCAGCCGCACCCAGCGCTATTCACTACGGCCAGTGCCGCTTGATAAAGTTGTTGGCCATCTGCGGACCATTGCCACCGGTGAAAAGCTGAAAATTGACGATGACGCTCTTCGGCTCATCGCAGAGCACGGTGAAGGATCGTTCCGTGACAGTATTAGTTTGCTAGACCAAGCCAGTAACACCTCAGAGCATATTACACGTGCCGACGTCGAGCGTATTCTTGGTCTAGCGCCAGAGATACACATTAAGCAACTGTCTAGCGCCTTGACCGAGACCAACAGTGGTGGCGTCGTCGCCACGCTTGCCGAGCTATATAACCTCGGTTTTGAGCCAGCTATGGTTGCTCGCCAGCTTAGCGCCCAGCTACGCCAAACCATCCTAGATAGTACTAGCACCAACCCCCAGGCTGATCTCGCACTCCTACGAAAACTCCTAGACGTATCGGCCGCCCGCAACCCCAAGCAGCTTTTAGAACTAACGCTTTTGCAATCAGCCCTACCCATAGCCAGCCCGGCCGCAGTCATACCACGGCCAGCAACCGCTCCAGTAGCACCCCCAGCCACCATTAGTAAGTCTAAAGAGCTGCCCCTTCAATCATCAGAATCTCCGCCAAAAGCGTCACCTGAAGCCGCCAAGCAAACGTTGTCGCCTTCCCAACCAGTAGCACATGCGGCAGGCCCGCTCGACAACGGTACATCTGACCCCCCCATAGCATCAGCAAAACTCGCTCAGCCAGCAGTCGAAGTGGACGTAACTGATCTTTGGCACCAAGTACTTGAAGACATTAAAAAACAGTACAATACCCTCTACGGTATTGCCCGCATGGCTCAGCCAACCTTCAATGGTTCACAGCTGACCCTAGCGTTCAAGTTCAGTTTTCATCAAAAGCGCATGAACGAAGTTAAAAACCGTCAGATTTTTGCCGATACCGCTAGTAGACTATACGGCAGTCCTGTAGAAATCATCTGTATCATCACTGAACCGGATATACCCGTTCCTGCCCAGCCCGACGTTACCGCAATAAGTAATATCTTTGGCGGCGCCGAACTGTTACCATAGAACGACTAGAGGAAGTATAGGAAGATGGCTAATTCACGCAGCAACGCACAACCCCAAAACACCGACGCCGAGGCATCGCTACTAGGCGCTATACTCATTGACACCGATGCAATTGTCAAAATCGCCGATACCATCTCCACCGAAGATTTTTTTGACGCCCGCCATGCCCGCATTTATGAAGCGCTCCTAGCACTTTACGAACGCCGCGCCTCCATCGACGTACTAACCCTGGCCGACCAGCTAAAGGGTACCGGCTTTTTGGATATGGTTGGCGGCCCAGCTTACCTAACCGAGCTCACCAACTACGTACCGACCGCGGCCCACGTGGAACAATATGCCGACATTGTTGCTCAAAAGGCTATGCGCCGCCGCCTCATTGGCGTCAGTTCCGAAATCGCCGACCTTGGCCAAGACGAGTCAAAACCGCTCAAAGAACTGATCGAAGAAGCCGAGACCCGGTTGTTTTCTATCAGCCAACAGCACGTTAAACAGACAGTAGTTGGCATTGACGAAATCTTAACCGCTAGTTTTGAACGCCTAGACGACCTGCACAAAGACAAAAAGAAGATCCGTGGTATTCCCACCGGCTACCGCGACATCGACGAAACACTAGCTGGGTTGCAGCGCAGCGACCTCATCATTCTTGCCGCCCGTCCAGCCATGGGTAAGTCTGCTTTTGTGTTGAACTTAGCCCATAACGTCGCAATTGAAGCCAAAGAGCCAGTAATTATCTTTAGTCTTGAGATGAGCAAAGAGCAGCTGGTGGACCGTTTGCTGTCCATGCAATCCGGTGTTGACGCTTGGGCACTGCGCACAGGCAACCTAACCGATCAGGACTTCGAAAAACTAGCCAATGCCATGGGCGTACTGGGTGAAGCGCCGATTTATTTAGACGACACCCCAGGCATTACCATTGCCGATCTGCGCACCAAAGTCCGACGCGAAGCTCACCTGCGCCAGCCAGGACTCATCATCGTAGATTACCTACAGCTGATGAGTGGCGGCAGCCGGTTTAGTGGCGACGGGAACCGCGTCCAGGAAATCTCGGAGATTTCGCGTGGGCTAAAAGGTGTAGCCCGTGAAATGAACGTACCCGTAATCGCACTATCCCAACTGAGCCGTTCGGTAGAAAATCGCAGTCCGCAGATTCCTCAGCTGGCCGATCTCCGCGAATCCGGCTCTATCGAGCAGGACGCCGACATTGTAGCCTTCATTTACCGCGAGGATTACTACAATCCCGAAACCGACCGCAAAAACATCACCGACATCCTCATCAAGAAACACCGTAACGGCGCACTGCGCAACATCGAACTCTACTTCGACCGCGACAAGCAGAAATTCCGCTCGCTCGATACTAGCCATAGTGGTGACCCGTTTGGTGAATAGAGCTGCGGCAGATGCTGTATACTAGAATGTAAAGCAGCATGGACATCGCAAAAAAACTCTTTTTTACGCATTGGCGTACGATATCAGTTGTACTTAGCTTAACGCTAGTTGCTTATCTGCTGTATTTCAACCGGTTGGGGACACTAGTGCCTGGTTATAGCACCCAGGAAATTAGTACCTATCACCAGGCCAACAACTGGCACCATATTGCTTCTAACCCTATAAATGCGCCTTATGTTGCGTTTGTTTGGTTTTTTACCGCTTTGTTTCACCACCACATCCTTACCACCAGAGTAGTCGCGGCCGGTTTTGGTGTTGTTATGGCGTTTCTGTTTTATGCCATTATTCGCCAGTGGTACAGCTTTCGCATTGCCTTTTTAGGAACGCTACTATTTGCCACTTCATCTGGCTTTCTACATTTTGCTCGGAACGGGACAGGGCAAGTACTCCAAATGTTCGTACTCGCTTTTATAGCATTTCTGGTATGGTATCAGCACGAACACACCTATCATAAATTTGTCGGCTATGGGCTAGCGGCCGTACTGGCGCTACTTTGGTATGTGCCGGGCATGATATGGTATGAAGTATTCGGCTTAATAGTCCTAAACCGCCATGCCCGTGAACGCTGGCAAAGTACACCACGCAAGCATTTGATTGGCTGGGCAATCACGTTTCTATTCGTGCTCACACCACTTATAGCTAGCGGCATTGGCAATACGCATATCCTGATTGAGGCTGCTGGTTTACCCACCAAGTTCGCCACTACTCTACATCCAATTCATAATCTTCGCGCTGCCATGCTTGCCGCCAGCGCGCACAAAGTCACGACACCAATACTGTGGATTGGCCGTGCGCCACTCTTAACTGCTTCGGAATTAATTTTGGGTGCACTAGGCGTCTACGGATACTTTTACCGAGACCGCTCACCACGGGCAACCCTGCTCGGCGGCATGGTAGTTTTAGGCATCGCACTTACCAGCCTAGGCGGTACAGTGGGGTTGGCCAGCATTATTCCGCTCACATACTTGTTTGTCGTCCATGGCTTACGTGAGCTGCTTGGTGAATGGCTAACGGTTTTTCCGCGAAACCCAATTGCCAAGTTTACTGGCCTTGGTATTATTTGTGCCATGCTCTTTTTTTCCGTACTATACCAAGTGCGCGCCTACTTTGTAGCTTGGCCACACACCACCGCTACTTTACAGACTTACAATCAGCGGCCACCACAGTAAATCTGTTACAATACTAGCAGATGGTTTATGTGAGTTTTAGGTGATTTAGCCATAAGCGGCAACAGCTAAATAGCACTGTCCATACGTTTAATTAAAGGAGGGAGAATTATGTCTCGATTTGATCAAGCCAAGATGCTAATGCGTGTCAAGAAAATCCAAAAAGAGCTGCAAAAGCAGGTTATTACCGTAGAGCAGGGCGACGGCGCAGTACGCGTGGAGATCACTGGCGAACAGAAGATTAAGAAAGTACATATTGATCCAAAGGCTGTTAACCTTAGCGATATTGGTCAGCTAGAGCGTTGGATTGAGGATGCCGTAAAAGACGCTATCCAACAAAGCCAAAAAATCGCTGCCGAGAAGATGCAGCCTATGATGGGTGCTTTGGGTGATTTAGGGCTATAGGCCATAAGACATCTTAAAGCTCATTAGTTCACGAGAGCCCTTAGGCTCTCGTCGCACATTCCATAGTTTAAAGAAAAACCCTGAAGGGTTTTCTACGCTTCGCCAGGCCGCCTGGCCTGGCTTGCTACTTTTCTGGTCTCTTAAGATCGAAAACTCCACAAAACCCTAAGTACCCTGAATAAACGCACCTCATGCAAATACTACCTCCAGCCCTAACCAACCTAATAGAAGCCCTCGGCAACCTCCCGGGAGTTGGACCACGAACCGCCGAGCGTTACGCATACTATTTAGTGCGCCGCGAGCCTGCCAAAGCCGAGCAACTCGCGCAGGCACTCACAAGCTTACACGCCGGTATCAAATACTGTCCCAAAACATTTGCGCTCATTAGTAGCGATGATGATATTTCGCCGCTTTACAGTGATCCCCGGCGCGATAAAAAGCTAGTAGCGGTTGTAGCCGAACCACTTGATATTGTGGCTCTCGAAAAAACCAATGGCTTTCACGGTACTTACCATGTGCTTGGGGGGTTGGTAAGCCCTATTGACGGCATCGGACCGGAACAGCTACACATCCGCGAACTGGTTCAGCGCGTTGACGACGATGAGGTGGAAGAGATTATTCTAGCAACAAACGCGAGTGTAGAAGGGGAGTCAACCGCGCTCTACATTCAGCAACAAATTGGCGAGCGTAGCGTAAAAATCACCCGCCTAGCTCGCGGATTGCCTATTGGCGTCGATTTAGAGTACGCTGATCAGATTACGCTCAGCCGTGCACTAGAAGGCCGCCAAATACTCTAGATCGTGACTACTACTGGAACCATGTCAGCAATCTTGCTGAATCGTACTACCGACTGGCCCGGGGCAGTCACTTGCTCAAACCAGCTTGTTAACGGCCTAACAAAGGCAATCTCTGGCTGATCAACGGGCATATAAACTATAGCAACTTCGATGGTTGCTTCTAATAACACCACATCCTTCACAATATACTCATTACCCTGATAATGACGCCAATGTGTCCCTGGGGTTACTTTTGCGCGAGCCGAAGCTAGGGTGTCAATAAATTGGTCGTAGGGTATTTTTTCCATATACCCTAAGCTTAACAGAAGCTATTAGCTACTAAAACTGGTAAAATAACATACAAGATGCAAGATGTAATACAAAAGCTTGTTGAGCAAGCGCAAAAAATCGTTATTGTACAGGCCGATAATCCAGATGCCGACAGCCTTGGAAGCGCCTTGGCACTTGAGCATATTTTGGGTGATCTAGGCAAAGACGCATACCTCTACTGCGGCGTCGACATTCCTACTTATCTGCGCTACATTGCTGGCTGGGACCGAGTATTCAATGAACTGCCGAGCAGCTTTGATCTATCTATTATTGTGGATGCTAATACTTATACGCTCTTTGGGCAACTCGAAAAGAACGGAAAGTGGGGAGTACTTAAAAGTCGGCCATCTATCGTACTAGACCACCATGGCTCAGTCGAGAGGCCACTCGATTTTGCCGCAGCTTTAGTTGTAGATGATGTTGCCGCTTCCACTGGCGAAATTATTTTTCACCTTGCAAATAAGCTCAGTTGGCCGATCAGCGTCGAAACGGCTGGACATATTATGAGCACCATCCTTGGTGACACCCAAGGGCTCACCAACGATAAAACTACTGCCGATACCTTCCGGATCATGGCAGACCTGACCGACAAAGGCGTGAACCGCGCCCTGCTCGAAGAGCTGCGCCGCGATTACAGCCGTATGCCCGAGACTATTTTCCGCTACAAAGCAGCTTTAATTCAGCGTATGGAGTTTGCTGCAAACGGCCGCATTGCTCACGTAACTATTCCACAGAACGAGATCAACGAATACAGCCCTCTCTACAACCCGGCAGTCCTGGTGCAATTTGATTCATTACAGATTAGCGATGTACAGCTTTCGGTAGTATTTAAAACCTACGATGACGGCAAAGTTACCGGCAAGCTACGCTGCAACTACAGAGCACCAGTTGCCGACAAACTTGCCGAACATTTCGGCGGCGGGGGACACCCCCATAGTGCAGGCTTCAAGGTTACCGACGGTCGCCCTTTCAATGAGATAAAGTCAGAGTGTTTGCGCTATGCCCAAGAACTGCTCAATAATCTCACACAAGGAAACTCTGATGAAACTCTACAACACATTAACGCGCCAGATTGACGAGCTAAAGCCGCTTAAAGCTCCCGAGGTTACCGTCTATACCTGCGGCCCCACCGTCTACGACTACGCCCATATTGGCCACTGGTTCACCTACATCCGCTGGGACACGCTAATTCGAACTTTGCAAGCAAGCGGTTTGCAGCCAAAGTGGGTCATGAACATTACCGACGTTGGCCATCTGGTAAGCGATGGGGACGAGGGGGAAGATAAGCTTGAAAAGGGGGCTCACCGCGAAGGCAAAACCGCCTGGGATGTTGCTGAATTTTACGCTGCCGACTTTTTACGGGAAATGCGCGCGCTCAACATCAAGACGCCGGATTATCTGCCTAAAGCTACCGAGCACATTGCCGAACAAATAGAGCTTATTCAAAAACTAGAAACTAAGGGATATACCTACATCATTGACGATGGCGTGTATTACGACACTTCAAAATTTCCCAGCTATGCCGATCTCGCTAAATTAGATGTAGAAGAACAACAGGCAGGCGTACGAGTGGCGTACAATCAACAAAAGCGTAATCCCACCGATTTCGCACTGTGGAAGTTTAGCCCTAAAGACCAAAAGCGAGACATGGAGTGGGATAGCCCCTGGGGAGTCGGCTTCCCAGGCTGGCACAT
>CAYZGW010000048.1:0-7900 GCA_964478195.1 uncultured Candidatus Saccharibacteria bacterium
TTTTCGCTGACAGACTTGGCTTTCTGGGCTCCAAGTATTTCGTAGAATCGCACCGTAGCCTATCCATCCCCGTCGCCTGGGACCCGGATGAACCGGTCATGCTGCATGAATTTTTGGGCCTGACCTTTGAGGGCAAATTTGAAACCTACTCCTTAGTAGAGGTTGGACGGATTATTGGTAGCACGCCGGTCCGGGCACTCTGTCTCAGCTTCAGTGACGCCACGCTCTTACCATTCCTAGATAAACTGCCCGACGACCATCTGCTCTATGTACCAGTGCTGGCAGTCGAGTCCATCGACGCCCAAGCCGCTTAGCCATTCAAAAACAGGGATAAAAGTGCTATTTGTTATGATAGGCGGATGAGTGGACTTATCGGCGACGACATCAAAGCGGTTCTTTTTGACCACGACGACACGCTGGTGGGTACGATTGAAGCCAAATGGGCCCAACATAAACACATAGCCAGGAAGTGGTACAACAAGGAGTTATTAGACAAAGAATTGCGCGAGCATTGGGGCAAACCCTTGCGCGTACTGTTGGGTGCATTGTATGAAACAGATGACCTCGACCAAGCCATGAAGCGCGTCAAGAGGATACATGCTGACTTTCCGAAGCGTCTGTTTGAGGAGACATTAGGCGTTCTAGAGCGGCTTAGGGCAGCCGACAAATACATCGGTGTTATTACATCTACTAGCCGTTACTCGTTTGAATACGACCTCAAAGACCTTGGTATACCAAAGGCGTTGTTTGACTTTATTCAAACAGAGGACGATGCATCATTTCACAAACCGGACCCGCGCGCTTTTGATCCGGCTAAAATCTGGCTGGCAGAGCACGACATCAAACCATACCAGGTTGTCTATATCGGCGACAGTCTGTTTGACATGAAAGCGTCCCAGGGTGCTGGTTTCCACTTCATTGGCGTCATTAGCGGACTAATTTCAAGCAGCCAGTTCAAAAAAGCCGGCGCTGTGTACGTAAGCAACCTTTCCGAATTACTGTAAATACCCAAGCATAAGCGTACAATATGCTGAGATGAGTGATTTGGGAGATCTTCAAAAAAGAATAATTGCCTTTCGGGATGCGCGCGACTGGAAACAATTCCATAATCCCAAAGACCTCACTATCTCACTAGTACTGGAAGCTACCGAGCTTCTAGAGCATTTCCAATGGAAAAGCCCAGAGGAAATGGCGGATCACGTTTCGAAAAATAAAGAAGCTGTAAGTGACGAACTTGCAGATGTACTTTATTGGGTATTACTGATTGCTAACGATTTGAAAATTGATGTTGGCTCGGCACTCAGCAATAAGATGGACAAGAATGAGGCAAAATATCCCGTAGAGAAATCAAAAGGAAGTCACAGAAAGTACACGGAGCTTTAAAGTTGGCAATTACCACCCATAGATTTGAACCTTCAGTAATCAAAAAGCTTCGTGGTGTTCAGTCTGCAAAGGATTGGCCAGTAGTTTATATTCTTGAGAATGGAAAAGAAATGTACGTCGGCGAAACTGTCAGTGCGTTTAATCGTTTTAAGCAGCATTATGATAACCCCTCAAAACGTATGCTCAAAAGAGCACATATTATTACGGACGAAGAATATAATAAGTCGGCAACTTTAGACATAGAATCTTGGCTTATTCAGTATTTGGTAGCTGATAATAAGTTTCTTCTTCAGAACGGCAATTTAGGCTTAGCAAATCATAGCTATTATGATAGGGAAAAATATAAAGCCAAATTTGAGATCATTTGGCGCGAACTCCAAAGCATGAGCTTGGCTTCACAAGATCTCATACAAATAAGAAACAGCGATCTATTTAAGTACTCTCCGTACAAAGCCCTTACGAGCGAACAAATTAACGCAGTAAACAAAATTCAAAGTTATTTGCTACGAGGCGAACATAGGACACACATAGTCAGTGGCGAACCTGGCACCGGTAAATCAGTGCTGGCAACGTTTCTTACTAAATTTCTCACTCAAGCCGATGAGACAAAAAATCTTAGCATTGCGCTCGTGATTCCTCAGGCAGGATTGCGCAAGACCATACAGAGAGTTTTTTCAAAAATTAAGGGTCTTACATCGGGTATGGTTATTGGGCCAAGCAATGTTGTTGGGAAACATTATGATCTACTCATAGTTGATGAAGCGCATCGACTACGGAGGAGGATAAATTTAAGTAGCTACGGTCCTTTTGACGCGGCGAATAGATTTTATGAATTGGGGCATGAAGGGACTCAGCTCGATTGGATAATGAGAGCATCAGACTCTCAAGTATTGTTATATGACGGGAAACAGTCCGTTGTTCCAGGTGATGTTAGGCCGGAAAGATTAGCAAACCTTAATCCAGTCGAATACGAACTTACTAGCCAACTCAGAGTACTTGCAGGCAATGACTATATAAAATTTATTGATGATTTACTTTCAATGCGCGAAACCATTAAGCCGAGTTTCGGCGAATACGACCTAATGTACTTTGCGAATATTCAAGAAATGGTTGCGGTAATTAAGGAGAAAGACCGGCAACATGGTCTTGCTCGGTTGGTCGCAGGCTACGCTTGGACATGGGAGACGAAAAAAGGGGGCGAGTATGATATTGAGCTCGATGGCTTAAGACTAAAATGGAACAGTACGAATATAGATTGGGTAAATTCTCCTCATGCAATTGACGAGGTTGGCTGCATACATACAGTCCAAGGCTATGATTTGAATTATGTGGGTGTAATTATCGGACCAGAGGTGTCATACGATGAAAAAAACCACAGGCTTGTACTAGACAAAAAGAAATACAAAGACTTCAATGGCAAAAGATCGATAGAATCTGACGAAGAACTTGAGCGTTATATTCTAAACATATATAAAACATTACTTACGCGTGGCATTAGGGGTACTTATATACACGCCGTCGATAAATCCCTCGAAAAATATCTCCGTATGAACATCAGTCCAACCCGAGATTAAACATAAGCACAATAGTTTTATCTCAGCTCTTATGAAAAATCGCAATTATGTGTGTTGCATTTGAAACACAAGCGGTTCATAATGTTAGACACCAAGAACATCAACCTCTGAGAGACTGGCCGGCGGAAGGTGGCCAACCCCATCAAAGATCGATCTCTTGTATAAATCTAACATGATTTTGCCGGTTCTCGTCGGCGAAACAAAAGGGGAAAGTATGGCTGAGATAGAGATTACCGATATACGTAAAGATAATGGGCACCACGACAACCCGCATGAGGCAGCAACGCGCTATCGATGGGTACAACATGGCACCAATAACGCATCAACTACCGATAGATCTACGGTTGTAGGTTGGCTAGATAACGGAATAAATGGGGAACGCGTTTCCGCGTACGTGGAACGTGTGCAGCCGCGCGCGTATTGCTTCGTTAATACAAGTGCTTACGGCACCCGTTTTCTTCAAACCCGCGCGGATGCCACACCCGAAAATAATTTGCTAAGACTCCCCGAGTGTTAAAAATGAGCAAGAACGACAATAAAATAAAACACCTTGAATTCTTACAGCTTACAATTACCAGAATGGCTGCCAATTCATTTTTATTGAAAGCTTGGGGCGTGACATTAGTGGCCGCGCTATTTGCTCTTTCTGCTAAGGATAGTGTAAAAACCTACATCATAGTGGCTTATCTTCCGGTGGCCAGTTTCTGGCTGCTTGACGGGTACTACCTGCTGCAAGAAAGGCTATTCCGTAAACTATATGATGCAGTAAGAACGTTAGATGAAGAGAGCATAACATTTTCTCTTGATACTACGCCTGTGAAAAAACAAACTAGCTCTTGGATTGCGACAATATTTTCCACGACTTTGCTACTTTTCTACGGTTCGATAATGACAGTCCTATTAGTATTAACATATTTTGTGATAATAAGGAGATAGGGAATGGCAAAGAAAGTATTTTTCAGCTTTCATTATGCACCGGATAGTTGGCGTGTTTCGCAAGTAAGAAACATTGGCGCAATAGAAGGTAACCAGGTAGTTTCAGATAATGAATGGGAAGAGATCACGGAAGAAGGAGATCAAGCCATCGAGAACTGGATTAACAATCAAATGGCTGGAAAGTCGTGTGCAGTAGTTATGATTGGCGGAGGGACCGCGGGGCGCAAGTGGATTAACTACGAAATAAAAAAAGCTTGGAACTCTGGAAAAGGCGTAGTGGGCATACATATCCATAACTTGAAAAATAGTCTCGGGGAACAATCATTAAAAGGACAGAATCCGTTTCTTGGTTTTACAGTCGGGAATGAGCCAATGAGTGGTATTGTCAAAGTGTATGATCCTCCATATAGCACCAGCACAAACGTCTACGACCATATCAAAGAAAATATTGAAGATTGGATAGACGAAGCTATATCAGTTCGCGAAGGTTACTAACAACAGGAAAATTTCTCAAAACCTAATATGCTCATGCTTGCAAAGACATCACTTTTGCATCTAAATATTAACTATGGATGATTGGAAAAAGAGACTTGCAGGAAATGCCAATAGTTCTGTAGAACGAGACCGACAAGAGGGCCAAGAACGCGAAATGAAAAACGCGGCAGAAGCGAGGGCCGAAGAGGATAATGAAACACGTCGAACGCTACAACCATTAATTGCAGGGTTAATGCGTTCAGACGCCCAAGATGCTGCAGTGATTCTAAAAGCAACCAAAGTAAAACCGGTTCAGACATCAAGTCCTCCTGTGCATATGAAGCTGCACATAGAGACTAAACCTAAAACACATCCACCGTTGACGAAGGGCTCCTTTATTAGAGGAATTATTTCTAGGCTAGACGGCAATACTGAGTACATAGTAACCGAGGAACCTGAAGAATCAGATGTGCCGAGGGAAGCCTGGCCGGTGAGAAGCTCAGGCTATCACTACGATGGCGGCAATACTAAGACGGGTAGTACGGTCGGCCAGTATATGGTCGGCGAATGGGTTGGGCTAGCGGCAGATGGTTCATTGCACGAGTTCTGGGGTGAGCCTGAGGCCGGGCATTGGTCACATCACCGCGCTCTACCAGATAGTGCGTTGGTTCCAATAGAGTATATTAATCCTGAGTCTGCTGATCAACTCTCGCTGGAAGAACAACCGGTTGTAACAAATTGGAGAGGCCTACTAGGCGATATGTGTTCTTAGGTAGTGGTTGCGGATCATGTAGAGGCCGAAGAGGATGAGCCAGATGGTTTGCGGGGGCGACAGTATCATTCAAAGACTTTAAAGTGGCTTGCGTAAATAAATGGTCGGGGAGATACTTGGGGTCACGGATATGCAATGACCGATATAGATGTTGAGGCATTAAAGCCGCCCCAAGACTGGCCTGACAGAATCGAGTTAATCGGCCAGACCGAGACGGCGCTGGAGGCTCTAAAGGCGCATGATGAGCCGGAGTTAGCTATGGCACAGCGGGAATGCCAGGAGTACCGGCTGCGCGCAAACATGGCTAAAACTAATCGAGAAGCCCACAGGATGCTCGAAGAATTGCACAAAGCCGAAAGGCGGGCCAATAGCATTTATAAAGGACAGTACGCAATAAGTACCGGGTTGCGTGGAATGCAGAACGAACTCTACGAAGCAGTCGAAGATGGCGGCGAGCTGCCGGGTGTAGATCCGCTGCTTGTCACGGGATTGAGATTGCGGAAAGGCAAGGTTAACTTAGCCCGCAATTGGGCTGCGGCGGTTGAGGATGCGCAAGAGCGGCTGCAAGCGGGCAACGAACCATTTCTTTTCCAGAGCTCTACTATGCGTTCAATTTCGAAGTTGATATTAGGAATTTCCGGTGGCGGGCCGGCGGAGGTTCGCCATTCTCTGCATCAAGCGCCCGTGCTGCTGGTTCGCGATAGCGTGCAAGCCACGGTACATAGCACAACACGGCGGCTTTATAGCTCGGCGCCACAACCGGATGAACTGACGCGGGTACCGCTTAAGGAACTTGCCTTACATTATGATCCGCCACTCTACGTTGGTGAAGAAGCCGTTAAGAAACAAATTGAAAAGCTCTTTAATTGGTGGGGAGTCGTCGGCGATGATGCCGTGGACAATGACATCATGCTCTTCCTATGGAAAGCCGCTAGGAGTCTTGGCCGGGAAGATTTTGTGCCTTCTTACGCTGCGGAGTATATGCCCGGCTGGAAAGCAAAGTTGCTGCAAGCCGTTACCGGTTCACTGGTTGAAGAGGCCACCGGCTTCAGGCCAGAGCGACCGGTTATGCCTGAATTATCCTACTTCGAACAGTTGACTGACATGTTTACATACGACCAAGCAGAAGTGGATCTCGTATTGAGACGGGCCAGTCTATCGGTTAGCCGCCTGGCCTGCCAGCAAGCTTTTGACGCGGATGAAAAAGTGGCACTCTTACCCTCTCTCCTGCAAAGCGTCGGCATCAGCCCGACGTCTCCGACGGGAACGTAAGGTGCGGTAGTGGTTGCGAGTCATGTAGAGGCCGAACACAATGAGCCAGATGGTTTGGGGGTGAGCCACTAAGCGCTCCATGCCGCCGATGCCTAGGCCCAAATAATGGTGCGTGGCAAACAAGCCAAAAGCTAGTAGCGCTACAACACCGGACACAATGGTGTAGAGCCGAAACAGGCGTGGTAGCTCCAGCGCCTGGCTGAATATCAGTAAAGCCACGTTGCCGATCAGAAAAGGCAAGGCGGCACCCAAGACGTGCAAGCTAGCAATGGTGTTTTCGGCGAAGATGCCGACCATGATGGTGCCTAGCCCGGCCAGCGCCATGAAGCCAAAGCCTAGCGCTTCCGCAAAACTGCGGCGAAATTCGTGATAAATAAGCACGGAACCGATGACCATGGTGCAGCCCAACACGATGAGCGAGGCATTCATGAGCGCGTGCTGCGGTGAGCAAACGTAACGGCCGCCGTAGACTCCACAAGCCGTATTGCCCAGATCGCTGATGGTGTTGGCCGCCAAGCTGTAGCGAACGGCCCAGGCATGGGCGACGATGTACTGGACGATAAAGAACTGCAAACTAACCATCCAGAAAATCGGCCCAACCAACGGGAATCGATCCGTAAATGTTTTAATCCGCTTAGAGCGCAGCATGCTTAACCATCATTCTGCCACATGGTGCCGAGCCAGCAAAATTTCAAAGGGCCTTGTTTGACTAAGCAGAGTGCCAGGCCTATAGTGCGGTTTAGCTAAAGGTTAAGCATAGTGGCATTCGAAGAAGAACCTCAGACTACAGGGCCGGATAAGCCGGCTCCATTTGACGCCGAATGCCATTTAGCCGAGATGTCCATCTGGAACAATCCAAATAATGCCGTATGGTTTGACCAGCTATTTTATCAACTACTCACCGGCGAACTTACAATGAACCGGCCGCTTGCCATTAGCGTCAATTTGGCCGTGCATTACGGTGTTGAGCAAGAGTACCGCATAACCTAGGTGGCTAAGACTGGGATAGCCGGGTAAGGTAACGGTTCGACATCGCGCGACATGGCTTGCTCGGCAATGGCTAGAATCATAGACTCGTAATCCAGACCCTGATTTAGCTGACAGGCGTGGGTGAAGTAGCTGGTGAAGTTGTGCTGAGCCAGGCCGGGGATTAAATTGGCTTCTATAAAATGCGGCACGCCGTACTCGTCCAGACGTATATCTATGCGGCCGTAATCGCGCGCTCCGAACGCCTCGAAGACTGATCGAGCCATCTGCGTAACGGCGGTTTTAATGGCTGGGTCGTCTACGGCCACGACGCGTTCGTTATCTGCTTCCTTCACTTGCGCACTCAGGATGCGGTCGCCACTGCTATTAGCCGGCGCCACCAGTTCTACCGGCATAGCGAGTAAATCGTCGCCGCTTTGCAGCATGGCTACACTGAATTCACGACCAGGTAGATAAGTTTCAACCAGCGCCGGTGTTTTATAGTCAAGATGTATCGACTGGA
>CAYZGW010000049.1:0-7700 GCA_964478195.1 uncultured Candidatus Saccharibacteria bacterium
CTCTGCCGTCCTGCGGGGGGTGATCCCTAGCGCCCCCCCCCAGCTCCGTATCCCCCCACCCCACCTCCCCCCCCACCCCACCCCCAACCCCCCCCCCGCGCCCCCCCATCAAATCCCAAAACCCCCCTTATTTAACCCCTTTCGTGGGTCGTTGGTTTTATCCGGCCTGCCTCTCGGGCCTGGCCGCACCAAGCACTTTAAGTATTTAGCTGTGCAGTAGCAGTGATGTTTCAAACAGTCGCAGGTACCCATGTGGTTAATGGAAGCCATTCGTGGCGGAAAGGGCTATGGCATATCGTAGAGAATTTCGTTACCTTAGTAACATTTACCAATTTTTTTGCAACAGTAAATAGTACCACCCGGCTGCTACTGCTTTGCGGCTAACTACTTAAGGCAGATGTCCAGATTATCTCTCATCGCACCTATATACTTAGCTCAACAATAACTAGTATGTGCTGGAATTAAGTTGTACTATTTCTTCTTTTTCTTAGGCGGCTTCGCTTTTATAATTTTCGTCATCGCCTCATCAAGGGCAAGATCAATCTTGGGCGGTGGCTCGCGATGCTTTTTTGGGTTGTGGTTTATCCATGACCATATTGTAGCGTGACACTACAATCCCTTAAACAATTCGGCCAGACTAACTTTAAGCGCCTTAGCGATCTTCGCGGCATTGTCTATTGAGACACTTTGCTCACCTCGCTCTATTGCACTCACATAAGTTCGGTGTACATCAGCATATTCCGCCAGGTCTTCTTGTGTTAACTCACGGGTATGCCGTAGTAAGCGAACCCGTTTACCAAAAGCAATGCGTAATCTTGTAGGTGTACTAGCCATATACTCTCTACAGTAGACAAATGTAGCCAATACCTCTATAGCCAGTAGGTATCTAAATGTGATATATTGAGTTCACTAACAGAGGGTGAAACATGACCATAATTCAACTACACCACGACGAACCACTGCCGCAGCAGTTACCTTGCGTGATTTGCGGTAAACAGATAACAACTGAGGGTGCAGTTGCTGGCCTACTAAATGCCGATAATAAACAGCAATTCGCCTGTAATGGCCATTTCTGGAATCCCCACCAGTTCATCGCAGGCTGGGCTGATTTTATAGTGGCAGAGCGAGCAAAACGAACTCGCAACCAATTTGCACTTGAATACGGTGAGGTGCCGGATGCACGGACTTTGCGTTGAAAAACGATCATTAAACGGCCACGGCTCTTTGTCGTGGGATTTGGCGCACCATATGTTCGCTCGTGCGCAATGCGGCAAGATTGCCGTTGTGACTGATAGGCCTAGGGAGCTGCTATCTGCCACGCGCAAGCAGTGGATGCGAATATACAGACAAGGCTTAAACGAGCAAGCGAGCAGCCTTAATGCGCCACGCGTACTTGAGCTTATACATATCCTAGCCAATATGCAGAGCATGGCATTCTCGGCCAAGTCGCCAGACGATCTACTGGAAGCGGATGTTACGTTTGCAACTGCTGACGATTTCGTAAAGATACCGCCGGTTTGCCCGACAGTGTATGTTACCTATGCTTTTGAGCGAGAGAAGGTGCATATGCTGACGAGTTGGTTACCGAGGAATGGGCTGGTGGTGGTTTATGAGTAAGTGCGGATGAATCGTGGGCATTGGGCGAAAAGCGTGCGACCTTTACGGCGGCTACTCACCAACCACTCTTAGCGCAGCTTCTACGGCCAGATCACCTACTGCCTTACTGCCGTCATCGTTGTTAATGATTTCTAATGCCCGTTTTAAGCCCTCTTGGTCGTCCCAGCTAGTTTCATCTACCAACATGCCGCTTGCTTCGGCGAATTGGCGTGTTGCCTCGCCGAGTTCTTTGCCTGACACCGGACTGCCATCGTGGGCTTTGCCGGATAGCAAGTTGAGGTCTCCGTTTGCGCCTGCCAGAGCTAAGGGCCGGAGTATGTTTTCAAGCGGTACATCTGGTTGATTTGGTTCATGCTGTGGGGCGCGATATGTCAAAATACCGTTACTTGTCACAAGCATATGAGTAGTATGCTTGTGATCGTGTCGCCACGTTGCTAGGACGTCGGTAGCCGACAGATTGGTATTTTCGCTGTCAAAGGGATGGGTATGTAGCATCCAGCGCGCTTCGCGAGTAGGGCCATTCATTCGAACGTCCGTTTCATCGCCCCGGTTTAGGACTGTCTTGCCCCGGTCCTCATGAAGCGCCACCTCGTACGGCAGATTCATAAGCGTTCGAAGATCACCAGCAGTAATCGGCGAGGCTGTTTTGTCTATTTCAAAGTGTTGGCCAGGGATTTCTACACCCTTGAAACGTGTCACCGCAGTCATTAGCGTAAGGGGAGCTGAGGCTTCCTCTTGCGTTCTTTGTGCTGGTTTCTCAGTGTATTGAGTTTGCGGCTGTTCGCTCATTTTATTTCCTATGTTTGTATTTCAGGTGACAATATTTTGTAAACATCATTATATAACGTATACTATGAGGCGTCAAAGTTTGAGGATACCCGATGGAACGAATACGACACACAACAGATTACCCAGATACACAGCTCGTGAAAATGCTCGTACGCCACGTCGTCACGGTAAATAATTTGCGTGCAGCAGAAGCCGACCCCAGCAAAGACAGGATAGGCGGTCGCCAACCGCGCGTTAAAGTGGCACCGTCAGGCCCAGAACAAGCGCGGAGTTTCGCACGCATTGCACCAGATAGGCTCCGTGAGATATTGGATGGTGAGTTTGCAGTTGTTGGTCTTTCGCGCTCACTCGCCCGAAGGACAAAAGTAACAGCCGAGACAGTGAGAGACGAGTGGGGGCTGTCACTGCCCATACAAAGAACGCTTGATCTAGCGGAACTCCACAAGGGTTATCGCATATTTGGTGGCCATCAAGGGCGCTTGAGAGCTGAAGTGGTCAATGACGAGTATCGGGCGCGCCGAGCACAAGAAGGCTGGGATTTTCGATATGGCGACCCGGCATGGAATCGTTTAGGGCTGCATCACTTGAGCCGCGCGCAAACCGAACGCGAAGTAGGCATACATGTACTGCGCTGGATTAATAGGAAACCGCCCATTCCAGAGGATATTGTCGCGACCGGATTGCCGCTTGTCGATGTCGGGTTTGGCCATGGGATGTCTGGTACACGCGGCATCGCCTGGGCGCTTCATGGCAACCCGCAGAACCCGGATGAGATCAACATAAGCGTCGCAGAGGCCGAACAGGCTTACAAGTTCCCCAACGCTTCTGGTTTTGTACTTTCACAGAGTGAAGCCGGTCTGTTGGTGGAAAGAGGCCGTATTATTCTGCCGTAATACTAAACAAGTAATCTTTGCTAGTATCTTAGTTGATGCCAGAGACAGAACACCCCAATTTTGATCAGCCGACGGCCGAGGATTTGATCTTGCGTGCGGTTGACGCGAGCCAACGGCTTTTAGACCAGCCTGCACAATATCGTGCCGAATTGCTTCCACCCGTCACCTATAAATCGTACTTTGGCGGTGAAGTAAAAGTTATTGAAGCCGTCCCTGTTAATCCAAATGAAATGATGATCATAAAGCCAGATGTTCTGGACGTTTACTACGCGCATGGAGCTGGCTGGGCGCAAGAAGAGCCTACTATTCAAGAAATGGCAAGGGCTGGCAGGAGCGCGTTTGCTATGGATTTTACCGGAGCGCGGCTTGCTGACGCGCGTTTTGTTATCGGTCATACTGAACTTGGCAATACTGCTTCGCTTCAGCATGTCACAGACAAGGAGGTAGCTGCTCTACTCGGAGAGCTAGGCGGTATTGTTCCAAGGCAGCAAATGCGCGAGGCGGCCACGCTATTGGGTCTAATAGCCGAGCGTGGATCGCGAGACCCTAATTCTGGCCGCATTGATGCCGTCTTTCAGTCGGAAAGCGCTGGTCACGGCCTTATAGCTGCCTATACTCACCCGGAAGCTTTTCACAATATCGTATTAGCATTCCCAGGGAGTCTGAGCGGGCCACAAACGGGCTTCATACCGCTTCGGATTGCAAAAGATGGGATAGTCAGACGACAGCACCGTCCGTCACCAGATAACGATTTTAGTTCACAGGATCAGCTCGGGCCTGCCGCTTCCATACGAATGCAACTAAAATCGCCTGGATTTAAGGAGGATGCCGCAGCTTTACGGTATTCGGCGCTGGCGTGGATGCTCCACTCAATCCGACAACGAGAGGGTGCACCAGGTGTTACTTTGGTAGCCGGACTTGATGATAAAATCTTTGAGTTAGAGGGCTACCTCAATTCCCTTGTTGCGTCTACAGATATTGACCGCATAATTGTGGTCCCTGGCGGTCATGCTATTGGCGGGCGGAAAGACGTTTTAGCTACAATCATGGATCAATTTCCGGCTATGGAAGCAGGTAAGGCAAGCGGGCCGCTGAGACACCGTATTTTTCTGCCTGCAAATACTCCGGCAGAACGCGCCGAAAAGATCATGGCCCTAGCAGATGAGGTTGATCGCAGAAGCGTCGAGGCTACCTAAAACCTATTTCCCTTCGGCAAATAGGTGACTTCCGTTTGAGTACAAACGAAAGTTCTGTAAAAGGCGGTTATCTGGCGAACATCTACGCCTGCTCCCAAGTCTCCTTTGCCAGCAACCCGCTTTGTTTGAGCTTCTCCACTGTCGTAAACCGTACCCGTGGTTTCTCCGCATCGTCATCTTCCCAGTACCAGGCATCAGCAACAAGCTTTCGTGTCCGGCGCTTGGCGTAGATCAGATCGCTCATTCGCGGACACACGAATAACAGGATTGGCAGCTTTTCGGTATCGGTGTGTTCTTTCCAGGTATCACCCTCATCATCCAGGAACTTCACGTAATCACCAAGGCGCTTCTTCATGCGGTAGCGCGGCAAGGTCGGGTCAAAGACTTCGAATATGTAGCTCTCCAGTGTTGCTTCTTCCTTGCGGTCTTTATTGAGCTTGTCCTGACAGAATATAAGGTGTGGATGGATTAGTTCATCATCTATATCCAGCACGAAATGGTAGTAGCTACCTTCAAGCAGGTATGCAGCCTCGGTTTGGTAATAGTAGCGTAGTTTTTTGCCCTTGGTGTCGTGGGCGGTATCTTCTTTTTGTAGGGCAATACCACAATCGGCAATAAGGATGCAACGGTCAATATAGGTTTGGCTGCGGGTTGGTTCTTTGTAACGCTTTCTCAGTTCTTCTGGCGGGTAAGACGGAGATACTACCACTTTACCATCGTCATCTTTGCTTTTTCTGGTGAGCGTGCGCAGATGGCGTACGCCGTTTAGTCCCAGATAGTAAATTGCTGGCTTAGTCTTTTCAGCAAAATGCGTTGAATAAATCCACTCGACGTAGCCCTTAGCCCGTAAATCACGTAACCACAGGTTAATAGTTTTGGGGTCTTTGTGGCGAAGTAATGCTTGTATCTGGATACGATTCAAGAACCGAAAGCTATATAACAGTCTCAATATCTCTTGTTGCTTCTTGGTTAGCTTTGGTAATTCGGTCATATGCTGTTTTTCTTCAGTTTTTAGATATATGTAGGTATATGGTTAGTTTTTAAGTTTGGTTTATTTAGTTCTTATTTCTGTTTCTCTTTATTTATTTTCTTAGCTTTTTTACTTGTTCTAGTTTTTATATAGTTACCGGCAAATACAATCCCAGCCAACCCCACCTACACCACTACTTGTAAGGGTAGAGGATACGGAAAGTTTACAGTAACAGATACAGGCTAGGCAAGTTTTGCCCTCGCCCTTGGGGGCAAAAGTACATCTCATTTATCTATTGAAACTATCCATATTCGGGTGGTATACTATCCATATAAAGCATAGTAATTATGTCAAAACAGAGGGTAAAATGTCTAGACCAAAAGGCTCAAAGAACAAACCGAAGCTAACTGACGAAGGGGTATTTGAACTAAGCCTAGAGCAACGTATGCAGATGATAGCCGATTTGGTTGTTGAACGAATTCTTGAAGACCAAAGCTACGGTCGTAAGATAGTCGATATTTTAGGGATTGGTGCGGAAAATGCTACCAAGCAGCAGTAGGGTGCGCTCTGGCTTGCTGGCGATCCGTGTATCATCGGGCAAGCAGAAGCGTGATGGCGATTCGCCAGAAGAACAGCGCCAGCGCGGGGAAAGCTTGGCTCGGAGCCAAAACATACAGCTTATCGATACGGTTATTTTGGTTGAGTCGGCATCGCACGAAGACCAGCCGATGCAAGAGATTGTGGAGCGGTGCCGTGCTAATCCCGACATTGAAATCGTGCTTATTAAGGCCATTGATCGTTTCACGCGCGGCGGTTCGGCTGCTTATATAAAGCTCAAAGAACAGCTTGATCAGCTAAATGTAGTGCTGATGGACACATTTGGTATTATCGACAGCAGACGGGTTAATACGCTCGAACACACCGGTTTTAAGTATTATTGGAGCGACTACAGCCCTTCGTTCAAAAGTGAAATACTCGAAGCAGAGCACGCTAAGGATGAATTGCGCGACATCATGACGCGCATGATTGGGGCAGAGATTCGTTATACGCAGCTCGGCTACTGGATGCGCCAACCGCCGTATGGTTTTACGAGCGAGACGGTTGATACAAATCATGGCAAACGAGTTATTTTAAAGCCGCACCCCGAGGAGTCTATATTTATCCAGCGCGTTTTTGAGATGCGTGCTCAAGGCATCTATAGTTCGCAAGAAATAGCCGACGAGATAAACAGGCTGGGTTTCCAGACGCGCACTAGCTATGTTCGCGATAAATATGATCGATCCAAGATAAAAAAGATCACGGGCGGCAAGAAAATGGACGTCAAAATGGTTGATCGAATTGCCCATAATCTCATTTACGCAGGGATCATTAAAGGCAAGTGGACGCACAACAAGCCTGTTAAGGCTCAGTTTGAGGGCATCGTGTCGGTAGAGCTGTTCAACAAGGCGAATCACGGTAAGCGCATTATAGAAATGACTGACCGTGAGGTTTCCGTACATCACAAACAGCCGCCGAAATGGCAGCAAGTCAAAAAGATGATTAACCCTAAGTTCCCATTCAAAAAAGTCATTGGCTGCCCGCACTGCAAGAAGCCATTAAGTGCCAGCGCCGCCCGAGGTAAACTAGGGAAATACTATCCCGCATATCACTGTAGTCGGGATGGTCATTACTTCCGCATGCCGCAAGCCGAGTTTGATGTGACTATAGAGCGCTTTGTGAGAAGTATCGAGCTAGAGCCGCAGCATATCGACAAATTGCTAGAAATGATTGAGGTATCGTGGAGAGCACAGCAACAGCAGCGCGCTCAGAACGACCAGCAGCTCATTGAGCAGCGTCAGGCGCTCGAAGCGCAAATACGCGTTACGGTAGACCGCATGAAGGTCATAACAAGCGAAACAGCCCTAAAGTACATGGGAAACGATATTGAGGACGCAGAAAAGCAAATCAAGGAATTGGACAGTAAGTTAGCAAACAAGGCCGAGGATGAAGTGGATATCGTGCAAATTTTGCAATACGCCAGATATCTCTTGAAACACCTGGCAGAACTCATACTCGACCTCAGTAATCCGCTCCGAAAGGCCGCTTTCTTGGGCGTAATATTCAATCAGATGCCAAGCTATGCAGATTTAGATTTTGAAACCCACGAAAAAAGCCCGCTACCTGGGGTAAACGGACTCTTCCGAATAGCGCTTGCTATTAAATCTACTTCTGGAGGGCCAGGAGGGACTTGAACCC
>CAYZGW010000050.1:0-7661 GCA_964478195.1 uncultured Candidatus Saccharibacteria bacterium
GGCCAATCATCAGGCCCTTACCAAGTACGGCGGTGCTAGCAGCTGCTGCAAACAATTCCATTATTTTATCTCCTTATTAATTACTATCATCACTTTTGCCCAAACGTCACTCATGCGGTACTGCCTTTCGGCGCTTTACTGTGCGAAGTGGGTTCAGGGTTCAAAACAGGGGTGTCGGTATCCTCTACCTCATCGGCATGATGCCCGGCATGGTTAACGGCAATGGCAAGATACATAACGCTTAGGACAGTAAAAATGTACGCTTGCAGCGCGCCAATAAACAGTTCGACCAGGGTAAAAGGCAGGGCAGTTAGCGGTGCAGCCACGTGGCCTAGGTAACTAAAGACGGCAATCACAATTTCACCAATGGTGACATTTAGGAACAATCGAAGGCTCAGCGAGAAGACACGGGTGAGGTCGGTGAGCATCTCAAGCAAGCCAATAATAAAGTACAGCGGATTGAATGGGCTACCGACAAAGAAATGGGCAAAGTAGCGCTTCAGGCCACCAGATTCGCGGATTGATGAGGCGTACACATAGACCATGGTTACGATGCCCATGGCAAAAGTACCATTTAAATCAGCGGTAAACGGGCGGAGTAAGGGATTGTCACCGCGGTGAAATGCTTCGCCGACGCCAGGGATAAGTCCAAACCAGTTATTGAGCAAAATAAAGAAGAAGAGAGTGACAAAGAAAGGAACATACTTACGGCCACGCTTAGGGTCATCAAAGGCGCCTTCGACGAGGTTAGCGATAAAATCTGCGCCAGCCTCTATAAACTGCATGGCGCCGCCCTTGGGCCGAACCGTTACTTTGCGAGCAACCGTAACTAGGAAGGTAACAATAATGAGGCCTGCAATCCAGCCGTAGAGGACTGAGTTGCTAATGGTAGCGCCGCCCAAATGAAACACCCCAGCTGGCGCCACGTGAATGGCAGGGCCGCTATCGGCAAAGCGTGCAATGAGCGAATTCATTCTTTTGTATCCTTCTTCGTATTCGTTTGCATATATTCGGTGATTTGACGGTTAGTCTGGTAAACCACTGCTATCATACCAGCCGCCGAGACAATCAAGCCAATAATTGTCCAGAGCGAAGCTTTATGATAGTGCCTGTCTAGCCAATGACCAGCTAGTATTGGCGCTACCACCACAACCACCAGCTGCCAGCTCATCGAGAGCCCCATAGCCGCCAACCCTTGTGTGGTCCGGTCTGTTTTTGGTGACTTAATATCAACAGGCGATTTTGCACCCCTGGCAGAAGTCGGCGTTTGAATCGCTGGCTTGCTTAGCACGGTCATTCTTGAGCGCAGTATAGCACCTCTGGTGCGACCCCTGCAAGCTGGATATCCGCTGTATTTTACCGGCTGGACCTTCGGGGCGATTGGGTAGGTCATTTCAGGAGACCGTTTTCACGCGGGCGAGCTAGTCGCTCGTCCGGTTGCACTTCGCCCTAAAGTCTCCTGAAATGACCTACCCAATCGCCCCCATCGCCTTGCGACAATCTTGTGCTATACTATGTATAGTTATAGACTACTCAAGAAGAAAGGAATCTCAGCATATGGCTCAAACAACCCCAGTAATCGTCTACGGTGCCGAATGGTGTGCCTTTTGCCACGTCGCCATGGAATACTTTGACAAAAAGGGTGTGAAGTATGAGTACCGCGATGTCGACACCAACCGCGACTGGCTCAAAGAAGCCGTCGATAAATCAGGGCAAATGGGGATCCCCGTGCTAGATTTTGGTGACAACAAGATTGTAGTCGGCTTTGACCGCCCTAAGATCGACGCCGTGCTCGCCGAAGCTTAACAGCCTGGTAACATTTCTCACATACAGTTTACCCACGCTGCACGTATGATGAGCCTAGATAGGCGAATCGAGGAGGTGTCATGACCATAGAGAGTGGACATAATAATCCTGAACAGCTTGTTGACAGAGAGGCCTCTGTGCCACGGTTAGTGATCGAGGATGATGTTCGTGGTACCGAACGGCTATTCCTGGAGGCTGTCCAAACCGCCGTACAAAGCAACCCCGCGGCATATCTCTTAGACCTCAGGATCTACGCCGATAGGCCCTTAGAGAGCATTGGAGCTCCTACGTGGCACAGACTTACCGAGTTTGGCGCATCCACTTCACTTGTCGGCTCATTTTATTTTGACCGCTCTACCGCCGACCTGATAAAGAACGACCAAAAACACCGCGCCCTGCACAACGGCCGGGGTGGCGACGTTGCCGCTCGCGGACGTGCCATGCGTATTCGAGGGCTAGAAATTTTCCTTGAACGGTTGGTAGAGACTCATGCCGTCGGCGGCCTATCGATTCAAAACGCCGCCTAAGCTATACTACTAAGCCGATATGGCATTTGAGGATTTCGAGACCAAAGAATCGGTGATCGTAGTGTACACCGGAGAAGGCAAGGGCAAAACCAGCGCAGGCTTAGGTTTGCTGGTACGCGCTTTGGGCAACCGCTGGAATGTGGCCTTTATCCAATTTATAAAATACTGGGGTGTCGGCGAGCATGTGTTTATCCGCGATATAATGCCGCTGTTTAAAGATCAGCTACTATTCTACAAAGGTGGCAAAGGCTTCTACGGGGCAGGGGAGCTCAGCCCGCAAGCCGTAACGCCCGAGCAACACAAAGCCGCCGCACTAGAAACCTACAAAAAGGCCTTAGAATGCGCCACTAGCGGCAAGTACCAGCTGGTTATCTGCGACGAGATCAACAATGCAGTACACGACGGTCTTTTGGCCGAAGAGAAGCTGGCCGAGCTAATCGCCAAGTGCGCTCCGGGTACCAGTTTATGCTTAACTGGCCGGAACTTTCCTAAGTCACTCCTAAATCAGGTTGATATTGCCACCAACATGACCAAAATCAAACACCATTTTGACGATAAATTCCTAGCAAACAAAGGCATCGATTTTTAGCTTTTGCATTCCGCCGTTATACTGAAGGCTAACATGAGGTACCGTCTGCGCCGCAAACACGCAATCAGCATGGGAGTGATGCTTCTACTGGCCATACCTGCCATGATCAGCCAAAGCCATGGTTCATTCATCAACCTCAAAAAAACCGTTATGGCTGACCAGCCGGGCCTTTACCGTATCAACCACTTTGTGGACGGCGACACTATTTCAGTTGATATGAATGGCACCTCCGAAACAGTGCGGTTCATAGGTATTGATACGCCTGAAACCCACAAGCCTAACACACCTGTGCAATGTTACGGCCCATCTGCAGCCGCCTACACCCAAAATCGCATCAAAGCTGCCGGTGGCCGTGTACGTTTGGTGGCTGATAGCTTAAGTACCAATCGGGACCGATATAACCGCTTGCTCCGCTATGTATATTTAGCTGATGGTACCAATCTTGATCAAGAACTGGTTGCTAAAGGCTACGCTTTCACTTATGTTTCGTTTCCGTTTACCAAGTCAGACGCCTTTTCCGCGGCACAAGCTGATGCTAAAGAACATGCCCTAGGCCTTTGGGGTAATTGTAAGCCCTACCAGGAAAACAATGCCCGCTGGCAAAGTAACAACCAATAACGTCAAATAATTTACTTCTGCCACTCTACGACCGCCCCTGTTATAAATGCTTTATTACGCTTTGGGAGGTCTGTCCTCCCAAAGCTAATCTTCTAAACGCTTGCGGCCAAAAAGGCGGGCAATGCGTTCGGTAATACCAAAAAACGGCATACCAATAAAGATCGGCAGACACACCAGCCAGCATAGCGGCCACGTCCAGATATGATGTTTGGCCAGCGTGCGTGGCCACATACGCAAATACTCCCACACCTGGCCAGGTCCTGAATAAGCGGGGCGTAGCTCCACTCCCACTTTCACACGCCGGTCGGACACTACCCCATAGCCCTTATCGTACACGTGTATAGATAGATCCAGGTCTTCGTGTAAATTCGACTGCGTACACATGCCGTCCTGTATCTGCACCCACAACTCTTTTGGCAGTGCCATGTTTGAGCCCCACAAGCTTGGGTGGCCGGTAAGCAGCTCGTTTACAGAGAACTCTACCCAGTCGTAGAGTGCGCTCACTAGCCGTGGAAATCGCACATTATAAAAAAGCGCTCCACCGCTCCAGGCAGTCTGGAGTGCACCAGGTTTTTTAAAATACTCGGCAATCTGTGCAACCCAGTCTGGCGGTACGATAGCGTCAGCATCTATTCGGGCCAGTATCACGCCAGTCGCGGCATTAAAACCAGCCTTCTGGGCCAATGGCCGACCACGACGTGGTTCGCGCAGAAGCGTCACAAACGGATAGCGGCGAGCCACGTTGGCCGTGCCGTCGGTGGAGCCATTATCTACCACGATCACTTCGTAAGCACGAATAGACTGATGCGCAATGGCATCGAGGCAGCGTGCAAGATAGCGCTCTTCGTTGTAAGCGGGTATGATAATACTAATGCGTCGCGTACTCACTAACCCTATATTGTATGGCAGATTTTAAGAAACACTTAAAGAAAACCAACAGGTTACCAAAACAGGCCTGGCGCCTGTTCACCATCTACTGGCAAAAGGGTTGGTGGCACAAGCTAGTCACCGTAGCTGTTATCTTTGCCGTGTTCTGCATGAGCATAATGTATGGTATAGCCCTATGGTATCAACACGAGCAAACCGGAAAGCCAACCAATCTTGGCGTAACATTCATCGCCGACTATGCCGCTTACTACAACCTCAATACTCATAAAACCTTCTTAGCAATTTTAGATGACCTACATGTAAAACATCTGCGTCTAGTGAGCTACTGGAGCGATATCGAGCCTACCCAAGGGCAATATAACTTTAGCGAGCTCGACTGGGAAATGCAGCAGGCCCAGATGCATGGCGTCAAAGTAAGCCTGACAATTGGCCTCCGGCAGCCACGGTGGCCGGAATGCCATCCGCCAGCATGGATCGATACTAGTAAGCCGGATACCACCTGGCAACCTGCACTCGATCGCTATATGGCAGTAGTTATTAATCGTTACAAAAATAGTCCGATACTGCAAAGTTACCAGCTGGAGAACGAATTCTTTAACGGTTTTGGCAGCTGCAATAACTTCGATCGTACCCGGTTAAAAAGCGAGCTGGCACTAATAAAACAGCTTGATCCGCAGCACCCAGTTATTATGAGCCGCAGCAATAACTATGCCGGCCTGGCTACGCGTCAGCCGCTTCCCGATGTCGTTGGTATCTCTATTTACCGGCACGTTTGGAACCCTGTACTGTGGCGCCGATACCTAACCTATCCATTCCCCAGTTGGTACTACGCTTTTCTGGCTGGAGCAGAACAAATCGTTACCGGCAAGTCGGCCGTAGTACACGAGCTACAAACCGAACCGTGGCCGCCCGATACGCAAGACATACTCCACACTAGCCTTACAGAACAAAACAAGACATTCAATGCACAAATACTAAAAAGCACCACGCAGTTTGGCAAACAAACTGGCATCAAAAACATTGACCTATGGGGTGCAGAATACTGGTATTACCGTATGGTAACATTGCACGATCCAAGCGTTTGGCACACCGCCGAAGACATTTTTAAGCCATGAGTAGACCATTGCCCGTCATCGCGGCCATTCCCAACTACAATATGGCCGACTCGCTTTCAACATTGCTTACGCAATTAATAAGCGAGGGCTACGACGCGATTTACATTCTAGATGACGCTTCGACTGATACCAGCAGAGAGGTCGTAGCTACGTTTGGTTCTAAGGCTTGTTGGGTAGGTAGCAATACAAACCTTGGGGCAGGCGGCAATCGCAATCGAATCTTACAAGCTCACCCAGAAGAATGTATTATCCATTTTTTGGATGCTGATGTTCACCTAGAAACAGATAAACCAGCTGCTAAAGCCCGTCGTCTTATGGCGCAGCCAAATCTGGCGTTTGTGGGTGGGCTAGTGCTTGACAGCGACAGTAAGCAATCGCTATGGAACTACGGGCCCAATTCTGTGACACTCTACAGTCTCATGACAGCGCTCGTGCAACAGTTGTTTGCAAAAATTCAAGCCCCTAGGCCATGGTGGCGGAAGTGGATCCGTATCATAACCAAACGGGCTCGCAGCGAATGGCCCGATATTGCCATGCTGCCCGGACAACGTTCCGCCTATTGGGTGCTGGAAGGCAACTTGCTAGTCAAACGCTCCGTACTACAAAAGCTCGGCGGATTTGATACAGACATTCGCGAATACGATATCATCCCACCAGCCCGCAAAGCACAGGAGCTAGGACTCATTACCATTTTTGATCCAAGTATTGTTGTAACACACCTTACGGTAAATGTGCGGCACTATAACCGTGTGACAGCGCTTTATAAGGAGCTCCATCGGCTTATTAAGCGATATGGCAGCTGGAAGGCTTGGATACTGCCAGATGGCCATTTTAAGCCGCAGCACAATAACCCAAAAACTAACTACTAATAAATCGGCACGTCGCCTGCCTTAATAAGTGATTTAACGGGATCAGTCTCAACCAGTGCGCTTGAGTCACCCATTAGAGCATTCTCAGGAGCGTAGAATGTACGTGTATCCGTTTCGTACAGGCCAGCCGTGACGGCGACTGTCATATGACCAACACGCATCGCCAGCTTGGGGGGTATTCCATCCGGTAATGGCGCCGCCATCACATACTCACCAAACTGGAATGCTATGGCATCTTCCAGCGTTTCTTCCGGAATTTCACGCTGCCGCAAACTCTCTCTAAGTCCTACCATCGCATACACATTAGGCTCCACAATTCCTGCTCGCTTATATCGACGAGGCCACGGCAAATGAGTACCACGAGAATCACCCCGCACATACCTCCAGCTTGTCGTAGGAATATCTGTTGCAGGTGTAGCGGCCACTTCATATGCCACATGCTCGATTCCACGGCCGCCAATCACCACCCATCCAAGCAACCGATGATTAACGCTAGCCCGGGAAAGTCGCTCCCCCGCGCGAGCCTGACGTTCGTTACTTGTCATATCCCCTATCTTAAAGCAGCCGTCGCTTTAGCACAATGTACACAGTCGTCCGTAGACGGCTAGAGGTAGCAACAGGTACAATAACTAAATGGCCAAAAAGAAGCGGGCGAACAGCCCCAAAACTATCCAGAATAGGCGCGCACGGTTCGACTACGAACTGGGCGATTCCTTGGTGGTAGGCTTGGAACTAACCGGAGCAGAAGTTAAGAGTTTGCGCATGGGACACGGCCAGCTTCGTGGCGCCTATGTGACCGTCAAAAATAACGAGTTATATTTGCTTAACAGCACCATAAACGGCACGCATGGTGTACCCGTGCCGGAACCGGACCAAACCCGTACCCGCAAATTATTAGCTAAGCGTCGCGAGATCGAAGCACTTATCGCCGCCAAACAGCAGGGAAGAACTATTGTGCCATTAGAACTCATCACCGGTGGACGTTATATAAAACTGCGTATCGCCGTAGGTAAGGGTAAGCGAGAGTACGACAAGCGCCAGACACTTAAAAAGCGTGACGAAGAACGGCAGGCACGAGCAGCAATTAAGCCACGCTAATTAACCCCGCCAACTTAAGAAGTTTCCCAGACCAGAAACACGGTTGCCACTCTGTAATTCTTTCGGTATAATTCCCCAAGTCCTTGGTTAGCAAACCAAGCAAAACTATTCCGGGGTAGCTCAGCGGTAGAGCGGGTGGCTGTTAACCACT
>CAYZGW010000051.1:0-7306 GCA_964478195.1 uncultured Candidatus Saccharibacteria bacterium
ACGTCAGGTTCTCATCCTGAAGATCAGGGGTTCGACTCCCCTCGGGGTCACCATAAGGGACTCATCGACTTCCGATGAGTCTTTTTTGATGTTCGCCAAGGTGTAAAGGTTGCTCATTTTAGCGGAGCCAAAACTATTTGTATTGAGGTTGTATGGTAGGCCCTCTGGGAAGATCATGCGCTGGTAAATCTGCCGCATTTCGGGGCTTGCTCCATTCCACAGACGCGGCGCATTACCCATGTAGCTAACCGCATACTCTATGGCTTCCTCTTTTGTACCGATCCGCATTTCTAGCTTTTGCACGTTAGACTTGGCGGTTCCAATTTTGAGCTTAATGCGTTTTACGAGCGCAGTCTTTTCGGCGGCGGTAAGCTCGCCGGTTACTACCTTTTCTGCTGCATCGAGTTTCTGTTCGGATAACTTATCAATCTCGGCGCTTAACTTATTCTTACGATCCCGCATAGTGTGAACCTCATCGCGCCAAGCACGGACGATAATAGTCTGCATCAGTTTTAGACGTCCCGCATCAGGGCGCAGCCTAGTGAGCAAATCTAGAAACTGTTCATGTAGTTCATCTGGCTTAATGTGCTTGCTTTTGCATCCAGGTGTTGAGCAGTGGTAACGTGGGTATTTCTTGCCGCCGCGTCCTGTGGAGGCACTACCGCGCAAGGGCTTGCCGCAATCCGCGCAGGTCAAAAACTTCCGCAGCGGATAGTCGGGGTGTACGTTCATGTAGCCGTCCGTTTTAGTACTCTTACGAGTGTCTAAAAGCTCTTGGTTTTGATAGTAGACCCACTTTGGGATAATGCCCTCAAAAACGCTCGGTACGAGCTGTTTGTCTGTTAGGGTGCTCTTTTCCAGCCCTGCGTACAATGGTTGATCCAGCATCTTGTCGATGTATTGATAGCTCATAGGCTTACCGTTGACTTGCGTAAGACCTATGCGCCTAGCCTCGCGCACCAGCTCTCCCTTTTTTATGAGTCCTTGAGCATGGATGGTAAGCAGGTGGGCTATTTGGTCAGCTTGAGGCTGTACGGCTTCTACGGTAGAGCGACCCAGTACGTCGCGGACATTTCGTAAGCCAAGCGGGGCTCTGTGCATGCGGTAGCCCTGCGTAGCTTGTTGGCTCATCGTTTCTTTGACACGCCTGCCTTTGAGTCGGTTCTCATGTTGAGCGATTAACGCCTGTACGCCCTGAATTAACTCATCAGATTCATTAGCCGTGAGGTTAGACGCAGAATCCCGTAGTTCAACCTTATAATGTGCTAATAGCTTCAATAGATCGGCGAAATCTGTCAGGCTGCGCGTGAGTCGGTCGATTTGATACACCACCAAATAGTCGATTTCGGCGCTGTGCTCTTCAATGTATGCCAGCATTTCCTGCATTGCGGGACGGTTGAGCGTCTTTGCTGATTTGCCCTCATCGCGAAATAGCTTGAGCGTTTGTATGCCGTTCCTAAAAGCCCAGTCATAGCAGGCTCGTTCTTGGTTGTCCAAGCTCGTGCCATTCTCTGCTTGGTCGCTGGTTGATACGCGGACATATAATACCGCCTTTGGAGCTGTCATTGGCATATCATACCATCACTTATTTGCGAACCAAATAATCGCGTATAGCGTGGCGTGCCAGAGATTCATAATCTCTAATCATTACCTTTATTTCCTCGTTGGTCAGGTTTTTAGCGGATACCCCCAGAAGTTTGCGAGCTTCTTTTACCGTTATGAGCGGCTTTACGAGGCTAGGTCTTTGCGTTGCGGGAACAGCCAAGGTGTCATTCGACCCTTCTTATCTGATCCCATTCGTCACACGTCGGAGGCGGGTTGCATCACCTGTTCGTTCAGGCAGATTTACTAGATAAAGATAGTTTTGTATGCGCTAGGCGTCTTACCTACAGTATATCATGTTTAGTTTGCAATAATCGTCAAAATATTTTATTCAATAAGCACGATGTGCTAAAATGCATGTAAGTCGGTCTACCGACCTATGCCCTAGAGCCACCCGTAAGGATAGGTATGGGCAGAAATCCACGAAAAGAAACAGCTCGTCATGAGTACTTCTTTTCGTGGTTGCAATCGGAAACGGTTGTAGGGCGCAAGCTCACTCGTGGCGGGCTTTTTTGTTTGCCGCGAAACTAACCGTAATTAGGAGAGCGGAATGATTTATCTTGTAATTGCCTTATCACTTTTTGGAGTTGTTTGGGGCGCGAGAGGTGCTAGCTCACGTTTTCAGGGCTGGGCATTACCATTCATCGTTGCAGGCCTGGTGTTTGCCTTTATGTCAGGTGGCTGGGCGCTATTTGTCGGTACTGCGCTAGCTGATGCCATCCTCTTTTCAATAATCGCCAAGAAGTCCAACGATAAACATCGGGCATCAATCTACGCCAATGCCGACGAAATGATAGCCGGTATAGTAAAGAAGCAATCTAGCGCTAAGCATAAACGTTAAAATACCTCTCCGCCAAGCGTCTGTTAGACAGTGTGTGCTACCATATATGTATGGATAGTAAGCAAAGTCAAACTACGCTTATGATCTCAAACAAAAATAACAAAATTTCACTAGATACAACTGACAGGATAATTCGTGCAGCACTGCGTGAGTATCTTGAGGCTGCCCATAAGAATGATCCAAGCGTCCGAATACTGGATGAGCTTGGCGTAAACCATGGTACTGCACGAGTGGATATGGCCGTAGTAAACGGCGTTATGCATGGCTATGAGATCAAGAGCGATAAAGATTCACTAGAACGTCTTCCTGAGCAGATTAAGGCCTACAATGAGATCTTCGACAAAATCACCATTGTAGTAGGCTATAAGCATATATACGAAATACTCGACACTATACCTGATTGGTGGGGAGTCACTCTGGCAAAAACTAGCACCAACCAAACGCTAATTCTTAGTCAAATACGCGGCAATGAACGCAACCCCTCACCTAACAGTCATGCCATTGCTCGCTTGCTATGGAAATCTGAAGCGCTAGATATACTGGAGGCCATGGACAAGGCAAAGGGAGTAAAGTCAAAGACGCGTGCCGAGATATACGACAGGCTCACATCATTATTAGAGCTAGAGGCACTACAAAAGCGGGTACGTGAAGTATTATTTGCTAGGTCGACTTGGAAAGCTGATCAACAACTACAGACATATGGTGGTTCACACCCGCCGATAGCCACTGTGTCGTATTTCCAGTCTTCTTTTTAAGCGTGCTATCTTCACTGCATTTGTCAAAATGACTGCTTTTATCTGCGATGAATTGGTCGCCAGAGCTAAAGTTTGCGCCATAGAAATCATCCATCCCGCTAAGTATCTTTGCGCCTGCGAGGTACTGCTCGAACTTTAGGCGTTGGCCTTTGATTATTAGCCATGTTTTCTCGGTTGTATATTTGATTGTTGCCGTAGGGTTTAGAAACTGACTCGATTCCTTATAGATAGGGTGGCGAATTGTGTAGTCAGAATAGGTCGGAATACGCTTCACATCCTCGTTAGCTCGAAACCGCTGCCAGCTTAGCCAATCATTGCGGTTTGCTACGTTTTCTTTGTCTTTCTTGTATTCCGTCATATCTTCAGGGAAAGCACCGCTCGACAGAACGAAACCTTTCCAGTTCTCCAGGTCTTCAATCTTCTGGCTCGCTTTGGCGTACTGCTGATAGTCGAAGTCGTTGACGGTTTCTTTTAGATCTACCAGCATATACACCGAGCTTGGCTGTAGCTTGTTTGCTGTCATGAATTTGCGGAGTCTGGTATTTAAGTTATCCATATCCACCAGATCAGCCATGGTAATCCTCAGGCAGATGTCACTCTTGTAGGTTCGGTGAGTCTTAACCACTTCTTGTATGAACGACCCATCATCGCTCAGGTTCATCACGGGGATGACGTTTAGCCCCAAACTGTCAGCACTGGGTGCCAGCGTACTCAAGCCAAACGCCTTGAGCTCATTTGGGAATAGCAAAGTAAAGTCTACGAATATAGGTGATATGCCCCAGCAGGCCATAATTTCCTGCGCTAAAGTGCCTGCTTTGTCCTGCTTAAAGATGAGTATGGATTCTTCGTGGCGTTGTTCGTCAGAAGCTTCTCTCGCGCTCGATTTAGGCCTTGGAAGAACAATCTCCACCAAGGGCAATATGCTCTCTTTCTGTGAATCACTTAACCCTTTAAGCGCATCTTGTTCGGCCTGCTTCCATTTCAAAACTGGGACATAACTCTTGTCGTTTAATTCCATAGTTATTTAAGCCATTCCTTTTCAGGGAAGAACTGTCTTACGGTCTTTCCCTCGATTAAGTCGTTTAGATAAGCCCATTTACCACTTTCGTAACGGATTTTACCTGCGATGATTGCAATATCTACGCCAGTTTCTTTGGCCAGGCTCTTTGCTGCCATGGGGTGAGGCAGCATTCTCGCAGGGCTTACCGCCCATTTTGCCGCCGGAACTAACGCCTCGCTTGCAAGTCTGTCCGCCTCCTTTTCGCGATTGTTCACTTCAAGGCCTTTAATACTGTCGAGCTCATCATAGAAGAGCTCGTCCTCCTCTTTAAGATGTAGGGCCACATGAGCAAGTTCGTGCATTAGTGTGAACCAGAAGTTGTCGAGGCGGTCTAGGCGTAAGGTGATCCCAACTACGGGGGTGTTATTTGTGTGCAGGATAGCCGCACCGTCTAGTCGAGTTCGAGGCAATGCAGGTTCGACGAGCAAAATTATGCCGAGTTTAGCGAGTGCGTCTTTTACACGAAGCACGCCATCATCATGAATGCTTAATCTTGCTAGCTCTTGCATGACAGCAAGACTAAGGCTGCCTTGCTTGTATTTTTTTGAAAGTTGAACGTCCTTTGCCTCGATTAGTAGCTTATTAGACCAAGCTATAAGCGCGTTGTGATCGGTTGTTGGTGCTGAGCGATAGTTCGCTTGTCGAAGTAAAGCAGGAACTCTCATTGGTTGAGGGGCAAGACCAAAGAAGCGCTTTAGGACTGATTCCTGGTCTTCGCTGCTTGAATCAGCATCACCAAAATAGTTGTAGCGCTCCATTGCCTTGAACAGTGTTTTATCCCACGTCTTGTAGACGGAATCTTCATCATTTTCGGCCTTTTTGAGTAGTGCCTCAGCAGGAATGCCGAGGCCTTTTTCTAATGCACGGATCATATCAATGGAGAGAGTGCGTTGGCCTGAAAGAATTTCGGACACACGACTTCGTGATCCAAGGTAAGGTACGAGGTCTGCTGGTTTAAGGTCAAGTTGATCCATGCGAAACTTGATCGCTTCAACGGCGTCGGGTATGTCGCTAGGAAAGTTTTCAGACTCGTACTTTTCGATGAGTACCGCAAGAATGCCGAGTTGATCAGCGGCGGCAGAGTCCGCGGCGGGCTCTTGATCCATGAGTTGCTCTAGCAACTCTAGTGCCGCCTCGTAATCTTCGTCTGTTCGGATTGCTTTAATCTTATTCATAATATTTTCCTTACCGGGTGTCCCACTTATCGTATTCTTTGTGCGTGCCAGCTTCCTTGACTAGCACAATTCCGTTCTGGTAGTCGACCTTTGTCAAGATCCTGAACTCGTTGCCACGAATGTCAAACGCCACTCGTCCCTTGGTTAGTAAACTTGCCTTGGGAAACCTGGCAAGCAGGTCGTGGGGCGTAGCCCACGCGGCTTTCTTGACTTCTAGTTCCCAGGAGTCGGTGCCGCCTTTCGCCCTGGGATTCGCCTTAACGAACTTGGCGAGTAACTTCTTTCCAGCTAATATCACTTTATATCCTGATACATTCATTTTTGTTACCGTATTGGGAACTATACACCAACCACGACTGACTTGCTAGAGTATTTTTTGCAACAGGTAGGACTGACTGCTAATTATCCAGTACGCTCTGGATATTGAACTGCATTGCAAACACGTTTCGATCACCATACATCCTGTGGTGCTCCATCATCATGTCGATAGCACGCAGCTTATTCTGTGTGGTCTCACCTCGGTCGTTGATGATCTCGCCCAGCTTGGCCAGCAAATCCTCCGGCTCGAACTTTGTATTTTGTCCGATAATTTCCGATAACCACGCGGGGCGCAGGTGCATCAGGTTCCGTGCCGTCTGGTCTGTGTACCCCGCACGCAGAGCGGACTGGTAGCAGTTCCCGAACGTAGGGCTGTTTGCGTCCATATAGTGACCAAAGAACTCACGCTGGCGTGGGTCAAGGGCCTGGAGGGTTCCTGGTGGGCTCTCCCGCCCCCTTTTCTGAAAAGCATGCTTACCCGCCATACTAGGAGCTACTCCCTGCGGGAATGTAGTTGATAGCATAGTTACCCTTGAGTAGCTCATACCACTGGTTGATCTCGGTAAGGATATGGTTCCAATTCGACCTGAGGTGGTTCACCACGTAAACAGCTCACTGTAAAGTGGGCTTTTTTCGTGCTTTCCAAAAGGTTATGCTTAATGCATGATGAAAGGGCCGCAAGATACACAAGGATTCAGTGTCGTAGAAGTTCTAATGGTGTTAGTGATTATAGGAATAATAGGTTTTAGCGGCTGGTTTGTCTGGCAATCGAAGACGAAAACGGAAAAGAACCTTGATGCCACCGCGAAATCTAGTACGCCAACTGCGACAATCGCCAATAAGACAAAGAAACAGAGCGATCCCATCTATACCAGTGCAGACTACGGCTATTCATTCGAGTACCCTCTTGGTTGGGAGACTGCAAAAGGGGTGGATGGCTTTGGTGACAATTCAGGGTGGTCGCCGATTATAAAGAGTCCAGATTTGGCGACTAGCAACGAAAGTATGGGCTTTCATTTGACCGAAGGTGCAATGCTCTATGTGAGTGCGTCATCAACAACTGCGGCGACTGCTGATCAATATTTTCAAGAAGACGATTTCTTGAGTCGGGTTGTCAAGAATAAGGAAGCAACAACTCTGGCAGGTGTAGACGCCGTTCGCTACACATTGGGCTACGAGAGCAGTCCTAATATTGACACCATGATTGTGAAGAACGGAACGCTCTACCAGGTTAACATGACTTACGCTGACCAAACTGCCTTAAATACTTATCAGGCTCGCTATGATGCACTGGTTAGCTCGTTTAAGCTAAATTAGTGTCGGTTCTCCTCTACGTGGGAATGGAGTTGATAGTTTGCTGGCTCTTGAGCAGCGCGTGCCACTCCCCTATCTCTCTGAGGATACGGTTCCGATTTGAAATTGCATAGTTCACCACGTAAACGCCTCAGCGAAAGCTGGGGCTTTTTCGTGGTCATTCTCCGAGGAGTCGAACGGGTATGTCCACTGGACATACTCCACCCTTGGCTTTTTGGCTGTACCAAAAAGACGAAATGCG
>CAYZGW010000052.1:0-6588 GCA_964478195.1 uncultured Candidatus Saccharibacteria bacterium
GGGGTGTAGCTCAGTTGGTAGAGCAGCGGTCTCCAAAACCGCGTGTCGTCAGTTCAAGTCTGGCCACCCCTGCCAGTTATTATTACACAACATAAACATAGATTGTAAAGTAAGCATCCTTATGGTGCTTTCTTTAATTGGCGCTGTTAATTTGGCGCAGTAACTCAGACAGTTCAAGTAGACTATTAATCTTGTAGTTGGCACTAATGTCGGAAGGTGCAATTGGCATCACGGCGATCGATAAAACATGTGCCGCCCGCGCTCCAAGCATTTCATACTCTTGATGTCCTACGAATATGGCTTGATCGGCATTTACCTGGAGAGTGTCAATGCAAGCTTGGTATGCTTCCGGCGTATCCTTCAGCTTCCGAATATCATAAGAGCTAATAATATCATCCAGATACATGGCCAGGCCCATTTCCTCAAACCACGGCCACTTGTCTTTGGCAGAGAAGAAGCTACTGAAACCTCTTGGAAATGCGCAACGTATGACACCCGCAGCCGTGTAACGCAGATCGTAACACCGGCACAAACGAACACTGCGCATGTCACGCGTTCGGCACGAACCCTTACATACAGCTACAACTCCGGCGGCAGTTGGGGTCCATTCCAGACCAGTATTTCGGATAGCGGGTTCGCCGTTGGGCCAGATACTACAATAATCTCCGATCTCCTTGGGCGCATGACCGACTACAGCGAAAACCAGATCGTATCGAGCAGTGCATATAGCCACTCCGCTCATTACACCTATGATGCCCTTGGACGGCTGTCCACAAAAGCTGCTGGTGCTGGCACATTTACTCCGGCTATCACCGAAACCTATATGTACGACAACTACAACCGTGTTTCCGGCTATAAGCAAGGTACGACCGTTATTGCGACGCCTACGTACGACGCATTTGGCCGCCTCAGCAACGTCACCTATCCTACAGCCGGCTCTCTTGCTGTCGCCATCGGCCGTGACACGCTTGGCAGGACCAATAATTACAACTACACCCTTGGCAACGGCACAACACATGTCAGTGACGCCGTCACGCTGAGCCAATCAGGGCAGGTGGTCTCAGGTACAGAAGCCGGCGCCGCCAAGACCTACACCTATGACAAGGCCAATCGTCTGACCGCAGCAACCTTAGGCACGCACACTTTTGCCTATAACTTTGGCGCACCCACAACCTGTACCGGCACTTACAACACCAACGCCGGCAAAGATTCCAACCGCACCAGCTCCACAATCGACGGCACCACCAAGAGCTACTGCTACGACTTCGCAGATCGCCTCACGACGTCCAACGACACGAACAACTTCACCAGCGTCACGTACGACGCCCACGGCAACATATCCTCCGGCAGTTCTTGGACCAAGCTCGAATACGACTCGTCAGACCGCAGTGCTTACGCCGCCGACCTTGGAGGCTCCGAGACTACTAAATACGATCCTGAAGACCGCCCCAATTACTCCAGTGGATGCAGTTGCTACTACAGCTACAGCGGATCAGGATCGGCACCGAACTACGCCTATGGCAGCAGCGGTGACCCAACGGCTGGCTTCTATTCACTCCCGGGAGGCGTAAGTCTAACCAAACAAATCTCATCCGGCACAAGTACCTACTCGCTGCCTAACTTCCACGGCGACACGATGGCTACGACCGACAACACCGGCGCCCTCACCAGTCCCGGCACCTTCCAGTACGACCCTTTCGGCCAGGTCCTTCCGTCGGGCATCTTCAACGCCCCCAATAACCATACCGGCTACGGCGAAACGTTCGGCTATTTCGGTCAGTACGGCAAAGTTGAGAGCACCCGTACGAACAATAACTTCATGAATATGGGTGCCCGACTCTACATACCAACTCTTGGCCGGTTTGCTCAGACAGACCCAGTGCCAGGTGGAGTTGAAAATGATTACGTATACCCACCTGATCCGGTAAACGGCAACGACCTCACGGGAACAAAAGGCCGCACGAGCTCCGATCCAGATGGATTGAGCCCGGATGAGCGGACAGCATGGGATAGAAAGAATGCCGGTCTAAACCCTTACGACAAAAAAGCTTTCAAGGCAGCAAAGAAAAAGATGGACGACACTAATGCTAAGCGAGCAGGAGAAAAGAATGCTCGGAAGCGTGCAAACGACAAGCGAGAGGCCGGCAGGGGAGGGACACGGACCATTACTGTTAACCCGCAAGTGGTAAGGCAGGTGGTGTATAGCACGACGATTACAATCGCGGGCCTTGCAGCAGTTTATTGGTGGGTACCATTACTGGCACTATAATGAGCTAGAACTAACTTTTAGCTAGAAAGCAATGAAGATGCCAAATACACGAAAACTTTATCACTTTTCAATATCCAGTCGTGGATCGTCAACCAGTCAAATTGCGGAATTGCTTAGAACCGTTGCAAAAGAAATCGACGAAAAGCCGAATGTCAGAATATATGGCATAACCACGCAAGATTTAAATGACGATGCAGAGCAACCTTCGATTACTGTTTACTACGATCGCAAGGATGTAGATGCAGCCGCCGAAGAATATTACATGGATGCAACAACAGTGGGGCCAACAAATGCGGTAGAGTCCCTACTCACGGACTTAGCCAAGGTGATCAATGAAAGACACCCTAAAGATATATACGACATGACGTTTGAGGCGAAACTTAATGGCCAGGATACCGATTATAGTATTACTATGTATAGCGACTAATGAAATTAGGTCCAGACTCTATCGCAAATGCGGGCATAAAGCCCGCATTTTGTTGTAAGACAATTATATTGTTTGGTTTATGTTCGCATAACTGATGGTATTCGCGTATCTCCACTAACTAATCACTCATACTGTAATTTGAATACTAAATACTGACATTTGTAAGACTTAAATGCACTATATCATCGTTAATCTCATGCCTGCAACCGCTGACATATGTAAGTGGATGCTGATTTATGTAAGCAATAATCTGAATGATATGGCTAAAACAATCGAAACCGTGTTCAAGGAAATAGGGAAGCGCATCGTTGATGAGCGCAAACGTCAGGATATGTCTCGAGAACGACTCGCAACTCTCAGTAAAGTAGACCGCAGTCATATGGGATTCATAGAGCAAGGCCGCCGCAGGCCCACATTGTCCACGTTGCACAAAATCTGCAAGGCACTAAATATTTCGCTAGAGCAGCTCTTCAAAGGCCTCTAGCTTTAATATGCTAAAATACGCGCAATGATAGACGACACAATTAATAGTGTTTCTCTGTATATCATGAGCGGCATCACACTGGCCATGGCTTTAACAATGCTTGGACTGAAATTACGATATGGCATGACTCAACAGTCTTCGGTTTCGTCTGAATCGAGCAGTTTCCACAGCTCCTGAATATCGATCCGTTCTAAATCATCAAAAGTTTGATTCCCGACCTCCCACTCCTGCCAGGAATTATTGCAACATAAAGGCTTAAATAAGCCTTTATTTTTTATCCAAACGATAGGGGAGTGACAGGACTCGAGCTTGTCTCTGTTAAAGTGAGGCCCATGACCACAAACGCAAACGCCACTACCATTCTTTGCTATGGAGATTCTAATACTTGGGGCCAAAAACCTGACAAGTCCCGACCACCCACCCTGCCAGGAACTTAGGCTTGTTCTCAGGTAGCCCCTAGCACAGCTCTTTGATAGAATTGCGTTAGGCGGACAATAAGCGCCAAGGGAGACAACCATGCCAAGCCCCGGCGAGGATCTAGATACTGGAGAAAAAACAGGCTTTACGAATACATATCAGGACCTTGTGGCCGCGCCTACCAATGGTGACAACATTCAATCTCCAACGCCAGCCATAGATACCGACCACCGAGAACAGGCACTTCGTCAACAACGCGAAATCATCAGCCAAATACCCTCGAGCACTGAAGCCAAGGCTAGCCTCGAACAACCGATAATTAATGCGCTAGACACCCCAATCAAGGCCGTAATGGGACCGGGGAGTGAAGCTGCCTCACTCCCCGAAGGCACCGTCGACCGCCTGCAAGCTGAGCTCATCAGACAACGTGACGAAATTCTTGCGCTACCATCCCGCGAGGACGGGCTCAATATGGATCGGGTGCAAAAATATCGTCAGTCCGTCAACGCACCCAACAAGGCTATTCGGGCGTTAGACTCGGCCGACTATGTCCAGGCCATGGCTGTCGCAAACGAAACGGCCGACGACCCCCACGGCTTGTATCTTTCCCTTCACGATGTCGTCATCGTGGAACGTGATCAGGCATTAGAAAAGGCAAATGGCGGTCCCGAGATAACCGAAAGTTTTCTAGTACACGAGCTTGTTGGTCATGGTTCAAATGAGCACACAACGGTACATGTCCATTCGCATGAGAAAAAGCGTGTTTTTGGTAAAAATAAAATTGATATTACAGCGAATGCAGCGCGAAGTGGGTCAATAAAATTCGAGGGCGAGGGTCAATCCATTGGGCGATTCATCGAAGAAGGATTTGCTGAGTACCGCCGAGGCCAATACGTCGTAAACGAACTCGGCCGCCCCGATGGCTTCGCGCCCGAATTAAATATAGACCAAAGTTTGAAAAAGTATTTTTACCACGGTAAAGACGGCTCGCCCCAAGTTCCGGGGGGAGCGTTGGGCGCTGTAGTTATTGAAGAGCTCATCAAACGCGATCCGAAGGTGCTGACCGCCTTCGAAGCGAGCCGGGGCTCGGAGGAAGGACTACAAGAGCTTGCGCAAAAGATCGAAGAGATTGCCCCCGGGCTCTACCGCAAAATGGAGGAAGCAGACGTCGAAGATCTTGACCTAATGTTGAACGCTCGTGAACAAATAAAGGCCTCATCCGAAACTTAATGCTCGTCGTGGGCTCGAGTCCTGCCGGCCCTACCAGGAATTTTCATATCTGTTCACAAGTTCGGTTCCACCCACTGGTCACTTCCTTGCTATAGTTAGGCTATGAAATTATTAAAAAAGGTTCCAGAGGCTGCTATGGTGGCTGCTTTTTTAAAGGCTGAATTTTCATCGGCACGCTTTAGTGACGAGCTTAAGAAAGCTATGGAAAAACTAGACGTAGCCGAGAAGGTCGTTGCTAGTCCAAACTTAGAAAACGAGACCGAGAACGAACTACGTGCTCGTGTACTAGGTGAATACCGTGGCTATGGACAGAACCGCGAAATGTTTGAGGGTGTTCCTACTGATTTGAATTGGTACGAAGCCGAGCTAAGCCGAGAGGAAATAGCTCAGTTGCACTATGTCGATTACAGCTATTGGAATGAGCTGACCGACTATACTCATCGAGTAAAGGATGCAGTTGCAAATATTCAAAAAGGTTATTGTAGGGCTACGGCAACCCGCGATTTCTGGAATATAGTTTCTAGCCTTTGAGTCTTATACATGACCATTTTTACGCACACACGCGCAGATGGTTTAAACTAAAGTTGTTATGTTACCAATCAAAACTTGGGGACGGGTAATCTACGCTTTGGCAATCACTGCTGGAATGGGCGTATTTTTAATGCCTGTTCCGGCCGGCGCAGATCCTGCGGTATTTCATATCAATTCTATTGCTTCGGTAATGTTTACGGTCTCGAGCCTGGGAGCAGCGGCCTTATTCTTGCTAGAACTAAACGGTTTTAGCGACCGCCTAAAAATGGCCTATACCCTTATGTGCGCCGGGTTTAGCATGACGGGTCTGTATTCGATCCAGCTATCCGTTATCAATATCCTTTCCTTGCAAAACACGTCGTGGGCTCAATTGTTCATTACCGTGTCGTTCGCGTCAGCGGCGGCGTTACTTTACTATGGCATGCGCAAATTTGCCCGCCTGTTCGGGGTGCATCTGCTTCGAAATTCGAGCCTCGCAGCCCAGACTGTAGCAGTCGGTTCCGCCGTTGGGTTGGTGTTATACCAACACTCACCGGGCGCCCCCTTTGACGCTAGAGTGGGCCTCATGACCTTTACAGCGATTGAAGCGCTCTTCGCTGGCTGGCTGGCTCTCCTGGTCTCCACGCACGCCGGCGCCGGGTACCGCCGGCCCACGAGGCTCCTCGGGGCCGCCCTATTTTTGCTCATGGTGGGCTCGGTTATTCAGGTAGTTGCCAGTTTCGCGGTTACCCATACTATTGATGGGCTGTCGGACACAATCGCGCTTTTGCCGCAGGTGCTTGGCGCTTTTGTACTCGTTCGAGCAGCCGTGTTGTTTCCCGGGATTGACGACGCAAAGCAAAAACCGACCACAAGCGCCGATGTTGCGAGTGGGCGGGTCGCGATCGATGTCGTGGTTTACGCCGCCGGGCTAGTGTCAAATCCGCACAATGTTGACCCCGCCCTCGATGCGCTACGGGCGATCACGGCCCAGCTAAAAGCCGGCTCGCGTGTGTCCTCGTCAGAGGAAAGCCGGTTGGCCAAGAGCTACCTTGAAATCGAGCATTATTTGGACGCGCAGGAGCCGGTACGGCAATATCCAACGGCAGCCTTACGCAAAAAGATCGAACAGATGTTTGGAGAAGGCCTAGCCAAGAGCAAGTTTTGGCAGCAGATTCGGACACGATAAATAAACGCCCAGCGTTGGCATAACCATCACACAATATTGGAACTTTGCCCAGTATGCCGGGT
>CAYZGW010000053.1:0-5955 GCA_964478195.1 uncultured Candidatus Saccharibacteria bacterium
ATCGTTAGTGGGGCGTGAGCTCCAGCGAGGGTTCGAATCCCTCTCTCTCCGCCAAGCAAAAAGGACTCGTGTATGTTCACGGGTCCTTTTTGCTTTTCAGCCTCTATTCTCTATGTACTTTGTAGTACAATACGCTTATGGACAGCATGCAACCGGGACAAGTGATTATGCCAAATTTGCCTGAAGAACCCAAGCCTGCCGGCGATGGCGCTCCTGGGCCGGAGCGACCAACTGAGCAGCCTAGCACAGAGCCAACCCCTGCCCCTTCGTCTGTCGCCATACCAGCAGCCCCAGTGAACATGCAATCTGCGGCGCCTACGCAATCTCTAGTAGCTGATGAAGGATGGACTTTTCATGAAGAAGACCCAAGTGGTCCTATACTCACATCCGATAATGTGCCAGAAGCTTTAACGTGGACAGCCTCCGAGTTTATTGATCATGAAAAAGGGGCTAGTTGGTACGGCTTGCTAACACTAGCTGGCCTGGTTGTTGCGGCCCTCGTCTACCTACTTCTAAAGGATGTACTCTCTACCATTGTCATATTATTTGTAACGGTTATATTTGGTATATTTGCAGCACGGAAACCACAGGTACAAAACTACGCGCTTACACCGCGTGGTCTGCAGATTGGGCGCAAAGTATACAGCTTCCAAGATTATAAGAACTTTTCAATTGCCCCGGAAGGGGCGGTTATTGGCATTGTTTTTATGCCACTTAAACGATTTACCGCACCACTTACGGTGTATGTAATGCCAGATATGCAAAATCAGGTAGTTAACTTCTTGGGGGGTATCTTACCTTTTGAACAGCGTCGTTCTGATGTCGTTGATGGTTTACTGCGCCGAATCCATTTCTAAGGTTTCTCGATAATTGTAGGCTAGCCTTGGCATGACTACCTACCTAGTATTTTGACAATTAGCCAAAACAATTTACCATATAGAGTATCTAACGCATGGGGGTTTTGTATGCAGGAACAAAGTGGGGCGCCAACTGCTCGCGGTAGTCTAAGGTTAATCCTAGGGGTCATTATAGCTATTACTTTGCTTTGGCTGCTTTTTTGGCTGCTCTTTTTTAGAAGTTCTCCATCTGGGCCTTCTGCCTCCCCTACTTCTGCAAAACCAAAGCACTCAACCAGCGGACAAACCGCAGGTGGTGAGGCTGCAAGGCAATCAGGCGCGGATTCTAATGGCTCTACAGCTACTCAATTGGCCAATGCGGGTGCTGGCAACATTTTAATGCCAATTCTGATCGCTAGCTTTGTTGGCGGCACACTCTATCAGATAAAGATTCGCAAAAAGCTGAGTAGCTAAGGAACTTAAACGACAGCCGAGCTGCTATACTTATCTCTAGAAAATGAGTTCCGCTTGTTATAGTAGTAGTTCTGTCGTATCGCAATAAATGTTCAAAAAGTATAAAACGGCTGCGCCGCGGGTTATTGTTTATCGGCCACATATTCTAGAAGCTAGCAAGGCCGCCCAATCTCGCCATCCAAATATGCCTGTTGCCAACGCGCAGACTTCTTACGGTAGTCGTGAAGTGGTCGGAGATATGCTGACCGTTATTGCATTGGGATTAGCGGTGGCACTAGTGGTTATGTTTGGGGCTGCCTCGCAGTCCATGTCAACAAGTTCTCATAGACTTGCTAGTACGTATAATCCGAATGTGCTGGCGCGTCCACTGGCGCGTGGCCCAAGGGTATTAGCCAAGCGCCACGTCCCTAAAGAAGTGCAAGCGCCTGCTGTAGTAACTACTCCGCAGCAGATATTTGCATGCACCGGAAAGACAATTATGAACATCGTGGCGCACGAAGACGACGACCTACTTTTCATAAATCCCGATATTAGTCATGACCTTGCTCGCCACGACTGTATACGAACCATATACATTACTGCGGGCGATGATGGGCGTGGTGCCAACTATTTAAAACAGCGCGAGATGGGGTCTCGTGCTGCATATAGTGAGATGCTTCACACAACTGAGCCGTGGGTCTATCAGCCGGTGACACTTTCTTCTGGTGCGGTAGTTACCACGCTCAGTCCGCAAAATAATCCGCGTGTATCATTGGTGTTCTTTCGCCTACCTGATGGTAATTTAAATGGCGAGGGGTTTGCACTGACTGGTTATCAGAGCCTTGCCCGGCTTAGAGCTGGTGCAATTAGTGAGATCACAAGTGTAGATGGAAGACAGTCATATACGCCTACACAGTTACTCAATACGCTAACAGCGCTTATCGAGCAATATCGACCAGTGCGTATTAATACTCAGGCTCGGGATGGAACGCTAGCGGTTGCCGACCATAGTGACCATATTGCCACAAGCGAGTATGTGGCCTCAGCTGCAGTGGCATATGCCGAGCAGGCACATAGCAATATAACCGTACGCAACTTTATGGGATACCCAATCCGTACAATGCCCTCCAACTTGCCTGCTACCGACATAGCGGAGAAGTCAGCTGCATTTTTTGCCTACGCTGCCGATGATCCAGGCGTTTGCACTTCCATGCAAATTTGCGCCGAAACTCGTTCTACCTATGGGTTCTATTTAGAGCGGCAGTATCTTGGTAATTAGTAGTGTAGTTTGCGTTTGATGTCGAAATTATACAGGAGCACTGTACTACCATCATTGCTCGTGGTGGTTTCTACTGGTTCTCCAAACTGCTTAAGTATCGTTGACCGGTTGCAGACGTTGGGTGTGTTGGTTATGGTATCGCCATCTAGAATAATTGCCACCATTTTGCGAATAGTGTCTTCTTGTCGCTGGTACGCTGTTTTGCTGTAGAATGTACTTGTTTTTAACAGGGATGATCCTTGGCATGAGAGCGGCAGCGGAGCGACAGCATCTGACCCATATAAATAACTCATTGGAATTGCGGTATCCATACTGGCGTATGGCAATAGATTGGGATTGTCTTGCATATAATGCGCAACGCTAACCAAATGGGCATCCTGTGTAAAACGCCAGTCGCTACTAGCTATACATGTCTTTGCCAAAAATAAACCATTAACGGCTATGAGTATAGCGGCAGAGGCTACAGTGGCCACTCGAAGATTTCTCCGACTCGCCTGCGCACTACCTAACAGTAATATTAATGACGGCGCCGTCATAATAAGATAGCGTTCGGTATCGGTGTTGTGCGCCTGTCCACTGACTACGTACACGAGTTCATTTACGAGCAGAATATAGCCAATAAAGAGCACCAAACGGCTAGGTAATAATTTGCGCCGAATAGAATATATGCATAAAGCAATCATTCCTGCTAAAAATGCTAGATTACAGATTTCGCGTAGTTTGCCGGCGTCGGCTCCGCCAGAGTATAAGTGGATCAACGCTCTCAATGAATTTACCGCATAAGGTAGCAGGTTGTGTGCAGAAGGTATAACCAACCCTCCCCCATTTTGTACAAAATGTATTGAAAACAGCCAGGCACAAACCGTGAGTAACGCTCCGGAGGCTATATATGCTGCCACCACACTGACGCTTAATAAGCTTACAGCTCGAAAGCTACGACTACGGATAGCCACTGTCATGCCGTACAGAATTAATGGTATGGCAGACATATACGCCTGGAGGGTGTCGGCAAAAAATAATACGGTTGCAAACAGACTGACAGCAACGAGGCGTCGCCAGCTCGAACGTTCTACATAGCAGACACCTTGGTATAGTAAAAAAACCCCGCCTACAACTTCAAGGTTACGTGAATTAGTAAATTGTATCCAAAATACCGATCCTGCTATCATCGACAGCCACAGTAGCCCTATCCATAGAAATGGACCAGCTTTTACGCCAAATTTTCGCAGGATTCTTTCTAGCACTAGGCCAAGTAACACAATGGTCGTTATGTTTACTGCGAGAGTGAGCAACAGTAATTTTATACGGGGTGATCCCGGTAGCAGATGTAGGGGTACATACAGAAATAATAACTTTGGTATGTAGTTAGTAACGCCAATACCTGCCCCGGCAATTCCACCGTGTAACAACTGCTGCGCTAGAACTTGCTGACCTACCAAATCAAAGATAGTTTTTTGTGTAAAAAAACGCAGCACCGTCCACAGACTTATGAATACAGTACTTCCGGTGTATGCAAGCAGGCGCATATGCCTATAAGCCCACCGCTCTATCGTTTGCCAAGTCATCTTATAAAAAAGTATACAGTTTGGTAGTAAACGCCGTCTACTCCTTGGTGGCATTTGTGGCTCGGGCAGGTTTAATGTGTGCAGGCATCATCCACTACGGTACAATAACCACCATGACGCAAACGTATTCCAAACTTACACCCGATGTCGTTTTGGGTGTTGTCGCCCATGCCGACGATCTTGATTATTACGCTGGTGGCAGCATGGCAGCTTTTGTGCGACAAGGCGCCAAAGTCTATTACCTCATCCTTACTGACGGCGGCAAAGGTAGCAGTGATCGTGCCATGACTCCGGAAAAACTCCGTGATATCCGCCGCGAAGAGCAGCGCAGTGCTGCAAAGATATTAGGTATTACCGATGTATTTTTCTGTGAGTATCCTGATGGCATGCTCGAAAATAGCAGTGCAGTTAAAAAAGATGTAGTACGGATAATCCGCCAAGTTAAACCAGACGTGGTTGTCACGCTAGACCCGGCAGTACTTTACCTACCTGAGCAAGGACTTATCAACCATTCTGATCACCGTGCAGCTGGACAAGCGACACTTGATGCGGTGTATCCTCTGGCGCGCGATCACATGTCTTTCCCTGATCTATTAGACGATGGCTATGAACCACACCAAACCAAAACGGTACTGCTTGCCTGTTTTGATCCAGAAGCCGCAACCTTTGCGGTAGATATATCGGCAACGATTGAACAAAAAATCGAAGCTCTAGGTGCTCATGCCAGCCAACTTAGTGTGCAGGACATGAAGCAGACGATTCATACGTCAGCGGCAAAGGTTGCCGCCAAGTATGGTTGTACCTATGTCGAGCCGTTTATACGTGTCGATGTTAGCTAGTATGGTCTGAGTGAGCTTTTATGCTCTTAGCTACGCAACTATATTGACAAAAAGGCATAAGCATGTATATTGTATGTTATGAGAAAAAATAAAAATGTCGTACCACAATATCCGATGTCAATGAGTAGAGGCTCTGAATCTACCGCAAAACTTACTAAGAGAGAGCGTTTGCGTAAAGCGGCACTTAAGTCGGCGGGTGCAGTAGCTGTAGTCGCTGCTCTTGGCGCCGGACTCACAGGGGCTTCAAAGGGCCATAGCGGCCCTAAACATAATAAGGCAACCGAAGCAGGCATAGAGAAAGTCATAGAACCAGAAATGACCAAGATCGCATTAGCCGCCCAAGAGCTTGCCGATAAACCAGGCGGAGTGATTTTTAGCCGCCAAATCGGTGAAACAGTCGATCAGTCTACGGGCCAGAAAACAGGCATCACAGAAATATCTGGCCTCTCCACGAGAGCCAATAATTGGATTGACGTAGTTATGAAAGACTATGCAGGGACCAACAAACCTAACCCAAACGACGTATTAGCTGTTAATATGGTAGCCGACACATCTTCAGTGGGTGTTGACTCAAACCACGGCACCACCATTACCGAGGAGGCGACCTTTATCGTTCCAGGTAGTAGCCAATACCTTAAAACTCTGAGCGCTAATCCCTACCCTATCGACAAAGAGGGCTGGTCGGCTATTGATAGTTGGAGTACCAACGTAGACGGTGTCTATCAGCTAAAACAGAGTGGCGCACTTGATACTGCTAGCGCAGAGTTTTATGGCCATGACCCTGATACTTATCAGGATGTTGGTCCTCTTGGAACTGCGCAGCAAACGGTTTCTCATGCAGAGGATATCCTTCACGTAGTCAACGAAGATCTTTCGCACTCATAATAATAAAAAGACTTCGGCTAGAAGTCTTTTATCTACAATGAAGGTTTGGTACACCCGACAGGATTCGAACCTACGACCTTTGGCTCCGCAAGCCAACG
>CAYZGW010000054.1:0-5618 GCA_964478195.1 uncultured Candidatus Saccharibacteria bacterium
TAGCTGGCCAGGATCTTAAAATGAACCTGGGCTTTAGCCACGAGGTTGTCTATCATCTGCCACAGGGCATTACGGCCACTGTTGAGCAGAACAAGATCACCATTACCGGTATCGACAAACAGCAAGTTGGCCAAACGGCTGCCGAGATTCGTGCGCTGAAGAAGCCTGAACCATACAAGGGTAAGGGTATTAAGTATGTGGGCGAGCGCATTATCCGCAAGTCCGGTAAGTCAGGAAAGGACAAGTAGCATGAGCGGTCTTACCACTAAACTCAAAAACCGTTTGCAGCGCAAAGCTCGCATTCGTAGTGTGGTTTCGGGCACTACTGAACGTCCTCGTCTGAGCGTGTTCATTAGCAGCCGTCACGTAAGTGCACAACTCATCGATGACACTGCACAGAAGACACTGGCTGCCGTATCTACTATTGGTCAAAAAGCCGCTAAAGGTACCATGACCGAAAAGGCCGCTTGGGTTGGCGCTGAAATTGCCACCAAAGCAAAGGCTATCAAAGTAACTACAGTCGTTTTTGACCGCGGTGGTCGTCAGTACCACGGCCGCGTCGAAGCACTGGCTAACGCTGCTCGCGAGAAAGGACTCACGTTCTAGTCATGGCTGAACAACAAGCCGCTACACCCGCACAAGATAATCGTGGCCCGCGCCGTGATGGTGGTCGTCCACCTCGCCGCGATGGCAACCGCCCTCCGGTTATCGAAGAAAAGAAAGAATTTGATGAGCGTATCGTGCACATCGACCGTGTGGCCCGCGTCGTAAAGGGCGGTCGCCGTTTCCGCTTCCGCGCTCTCGTCGTCGTTGGCGACCATAAGGGCAGGGTTGGTATCGGTATCGCTAAGGGTGCCGATGTTACCGCTGCTGTTACCAAAGCTACCGAAGTTGCCAAGAAGCACGTCAGCAAGATCAACCTCTACAAAGGTACCTTGCCCCATGAAGCCGAAGGCAAAGTTAGTGGCGCCCGCATCCTCATTAAGCCAGCTAGTCCAGGTACTGGTCTGATTGCTGGCGGTGTAGTACGCACTATTTTGGAAGTTGCCGGTGTCAACAACATCTTGTCGAAGTCACTTGGCTCAACCAACAAGGCTAACACTGCGTATGCGACCATCGCTGCTCTTAACAGCATGGAGCCAGCCAAAAACTGGGTTACCACCCGCACTGCCGCTAAGCCAACTAAGAAGGTGGAGGCAAAGTAATGAAGTACAACGATTTACAGCCCACTGGCTCTAAGAACCGCAAGCGCGTTGGCCGTGGTATTGCTGCCGGTCAGGGTAAAACCGCCGGTCGTGGTACCAAGGGTCAGGGCGCACGCACTGGCTCCAGCAAGCGCCCAGGCTTTGAAGGTGGCCAGAACCCACTAATGCAGCGTTTACCAAAGCTGCACGGCTTTAAGAGCTTCAAGGTACGCGCTGAAAATGTCTTTACTGGACAGCTAAACGAGCTCGGCGCTAAGGTGACTAACGAAACCTTGGCCGAAGCTGGGCTGATTAGCAGCCAATACGTTCGTGTTAAGTTGCTGAACCGCGGCGAAGTAACCAAGAAGGTAACTGTAGAGTTGCAAGCTGCTTCTGAAACCGCTATTGAAGCAATCCAGAAGGCTGGTGGCGACTTCAAAAAAGTTGCCCAGGTTATGCGTCCAACCACTAAGCCAAAAGAAGAAAAGTAATCTTTTTGGTTTAGGTGCTATAAAAACGACCTCTTCGGGGGTCGTTTTTAGTATTTAAAAAATGCCCCAGGGAAGTAGTAAAAATCCCTGGGGCGAGCGCCTCATCTACTGAAACGTTTTGTAGGTTTGCAGCCGGTGTAGAGCCAAGAACGCTAGCAAACTACAAGCTATACCCGTAGCCGCAAAGGCAACCGGCAGCCCTGCTTTGTCGGCCAGCAAGCCGACCAGTGGCCCCGCAATCGTATAGAACAGTCGCTGCACCAAGTTGACCAGGCTGTTCATAGTTGCCCGGAACTCGTGGTGCATGTGCTTGTTCAGTTCGGCCGTGATCGGCTGACCTTGCAGTGCTTGGACCATGTCGTGGCCTAGTACTATCCAGACCAGCCACACTTGGCCAGAAGCCATGCCCAAATATACCAGCAACGCAAGCCACGCATAGACGTACATATTCCGCCTAACATGTTGCTCCTGGTGAACGCGGTGTGACAGCCAGGCCTTCCACAAGCTGCGCAGCGCCAAGATACCGCTAAACCAAATGGCAGGTATCCCAAACGAAGTGTAGTATGGCGCTGACAGCCAGAAGGCAATATAGGTTGCTGCGCTAAGCGCTGCGCCCAGCACTACTAGCCAACAAGCTTCGGCGTTTTGGCCTAGCTCCTTCATAGCATGCCACGCCGACAAACGCTCGGCTTCGGTGTTTACTTTGGGGTGCGGCGCCTCCACAAGCTGAAATGCAAAAAACATTCCAACCAGAGTTAGCAGGCCGTCAGCAATTAGCGTGGAGCGAATGCTCACATATTTGACGAGCAGAACTGCGATAGGCACGCCAACCGTGGTGGCAGCAAAGCCTAGTGCGTTGATCCGCTGACTAATGCGAACAAATTCGTCTTCACGGTTGTCAGCCTTCAACGAATCGTGCAGCAGCGCGGTGTCAATGCCGCTGATCAGGCCATTTGCTAGTGCAAGCACCAGCTCCCAGATTACAAATTGCCAGAGCTGGTTGCTTAGACCATAGGCAATCATGGCGACGGCTGCGACTGGCGCGCTGAGCTTGATGCTGAACGCTCGGCCGAATCGGTCGGCAATGTAGCCGCTGGGGATTTCCCACAGCAAATAGGCCAGCGAGAAAACCGACTGCAGCAAAAATATCTGCGATAGGCTCAGGCCGTTTTGCAGAAAGAACGGTGTTAGGTATGCCGCACTAATTGATAGTGCCCGAAATGGTGCAAAGTACTTGAGCCATTTGGCGTTCTGCTGATAGCGAAACATCGCTACACTCCTTTCTTGGAATTGTTATTGTTGATGAGGTTTTTGGTGACCTAGGACTCCTAAGTCCCGACACACCTCCGCATTTCCGGCTAACTAAAAAGTAAGGTGTCCTCCAGAAACGAAAAACGCCCCCGGTAGCGGAGGCGTATCGCGAATTATGAAGTTTTAGTGTATTTACCCTAAGATCTACGATACGCCCCTAGTATAGTGCCGCCAAGCATGGCAAAGCTGCCGACTGTTGAGGTGGCGATTACTGATTGCTGATAGGGGCTGTATCGTTTCATACCGGGCAAGATTACCACGGTAAAGCGCTTTTGTAAAGAAGCTAATTTCATGTCGCTATACTATATCTGGCGCAGATCGGGGTAAAACCTACCACATTACTTTACGGATTATAGTGTTGGCCTGTATACTCGGTAAGAGATAAATCTTATACAAGGGAATATGTAAGGTGAACTGGAAGATAATTGGCCGCAGTCTCAGTCAAGCAGACATGCGCAAACGCATTTTAGCGGTGCTTGGAATATTACTTATTTTTCGTATTCTGGCGCACGTACCAATTCCGCTAAGCAATCCAGAAACGCTTAAACAGGTTCTGCAAAACCTGTTTACTAATAACAGCCCTCAGCTTTTGAGCTTTATTAACGTGCTGTCTGGCGGCGCACTTGCCAACTTCTCGATTATGATCGCCGGCATGGGTCCGTACATTAACGCCAGCATCATCATGCAGCTGCTTACCAAGGCTATCCCAAAACTGGAGGCACTACATAAAGAGGGCGAAACTGGACAGAAAAAGATCAATCAATACACCCGCATCCTTACTTTCCCGTTGGCTATTATTCAATCTATCGGCGCTATTTATTTGGTGCGTCAACAGGCGCAGCAGATTGGCGGCATAGGCGACATTACAGCCCACACCTCTCTCTGGCAGTGGGGGCTTATGGTAGCAGCCTTAACCGGTGGCTCGATGCTGTTAATGTGGCTAGGTGAACTAGTGACAGAGAAGTCGGTTGGTAATGGTATATCGCTGATTATCACCGTAGGCATTGTGAGCCAATTGCCAACTACCGTTAGCAACATTGCTAGCAGCGTTTATGATAAAACTAATAAATGGCACGTATTTGGGCACACACTGCCTATTAACCAAAAGGCCTTCTGGTATGCGCTCGTTATATTAATTGCCGTACTGATAGTAACGTGGGTGGTGGTGATGCTGAACGAAGCAGCGCGGCGCATAACAGTCAACTACGCCAAACGCGTACAAGGTAACAGGGCATACGGCGGAGTCACCACTATCTTACCCGTCAAGCTGATTACCGCCGGCGTAGTGCCCATCATCTTTGCGGTCGCATTCTTAAGCGTGCCGAGTTTTGCTGGTCAAATAATGACCAGCAATCATAGCGCCCGCTTGCAGCATCTGGGCACTCACTTGGTTAGCTGGTTCCAAAACCCATCAGCCTCTACCTTTGCAGCTGGTGGTTGGCAGCCCTATATTTACCCCGTCACCTATTTCCTACTAGTTTTCATCTTTACTTTCTTCTATACCAGCGTGACATTCAACAGCAAAGAAATTGCCGAAAACCTACAAAAGCAAGGCGGTTTTGTCGAGGGCATCCGCAGCGGGCTACAAACAGAGAAATACTTAAGCCGCACCGTAAACCGTCTAACGCTCTTTGGCGCTTTTGCCCTAGGACTATTAGCGCTATTGCCAATTATTGCCCAGATTTTCTTAAACACCAGCATCGCTATTGGTGGTACAAGTGTGCTGATCTTGGTGTCGGTCTCACTCGAAACACTTCGCGCTATTGAGTCACGCGCCCTCATGGTTACCTATGATCAATACCAAAGCGAAGACTTCTTCTATGACAGCGAGGCCGAGACAAGTTCGAGCGAAACCGCTTCACCCCGCAAACTGAAACGCTTGCTACCACGCCGCAAAACGAGTACCCGTTCTCAGGACAAAAAATAGCATTCCTTAAAGAATTTTAGCTGGCGGATATGGTTGCATAAGCTAGCCGTTAGGGCTTATGCTTAACGGTATGCTACAGAGTAGTATCCTTCATCTTAAGCGACCTCAGAGCATCAATATGCTCACCATTATTGGCTTTACTATCCCGCTTATATTGGCCACTTTTGTAGGCGTACTCCTACAGCTGTCTATTAAGCCAGTAAGCAAACCCGCTTCCATCGGTACCGACGCAGCTGCCATAGGTACTCTTCCTACTATGCCAACCGCTCCCAATCAGTTGCCAGCGGCTGCCGATATAGAGAGTGCCGATAACGCAATTCTTACTTATTGCCGCAACGACTTGCGACAGGGCACCAATTGTACACTCATCGGTAATAGCAGTGTTACCGCACCAGGCTTTGTCGAATCCGGTGTACGCATGTCAGGCTATTTTGAGGGACATACTAGTTCAACAGATGGCATAGCACTAGCTAAGGGCGGTGGTAGCTCATGGTCAGTATTATGGATAGGACAAGGATGTATTCCGAAGAATATTGCTAACAGTAACGGCGTCACCCAGCCACTCCAGGTCTGCCAATAAACTAAGTTAGACGTTTTGCTTTACAGAGTGTGGTAAATACTGCTATAATTAACCCCTGTTATATGCTTTAGGGCGTGAAAACAGGGGATAAACCTGCTTTTTACTATAATGTAAGCGGTAAGATC
>CAYZGW010000055.1:0-5200 GCA_964478195.1 uncultured Candidatus Saccharibacteria bacterium
GTAGTTTTTTCATCTTAACAGAATACTGGTGTTCTACTTCAAAACCGCATTTAGGAAAAAACTACCGCCTAGATGCGGATATTTCCGTTAAAAGCCACAGGCGGGGGTGGTTTCATACCTATGCGGATCACACCGTTACGCAGTCAAACTGGCCAGACGGTGGATACTTGATCTTTGATAAATGCGTAGTTCGTTCAAATAGCCAGGCAACCTGCACTGACCAGGACGGCAAAACCTATGGCGTTGAGGTAAGCACACCACTCGACCAACCCGAGAGCGAAGCACCCGACAACAACTAAACCCTTTTTTGAAGGGTTCTGTGGTCACGGGCTCTGTTTCCGCATTGCGGATTATGGCGGCTAGCTCTTTGGCTTGACCTTTCGCATTAAGCGCACAAGACCAGCGTACGCCACGCCAATAATAGCCGCCAAGATGGGTATAAGCACAAAGTAAACGATAATCCCTTTACCTTCTACGTTACAGTGCCAACGGGTATCAAATGGTATGGCGTTAATATCGCAGGTTTTGAGCTTTACATACACAAGTCCTCCAAACAGCAATGCGTATCCGGCAGCGGCCGTCAATGCGGCTACTATCAAGGCCTTAGATCGCTTCTGTGACCGGAGGCGGGTAGCTGCATGGATTGCCGGTGCAAGTACAATTATCAGGAAAGCAAGCACGGCAGTACTTTTTAGCACCAGCTCAAACCAGACTGGGAAATGCACATTCTGGAACACGAAGCCGATGCCTAAAATAAGAGCCAATATATAAACAACTGAGGCCAGCCATAGTTTGAAGATCGGCGGCCTTACAGTGTCGTGCATGTTATCGGGCCTTGAAGTGCACCTGGAGAGAGTAGCCGAGCACGCCAGCAAGTCGCTCTAGGAAGTCCAGGGAGGGCTTTGTCTTGGCGTTTTCTACGCGAGATATAACTGACTGCTTCGTGTTCAGTTTGGCGGCCAATTCTTTTTGCGATAGCCCCCTATTCACGCGCGCCTCTAATACAGCACGAGCAACTTCGTACTCTATGGCGGTTTCCGCCATAGCAGCCTGTACGCCAGGCTTTGCTAGTAGTAGTCGTTCGTACTCATCCCAATTTTTACTGGTGGGTTGTGCTACAGTTTTCATGCCCACATAATATCACAGTTCTGCTATATTTTGCAATACCTGCCTATTTTCTACTGCGGTAGTCTTTGAGCCGATCGATGGCCAACTTAAGCTCTTTTTTGGGGGTGGTAAAGGTCTTTTTCTTGAAGCCATGTAAGAGAAGGAAAGATTGTTGTTCGACGGCCACGTAGAACACTCGTATGCTGTCGCTGCCTAAGATGCGAAGTTCCCACAAGTCGGTGCCGGTGAGCTTCTTGGCATGGGAGCCACCAAGTCGGACATTGTACTCTTTGAGTAGGTGAACGGTGTTAATGACTTTGGACTGGGCGGTGTCATCTAAACTGTCGATGAAATCAGTGACCGGGCTGTTGCCGGTTGACGAAATGTAGTACCGAACTGTCCATTGTGCCATATATTTGTCTCTCAGTTTATGTCTATACTATACCACAATTACAGAGGTGTTATTGTTACTTACCCTTGTTTTGCAATATGATTTTGCGACCCTCACATGTAGCGACAGAGGCGACCAACGCCACCAGTATCAACAGAAAGCCCGCATAGATTATTGCGAAAACAGCCGCACCAAAATATTTTGTAACTCCACCATGCCAAAGCTGCGGCAGCGAACCAATGAAAAAGTATGCAAATGCGTAGACACACCACAGCAGCCAGATCGTGGCCGGCACGATGCGTGCGGCAAACCGCTTGACCTTGGAATGGGCAAAGGCCGCAGACAACCAGTCGCCAGGACACACCTTATCTAAAAAATCGTCGCCGCGTCACCCAATTGAGCAAACTTGTTCATGCCACCGCCTCCCCTGATGCTTTTTGCCCACCCAAATACTTATATAACGTCTCCCGACTAATCCCCCACTCCCGCGCCACAACAGCCTTCTTTGCGCCAGGCTCCGCCAGCTGCACCTTAATCTGCTCCACGTCGGCGGCGGTCAGCACCTTCTTACGGCCTTTATATGCGCCGCGCTGCTTGGCCAGTGCTATGCCCTCTAGCTGGCGTTCACGTATCAATGCCCGTTCGAACTCGGCAAATGCCCCCATGACCGATAATAGTAAGTTGGCCATTGGTGTGTCTTCACCCGTAAACGTCAGGTGCTCATGCACAAACTCCACTGCTACGTGCTTTTTGTTGAGCAGCTGTACTGTTTGCCGCAGGTCGTCGAGATTTCTAGCCAATCTGTCCATACTATGCACGATCACCGTGTCACCTTCCCGCACAAACTCTAGCATTTCCTGGAACTCAGGCCGGTTGGTGTCCTTGCCGGTTATCTTATCGGTAAAAGTCCGGTCGAGCTGTACCCCGTCAAGTTGCCGGTCGGTGTTTTGGCCAAGTGAGCTCACGCGGATGTAGCCAATTCGTTGTCCTGTCATGTGTGTACCCTCCAAATGTGTCAATATGAAGTCTAAGAGAAAGCAAGGCATGTGTCAATAAATAGACGCTACGGCTCTAGATACACAGGATTTACCTGGTTAAGAGTTGTCAGCTTTGGGTATAGTCTAAATGGACAAAGGGATGTCCTTGCGGGAGCATCCCTTTAACCAGCATAGAGCACGGGTTGCGCTGCCGCTAGGATTCCGTGGAGTCAGTCTTCAAGCGTTCCAGTACCCTACCTTCTACATTCCTGACATGCGATTTACTTATACCTAATTCTGCCGCCAGCTCTTGGTGGGTGTTCCTGCCAGCCTCTAGGCCATACAGCCCGTATATAACTCTTCTTTCTCGTTCATCTTTGACGACCTGATTTATGCGGGAAGCTGCAAGTTGTCGTAATTCTGGCAGCCTGGCAGTCTCTGACATGGGAACGCCAGCAAAATGCAATAGTGTCATCGCGTTCCGCACGTTCTTCTTAATTCTCATTTCTTCATAGTCTATCGACTCTGATTGCAGCCCCAGTATGATGTCTTTTATTGTTGCTAGATCTCTGCTGAACGCGTTGCTAACAGCACTTTCATTCGCGCCTAGTTTTCGTGCAATTTCCCCCGTTGTCATTACTGGCTCTCCTCCAATGCCAAAACGCATACGCATCATTCTCTGTTGGTATTGGGGAAGAAATTCCAGCGCACGCTCAATGAGTATTTCAACGTCATTGTTACCAGGTTCTCCGGATTCATGCTCCAAAACATCAAAAGGAGACTCTCCATCAAATGCAGGACGCGTTGGTGTAGCCCACATACGAAGATTGTAGGCGTGTTCACGAGCTATACCCAGAGTAGTAGCAGCCTCCTCGTCAGACGGCATGCGGCCGTGTTGTTCGATGAAATTCTTACGAGCTAAAAGAAATCTCCCCAGGTCATTGGTCTCGGCGCGTTTCTCGATACGCTTCCCGAGCAGTTCTTCCCGGGTCGCCTCTCCTATTTTCCGATTGATTGCCGCTTGGGCGTATGGCCAGAAAGCATGCCTCCTTTCTGCCGGCAGCTTGGCGTAGCTTACAATTGACTCCACCAGGGTAAGCATGCCAACCTGCATTGTGTCTTGCAGGAAGGCGGAATCCCATTTACCGATTCTATTGCTGTTCCAGTGAGCGATATTAACTACCCTGCCAGCGAAAGCTAAGGCAAGCTGCTGCTGTGCATTCTGGCCAAGTAGAGCTTCTGCAACCATTTCTTCGGATAAGGGCTGGCTCTCCAAGCCGCGCTCCGCTGCAAGACCCTGAGATATGACCTCCACTAATTCATCTTGCGTTGCGATGTCTAGCTCCTCCGTATTTTGAAGAGCTACTTCGTACTGCGTTAGACTACCGGCAAGTGCAGAAATGCCCAGGCGTCTTGTCCGATTGGGGGGGGTGCTCTCTAGCACAGCTCGGTCATACAAAGAATCAAGGGCAGGCAGGTTCTCGATCTGCCCAATTAGCGAGGGGTTGAACCCACCATCTACTGTTTCGACGCCCATAAGCTGACGCTAAGCCTGTTTATTCTTCTATTATATCATATTGCTGTACAGTCTGCTTGGGCTACACAACCTGTATAGAAAACGGGCGTTTTTTATACGGTTCTAGATCTAACCGATGTGCAGCCTGCTAGTTAAAAAGCCCGCTGTGATTATATTTATAATCAAAAGCTCTCTCATATGGTCGCGGCGTACGAAATTGCCGTACATGAGTTTGTAAATCTATATCAGCGAATGTTTGCTTTAAGCCTTCTGTGTGTTCATCTCCAAACAGCAGCACAAGTCGGCGCTTGCGCTCTGACCATTGATTGTCAGCGGGGTGAGCAAGTGCCCAATCTTTTACAATATTTCGTGCAGCACGCTCCCGCATAGAATCTATGTGTGCCATTAGCGCCTGGTCCGCCGCATCTTCACTTCTTGCGATGTCAAAAATATCCCTACCGCTTGTGAGGGTATGTTCCGTGTATTCATCTATGTCAGCATGCAATACTGTGATACCTCGTTCTTCTGCATATCTTCCAGCGTAAGCCCACAAATCAACCTCGCGTTCCTCACGTGCTTTCTTGAGTGCGGGCGATTCAGTGATTGTAGTTTCCTCTCTAGAGCCCAGGGCAAGCTTACCGAGCATTTGCCTTAGACGACCTTTCTGTTTGGCTGCCTGCTCAGGCTGAGCCGGTGCCGCCTCGGCAGGTGGAGTTCTCTGTTGTCTAAACCCGCTATATTCTATAAATAATACATCTCCCGGTTGTAAGCTTTTCACGAAATGTGCCATATCCCAGAATTCCCTATCTGTAGGGATTTCATTTTGACCTTTAGCATACCTCTTAGACTGGCCATGATCACCAACCGCCAATACAATGTCGTTTTCGGAATTAATCTGCGCTGCCTGCTCCTCCGTCAAGAGATTTGAATGAGTTTCCAGACTCGTACCATGAATAATATTCCAGGCTTCTCTACCATACTGTAATGGCACGAGTTCGGTGGAGATCCTGGTTTCAGGCGCCATATCTGGGGTTAATTCTTGCGACGGATGCATGCGTGCTAATGTGTGTTTTATTAGTTTGAAACTGTATAAACATTAGCATAATATTGCTTATTTATCAATATGTTGTGGTAAGCATACCGCCCGACAGCAGCCTACCGGTAGCCCTCAAGCCGAACACCCACACCAAAGTCCCGCGTCAGCGGGAC
>CAYZGW010000056.1:0-4988 GCA_964478195.1 uncultured Candidatus Saccharibacteria bacterium
CCATTTGTGTATTTTAAGGGCCGCCGGATAATGCGGGCGCACATGGAGCATGTCCAGCCATTTGCAGGCATGCCACAGGTGATTGCCGAGCTGCATGCCGCGGGCTATCAGCTGTTCGTGGCGAGTGCTAATAGTGGTAAAAATATCCGCCATCTTTTGAAGGGCCAGGGTCTAGATCATTATTTTAGGGCTATACGTGGCGGCTCTGGTTATACCGGTAAGGCCGCGCTGCTAAGGCAGATGGTGGTTCGCTATAAGGTGTCCAGGCAATCTACCTGGTATGTCGGCGATGAGACGTCTGACGTGGTGGCTGCTAGCGCGGCCGGCGTGCGCTGTTTGGCGGTAACCTGGGGTTTTGCGGATCCAAAGAGCCTTAAAGAGATGGAACCTGAAGGGCTAGCTAATAAACCGGCCGATATCGTACGGATTATAGAGGAATCATGGAAGAAGTAACTATTCAAAAAATGGTGCATGGCGGGCAGGGGCTGGCCGAGCTGGCCGACGGGCGTAAGGTATTTGTGTGGAATGCGCTGCCGGGCGAAGTAGTGCGACTGCGAATTATCAAGAAAAAGCACAGTTACGCAGAAGCGATTGCCGAGGAAGTTGTGCAAACTTCGCCGGAGCGTGTGCAGCCTCGCGAAGAAAATTATCTGGCGACTAGCCCTTGGCAAATGATGACGTTTACGGCCGAAAACCAGTATAAAACCGACATCGTGCGTGAACTATTTTCACACGAGAAAGTAAACGTGCCAGCGTTTGACGAGGCTATCCATGAGGCCCAGGAATGGCAGTACCGTAACAAAATGGAGTATAGCTTCTGGGGCGATGAGAATGGATTGCATCTGGCCTTGCATCAGCGTGGCAGCCATGGCAAACAGATCGTGGAGGGAAGTATGCTAGCCATGCCGGCTGTAGATGAGGGCGCCCGATCAGTACTAACTGAACTCAAAAAATTAGATATTCGCGCCGGTGATTTGAAGACAATAATTGTTCGCTGCTCGCAAAATGGTGATGTGGCAGGTTCGCTGTATACAAAACTGGACAGCTTTCCAAAAATATCGCTTCCAAGCCGAGTTAAGGGTCTACGGGTGTATCATAGCAATCCCAAAAGTCCTGCTAGCGTACCCACAAGATTGCTATATGAGTTAGGCGACTCTGGGCTTTCAGACCAGCTTTTGGGCAAAACCTTTCGCTACGATGCTGATAGCTTCTTTCAGGTGAATCTACCGATTTACGGGAAGGTGTTAAATCGTATCCGCGAGCATTCTATAGCTGATCCGGTAGATATGTATGCTGGTGTGGGCAGCATCGGCTTGAGCGTGGCAAAACGGGCAGTGGAGCTAGTTGAGCTAGATCCGGCCACAGCAGCTATGGCACGTGTGAACGCCGAACAAAGCGATATCAAAGCTATAGTAATTGAGGCTTCCACCGAGAAAGCGCTCGAATATATAACTGCTGAGCGACCGATTATTTTTGATCCACCACGAGCTGGGCTGCATGCCAAAGTTACCGAGCGCTGCCTGGAAGTGTTGCCGCCGCAAATCATTTATCTTAGCTGTAATCCTGCTACGCAAGCTCGCGATCTGGCGATTCTTCAAGAAAAATATGTAGTAGATTTTTTTGAGGTCTACAACTTTTTCCCGCGGACACCGCATATCGAAACACTTGCTGTACTCTCGCTTAAGAAATAGATATGTTTTTGGCACGATAAAAATTGTAGCCCAAGCTCAGATTGGCGCTCTCAATCTGTTATACTGGTAGGTAATGAACTATTGGAGGGAACGGTCAATACCGTATGGGCCGGGGCAAACGGCACCGTTTAAGGTTAGTCGCAGCAAAATCGAGCTGTACAAACAGTGCCCCCGTTGTTTTTGGCTGGATGTACGACTGAAGATCTCCCGGCCAAACAGTCCGCCATTTAACATCAATAAAACCATCGACGAACTCTTCAAAAAGGAGTTTGATGTGCACCGTAGGGCTGGTACGCAACATCCAATTATGATAGCCAACGACCTAAGCGATGTGGTGCCGTATCAGCACAAAGACATAGATGTGTGGCGCGAAAACTTTACAGGCGTGGTGTTTGTGCACCAACCAACGAACCTTCACGTATTTGGCGCGGTGGATGATGTGTGGGTAAACAAAGACGGTGAGCTGATTGTGGTGGATTATAAGGCGACCAGCAAAGACAAAGAGGTGAGTATTAGTAGCGACTGGCAGATAAGTTACAAGCGGCAGATGGAAGTGTATCAGTGGTTGCTCCGTCAAAATGGCTTTCCAGTGAGCGCTACAGGTTATTTTGTGTATACCAATGCACGCATGGACACTGCTGGCTTTGGTGATCACTTAGACTTCAAGACCAAGCTTATTCCATACACCGGTAATGATGATTGGGTAGAGCCAACTTTGCACGAAATGAAGATGTGTATGGAGGGAGATATTCCGCCAGTGGGCGAGAGCATCATGGGAGGTATCTGTGAGCACTGCGATTATGCGCGGAGGCGGACAGAGCTAACACTCAAGCATATGCAAAAAACTAAGGCGAAGTAAGCGCTTGGTCTGAGACAAGAGCTAAACGCTACTAGCGCCTGCCGGAAGCGGGTTGGTGAGGTTGGATTCGTTGTTGCTGGCGCTAAGCGCTTGCAGATGCCAATGACTGTCGTGCGGTGGCTTAACAGTATCGATACGCACATAAAATGGTACCTTGAGCTTATCGTAGCGATAGATAAATACCACATGCTGGCCGCGGGAATTATTGAGCGCCAAGCGAGTATCGACCACGGGTTTGGCGTCGCCGTACATGGCACCAAAAGTAATGGGTGGGGTAGTTTTAAACGTTAGTTCGCTATCTAATTTGCTGGCAGAGTTAGCAGCTTGGAAGTTTTTATCGCCCAAAGCGCGGAGTTTAGCAGTGTTTTGTTTGGCCAGGGCATTTACTACTTGAGTGCTAAGCTGTTTAGCATCGTCAATTTCGTGGTTAGTGCGTGTGCGGTTAACGACATAAAAACCTAGCGCTGCAAAGGCAGTGATAATTACGGCAATAATTACCAATTCGGTCCATTTGAACGGCACAGTAAGGCCGGATTTTACTGCCGGTTCCAGCACCCTTGGTTTGTTTGTCTCTTCCATGTACTACCTTTATATCACGAATCGTACGAATCATACGAGGGTACGGTATACTGTAGGGGATATGTTGGATATTCAGTTTATACGAGATAACGGCGAGCTTGTGCAGCGAAAGGCCGAAGAAAAAGGTTACCGAGATGTGCGGGTTAATGAATTGCTGGAGCTTGATGCTAAGCGACGTGCTCAGTTAACGCAGGTTGATGAGCTGCGGGCTCGCCGCAACGCGCTGGTGGCCGAAATGAAAGGGCAAAAACCATCTAGCGAGCAAGTTGTCGAAGGCAAACGGCTCAAAGAAGAAATTGCGGCACGAGAAACCGACCTGAAAGCTGTAGAAGAGGCGTTTTCTGAAAAAATAGCGGGCATCCCCAATATCACATTTGACGATGTGCCAGTGGGGGGCGAAGAAGACAGTGTGGAAATAAAAGCGGTGGGCGATAAGCCGACCGGTGCCGTGGATCATCTGGATTTTGTCGCTAAGCGTGACTGGGTAGATTTTGAGCGCGGCGCCAAAGTTGCTGGCAATAAATTCTACTTTTTGAAGGGTGATTTGGCGTTGCTCGAAAACGCGGTTATTCAATATGCGCTCGATTTCGTAACCAAAAAAGGCTTTACCTATATGACCGTGCCGCATATGGTCAACGGGCGGACGGCTACAGGCACTGGTTTTGCGCCGCGCAGTAGCGAACAGAGCGATGAATATTTTATAGAGGGTGAAGATCTGTCGCTGATTGCTACGGCCGAGATGTCACTGACCGGCTATCATGCTGATGAAATTATCGACGAAAAGAATCTGCCACTTTTGTATGCGGGCCTCAGCCCTTGCTATCGCAAAGAGGCTGGAACCTATGGCAAACACACCCGTGGCTTGTTCCGTGTACATCAGTTTAACAAGCTAGAGATGTATGCTTTTACATTACCCGAACAAAGCGTGGAGATGCATGAGCGGATCCTAGCGATTGAAGAAGAACTATGGCAAGCAGTCGGTATCCCATATCATGTCATTAATATTGCCAGTGGTGATTTGGGCGCGCCGGCTGCTAAAAAGTATGATGTCGAATACTGGTCGCCGGTTGATGAAAAGTACCGTGAGCTTACCTCCTGCTCGAACTGTACCGATTTTCAGGCGCGTAATTTGAATATCCGAGTGCGCCGGGCTGACGGACGGGTTGAGACGCTGCATACCTTGAATGGCACGGTTGTGTCCATGGCTCGTACACTAGTGGTCTTAATCGAAAACTTCCAAAACGACGACGGCACACTAACAATCCCAGAGGTGCTGCGGCAGTACATGGGCGGCCGAGAGAAGATTTAACCCTGGAGCGTGGTGGAGATATGAATGTACAGTTAGTAGCTACTAAGTTTGATTTGACGCCCGAGCTCGAGAAATACGCTCGCGCCAAAATGGCGCAGCTTATGCGCAAAGTGCCGCGCCAGTGGCGAACAGGGGTGGTTTGTGTGGTTGCGTTTTCGCAAGCTCGAAAGAAGGGTAGTGAGTTCAATAGTTGTAGTATCAGTTTTACTGTGAGCGGTACGGAACTGAAGGCCGAGGAGACGACGCTGCACATGTACTCATCACTTGATATTGCAGCCGTGCATATTGCTAATCAGTTGAAGGGGTACGCCGATCAAAACGGCGGCCGTCATATCCGTGGCATTTTGCATACGTATGTCCATCGTTTAGCTCGGTAGACATTTCAGCAGGCCTGCTGAAATGTCTTTGAGGTACTTTGCTGGCGCGGGCAAAAATACTACAAAATAGTCTCGCCAGGTGAGTGGGAAGAGGGTACAATATCTGTTAACTGATCGAATAACGGAGGAATGACTGGAGTCTTTATGAATAGTGTGCTCAAACGGCTGCTTGG
>CAYZGW010000057.1:0-4023 GCA_964478195.1 uncultured Candidatus Saccharibacteria bacterium
CCGCGAAGGTGGCCGCACCGTTGGTGCTGGTGTTGTAACCAAGATCGAAAAATAGTTCGATCTAACCAATCAAAAAGAGCGCTACTCGAGTAGCGCTCTTTTTACATCACCACGAAATTGACTTATAAGTTAGAATGATTGTATGAGTGACTTGGGGCAATCTATAGTTGATGTAATCAAGAAACGAACGTCATCAGTGGCGTTCGGTACATACATATTTTTTTGGGCTACATATCATTGGCAAGGTTTATATACAACCTTTTTTGTAAGTAGCGAGCAGATTGCGACAAAGTTTCACGGCATGCTCAAAAATGAATATGTAAATCAATACTTCTTCGGGCGTAATGGTTGGAACGACTTGAGCTGGTGGGCCGGTCTACTAGTTCCGCTACTGCTTACATACATCTTCATATACTGGCCACTCCCGCAATATGTATTGATCAAAATATACAGACGAGAGCAAGAGCACAAGACTGAAAGGTTTAAGATTAAAATTGCCGAAGAACAGAAGCGTAAAGAATATGAGACAGAGAGTGTTCGCTCCGGAACTGCACTGCAGGCCCAACAAATAACCGCGAAGACAAATCTGGCCAGAAAGCGAAAAACAGCAGCTAAAACTGACCCAAAAATCTTATGGGATGAAGAATACCAAGAGCTCAAGCGCAGCGGCTCCATGACTGCATTAAGGGATGTACTTGGAGCAGTGTACGAGCATCAAGGACAAGTACGTTCCGTAGGGGGCACTGTGTACGTTGATGGCAGTAGTCTGCGGGTTGCAGATACACGTGGTCTCATCACTATTATTGATAATGGGCGTATGATACAGCTTACTGAAAAGGGGAAGTATTTCGCTTCCAAGTATCCGAACTAGCCGACAGGTGATTGCACTTCACCGGTTATTGTTGTAAAATCATCAGGTAAACTAACTTAGTGCTGACTAAAAGTCGTGCCGATTACCTAAGATCAATCGTCAAGATGTTACAGCGCTCAAGCCGGGTTAAGCCGGCACGGAGAACTTACATGCCAGAAGCACAAAAGCAACGCATTCGTATCCGCCTGAAGGCTTACGACCACAAAGTAATCGACCAAGCAGCTAAACAGATCGTGGACACAGCACTACGCACTGGTGCTAGCCTTGCAGGTCCCATCCCGCTACCAACCCGTAAGAGCACCTTTACAGTCGTGAAGAGCCCGCACGTCTATAAGAAAGGCCGCGAGCAGTTTGAAATGCGCGTTCACAAGCGCCTCATCGACGTTTTTGAGCCAACCCCAAAGACCATCGATAGCCTAATGAACCTCAGCCTGCCTGCTGGTTGTGACGTCGAGATTAAGATGTAGCAGGACCGTTCCGGGATCCTTTAAAGACCGCCGGAAACGGCGGTCTTTTCATACCGAGATAACATATGAGACCTAAAATAATTGAACGTAGCCAACGCATGCCTAATCGTAGGTATGGTAACTTACTGCCGGCGCAAGATGTCGCTCTTGTTCTGGATGACTTGAGCGAATTCGACGTTATTTTGCCAGCAGTACTAGACCACCTAAGAGATAAGCGAAGGAAAACATTTACGCCCAAGGCACGCCGACTTATAGGTGAGCGCATAGCTCAAGTGGAGGTGTTTCAAGGAAGCGTAGCCTTAGGACAGCCTAATGACCTAGCATTCGAGTTAACGCCGCGAGAGGCAGAAGCGGCCGCACAACGTTTAAGCGTAATCCCTACAGAGAAGCCAGGTTCTCCCGAGGATTTTGCCTTGGTAACTAGGGCGAGGGCTGCTGTCTATATTTCTCAGAACTTAGGGCTAGGCTGGAATCAAGTATGCATCACTGCTGTGGAACAGCAGCCTTCTGAATTGCCCATGGCGGCTTAAGATGCTTTAATTAAACAATAATGAACAAAACAAAAAATAAACATATCCAACACTCAAGAGTAAGTGAGCCTGGCGGTGCTTATTTGCTCAAGATTGTCTTATATGCAATCTTAGGTTCGTTGTGGCTCAAAGTACAAACCTCGACCACATCATCAAGCCTGACGATACCTTTGCCGGTAGGTCTTGTTGTGGGTATCCTTTTTAGTTCGCATGAGCATTTTCAGATTGATCGCAAGATTGAATACGCTGTCCTTGTGGTAGCTGCCTTACTGGGATTGATGATTCCGTTCGGCTTATTTATTGGCTTCTAAGACAACATCATCTGGCATCCGACCATTGCGGAAGAAGGGCAAACGAGCGGTTTGTGTGGGTTCGGGTTGGCTTACGTCCTTTGCAACTGCATTCTTCCAGATCTGAGGTGCATTAGTGTTTGGATCAAATGTAGCACCCCAGGTAGCCAGTTCTACTAAAGCAGGTAGCAAAGCTTCGCCTTTTGGAGTGAGGTGATAGAACAACTTACGTTTGTCTTTGGCGTCGGCGATTGAGCTAATAATGCCCGCTCGCTTGAGACTGCTTAGCCGTAGCGTAAGCATCTGAGTAGAGATACCTTCTTTGGATTGCAAAAACTCACCGTAGGTATGCTTACCATAACTCGCAATATCCCTGACAATCAACAAAGACCAGGGGTCACCAAAAATCTCCAGACCATAGTTTATCGGACAATGCGACTTGACATCATTTCGTTTCACAACAGTAGTATAGCAGATTGACTTTAATAATTAAAGTATGTTACGGTAGAATTATGACTCAAAACTACCAATACTATACGATCAGCAAGTTAAGCAAGCTAGTCAAAGAGCAAAAGGTTACATCGACAGAGCTTGTAGCCGCATGCTTGGAACAAATTACCAAATGTCAGCCAAGTCTAAACGCGTTCATTACCGTGTTGCATGATGAGGCGCTGGCCGCAGCCAAAAGGGCAGACGAAGAAATTGCCGCCGGAAAATGGCGTGGCCCTTTGCATGGTATTCCTGTGGGTATAAAAGACTTTTACGACACAGCGGACGTCAAGACTACTGCGGCATTTGAACATTTTGCCGAACGTATTCCTAGTAAAGATGCTGTCGCCGTTGCAAAACTAAAGGCTGCGGGTGCAATCATCATTGGCAAAACTAACATGCATAAGCTGGGTATGGGCACTACTGCACTCGATAGCGCATTTGGGCCCGTACATAACCCCTGGGGCCTAGACTATATCGCTGGTGGCTCATCGGGCGGTTCGGCGGCTGCTGTTGCAGCTGGGCTGTGCTACGCGACTATTGACACGGATGCAGTTGGCTCATGTCGTCTGCCCGCGGCTTGCTGTGGCGTGGTCGGATATAAATGCACATGGGGCTTACTTGATAACACAGGCATCCTGGCCGATCAGCCAGCGGATCCGGCTATCCTTAAGTTGGCAACTGTTGGCATCACAACACGAAGTATCGAAGATACGCTCCTAGTTTCTGCGGCTCTAGGACGTAAGGGTACTGAGCCCGTACCCCCAAAGTCCAAACAGCGCATCGGCATAGTAACTAACTTCAGTGCAGACGAGGCGACGCGTACAGCCTTTATGGTTGCAGCCGAAGTTTTCCAAAAGCTTGGCTATGAAACTTCAGAAGTAGAAGCGCCTATTAGCGCAAACCCTGATATGCAACACATTGAAGATCAGCGCCAAGCGGCAGCTGAGACATTTAAGAATGCTGACGTTATGATCTTGCCGACATTGACTACTACAGTGCCCAAGGCCGCAGATTTGCCCCCAGATCCTCAGGCTTTATCACCGCAGAACACATTCTTTGTTAATTATCTAGGGCTACCGGCAATATCAGTACCTTGTGGCTTTAGCAAAAGTGGATTACCGTTTGGTCTACAAATTGTAGGCAAGCCGAATGAGGATGCCATGGTTTGTGCCGTCGGTCTAGCCTATCAACAAGCAACCGACTGGTCGGCGAAGCATCCGGCGTAGCTGTACTTCCACGCAGGGCTAAAGCACAACGAACCCAATGTGGTGTCTTTGCGGGCCAAGTACCTCGTAGTTATAGTAGTTTTTGCAACACATTGACAGGGGTGGGTATATCGTGGTACTCTGTATTGGTATATCAAAACTTTCGCA
>CAYZGW010000058.1:0-3896 GCA_964478195.1 uncultured Candidatus Saccharibacteria bacterium
GCCTCGGTTCCTTTTTGAGATGGGGGGGTTCTTTGGTGGGGCGCCCCGAATAAAATACTCTGTCCGGTGTGTGGGGATTTTTTTGTTGGCCGGGACAGCGGCTCAAGGTGGCGGATCAGCACAGCGAAGTTAAGGCTCTAGAGTTTATCCTCTTAAAAAGCTCTTGCAGAAAGGCGCGAAGTACAAGTAGTGTACCCACATATACATGCCGGATGTTTCTTTATGAAGTCAGATTCCTCTTCGTATTTTATTGAACCATACATGCACCAGTGCTCACGCGAGTATGGGATTTTTGTGCATGTCGTAGTGCATCAATAATATGCACTGAGGTCAACGCGTAGGCCGTATCATCTACACCTGTGGCTTTACTAAATACAATGCCTGCTACCGTGCCGTCCTGCACAACAATTGGTCCGCCAGAATTGCCGTACTCTACATGGGTCTGCACTAAATACACGCCTTTGCTAAAATTTCCTAAGCTGTAGATATTTGCGCCCGTGATCGCTCGGGTGTCGCGTACGATGCCAGGCGAGGCTTGGTAGTTTCCGCCTGGGTAGCCAAGTGTTGCAACTGTGGTGTTCCGCGCAATGTTCTTGGGGGCCAAATGAAGCGGGGATGTCTTTAGGGTTTGCGCCTTAAGAATCGCTAGATCTAGCATGGCGTCAAAGTATACGGGAGTGCCCTCATAGCTCTCGCCGTTATATTTTATAATCGGCCGTTTGGAGCCAGCGATCACATGGGCGTCGGTAGCTATAAGTCCTGGGGCAACTACAAATCCAGACCCTGCAACAATGCCGCCGCAGCTGAAGCTTGTTATGCGAACTATCGAAGCTCTAGCCTTGGCGTCAGCAGATTGCACAGCCCGAGGATCGTAATTAAAAGCAGCCTGGGGCTTAGGTTGCAATGCTATAACAGGTGGAGCATTCGGATTAATATGCCGGTTAAACTGGGCAAATACTGCGGGCACTGGGGGCAGAATATTAGTCAGCCCTTGTACGATACGGGCATCGTTAACGCTGTTACTTAAGCCTACAAATGGCAGCCGGCCGATCGCAACGCCGACCAGCCACACGAAGATTATGCCGGCCACTAGACTGGGTAAGGCGCCAAGTGCTGTCTCGGCCGTCTCAAAATTACGATTCTTTCTTAGCTTTCCTAGGCGGAACGACCAATGAACTTTTTGTCCCAGATCGAAGCCTCGCATAGCGGCGTACAGTGAGGCAAGTAGTACTAAGGAGGCGTTGACGGTTGTGCGGATGGTTGGATCATGAAAGCGGATAACGCAGGGGAAGACCCAACCGCAGACGAGCAGTGATACGAAAAAGCCTGCTATAAAAAATAATTGAGATAGGATGCCGGTGCGTAGGCCCTTTGCTAGTACTGCGGCCAAGAATAACATAATGAAAAAATCGACCCAGTTTAAACCAAACATGTCTAAAAGTATGAACTGGCGCGTACATGACTGCAATAGACGTTCGCTGAAGGCTTGGTAGGCGTTGACTCTTCAGCTGGCTCACAGTACGACGAAAGTTTGTACCAGACAACTACCGATATGACCATGTTATGGAATGTGTAAGATTCTTTTGGCGGATGATGATTTTGAGGCTTCTGTACCGCCTGTAATGCTACAATAAGTGTGCTTATGCTAAACGTAAAGAATCTGCGTAGCCCGTATGTTTCTCAGGTCATGCTTCGGTTAGGACTAGCGTTTGTGTTTGCGTATGCCGGCGTCTCATCACTAAAGGATTCTGATGAATGGATAGGCTATTTGCCGCATTTTTTGGCGGCTGCCTCGTATGCGCATGAGCTTATAAAAGTATTCGCTGCTGGCGAATTGGGACTAGCGATATGGCTTTTGAGTGGAAAGTTTGTGCGTTATGCGGCTGCGACTTCTGCGTTAATGCTTGGCGGTATCATTTTGGCAAATCCTGCAAACTTAATTATCACATTCCGGGATGTTGGCCTGGTGTGCATGGCGCTTGCGCTGGTATTTGCTGCATAACTTCTACGGTTTGGTGTCGTATACTGAGGGCATGAGCACAAAACAACAGCGGCTAGTTTTGATAATCAGCATATTGGCTTCGTTTGTGGCCTTTTTGGATGGTTCAGTGGTGAATGTAGCCTTGCCAGCAATCTCACATGAACTCGGTGGCGGACTATTAGTGCAGCAATGGGTGGTCGATGCTTATCTGATTACGCTCGGTACGCTCATTTTGATCGCCGGTTCATTATCTGACCTTTTTGGGCGCAAACGCATTCTAACGATTGGGCTCGCCTGGTTTGGTGTAGCATCGGTACTTTGTGCCATAGCTCAGGACAGCACAATCTTGATTGCTGCCAGGGCATTACAGGGTGTGGCTGGTGCACTCCTGGTGCCTAGTTCGCTGGCGCTTATTATTTCTAGTTATAGTGGAGTGGAACAAAGCAAGGCGATTGGTACCTGGACGGCGTGGACGGGCGGGACGTTTATAATTGGTACACTATTAGGTGGTTTTTTGGTTGATGTAAGCTCCTGGCGCTGGGTATTCGCAATAAATGTTCTTCCTATAGCAGCAACATTGTGGTTGGTTAGGCGTCTTGAGCTGGCGGAACGAGTGCGTAAGTCAACCAAGATCGACCGACTGGGTGCGGTATGGTGTGCGCTTGGCTTAGGCGGCCCAGTGTTTGCGCTGATTGAACAACCAAAATATGGTTGGGGTACTCCAGGTATATGGATGCCATTACTTTTTGGACTTTTGTCTCTAATAACTTTTATATGGCACGAAAGGCGCACACTGCAGCCAATGCTGCCTCTTTCTTTGTTTAAAGTGCGTAATTTTAGCTTTGGAAACATTGCTACGGCGGCGATTTACGCCGGACTGTCCATTTCTACTTTTATAATCGTGATATTTTTACAGCAGGTTGCTGACTATACGGCGTTCGAGGCAGGCCTAGCGCTCTTGCCGGTAACTATCATTATGTTCTTCCTGTCACCACGTTTTGGGATGCTGGCTGGTCGTTATGGCTCACGCCGATTTATGACTATCGGACCACTGATTGCCGCGCTTGGTTTTTTGTTGATGTTACGAGTGCAAACACCAGTTGACTATTGGATGCAACTTTTGCCGGGTATCATAGCCTTCGGGGTGGGGCTGAGCACGACAGTTGCACCGCTCACTTCAGCAGTCCTGGGTGACATAGACGAAGAGCATGCTGGTGTTGCTTCGGCGGTTAATAATGCCGTTTCCCGTGTGGCGGGTCTTATTGCCATCGCGTTAGCTGGTGTCATTACGGGTGCTCACCTGGGTGTAGCAGCGTTGCACCGAACGCTAATTGTTATAGTCGTACTAATGGTAGTGGGTGGCTGTGTGTCATTTATTGGTATTCGTAAGTCCGAACAGCCCGCTATCTAGTAGCAGGTGCAATTTTAGCTGTACAGAACTTGCAGCGTTTAGCCTTAGCGGGGATAGCGCTCAAACATTCTGGGCAAGCTCGCTCGGCTGGTTTTTCAATATCATCGCTCGGTTTAAGGTGTGACATCAACTTGTTTAGTGGTTGTACTACAAAAAAGAACACCACGCTTGCAATACTTAAGAACGAAATTACAGCATTCACAAAGTCGCCATACATAAATTTACTACCGTGTACGGTAAAATACAGAGTAGAGAAGTCATGATGTCCTTGTGCGGCTGCAATTAGCGGGGTTATAAAATCTCGTACTAGTGCGGTTACTACGGCACCGAACGCGCCACCGACTACTACGGCAACGGCTAGATCCACTACATTGCCGCGTAGTACAAACTTTTTAAAGTCTTTAAGCATTTTTCCTAAGAACTCCTTATAGTTTCTATTGTACACTGCCTATTCAATCTGTTGTAACCAAGGGTGGCTTGCCTGTATAATTGAGGCGGTCAAGA
>CAYZGW010000059.1:0-3582 GCA_964478195.1 uncultured Candidatus Saccharibacteria bacterium
CAGGGCAAAGGCCCCAAAAAGCTCAATATTGCTTTTGCGCCGCTGGAGAAGCTGTAAATGTCAAGGCGTGTGCTGTTCTGGCTACTCTGGCCAGGTTTGTTCGCATATTTTCGATTTAGTCGCCGGGCACGGGTAGTGCTCATAGACGACGATTGTATATTGCTGGTCAAAGACCGCTTTCAGTTATGGTTCAATCAAGGGCAGTGGGCCCTGCCTGGCGGTGGCTTGCATCGGCATGAAGCACCAGAGGCTGGAGCCGTGCGTGAGCTTAAAGAGGAGCTCGGCTTGCAGCTAGATGCATCGCAACTGAAACCATTGTGGAACGGGCAGGTAGGTGATTACAGATTGCGTTACCATGGCTATTTTTTGTTAGCAAATATCTCTCAAACTGTTCAGCTGCGCCTAAAGTCATCCGAAATTGCCGCTGCCCAGTGGCATAAAATCGGTACACTAGATGCGCAGCCGCTTAAACCCGAAGTCCAAAAGGCGCTGCAGCTTTTGGCGGGCCAACGCTAGATTTTGCTATACTTATACGTAACGCTTTGGTCCGTATGGACGTTATTTGAAACCGGACTCAGAAGCTTTAGTTATGCAGAAAATTTGGAGAGTACTAACCAGCTCAAAGCAGGCGCATATCCAGCGTTTTCACCGTTGGCGCAAGCATCCGCTAGGTTTACCTATTGCTGTGTTTTTGGGGCTACTAGTGATTAGCGGGGGCATACTTGTATTATTAGCTCGGACGCATCATCCGGTAGCCTTTCATCCGGATACCAGCTATATCGCTATTATTTCGTATGATCATCAGCAGCAAACAGTGCCTACTAACGAGCCAACCGTAGGGGCGCTACTAGATAAGCTGGCTATACCACTTGGCTCACGTGATCGGGTGGAGCCAAGTCTAACTACTGCAATTGATCAGGATAATTTTCGTATCAATATCTACCGTGCCGTACCAGTGACCGTTACCGATGGTACAACCGTTACTACCACCTACAGCGCAGCTGCAACGCCGCGCAGTATTGTTGCTGACGCCGGGTTGCCGCTATATGCCGAAGACAGTGTAACGGCAGCGCCGGCTGAAAACCTGGTGGCTCAGCAAGCTATTGGTGAGCGAATCACCATAAATCGTGCCGTACCGGTGACATTAAATGATTATGGAGTAGTGTTAACACTACGGACTCACGCTAAAACAGTGAGCGAGCTTTTGGCCGGCAAAGGTATAGAGCTTAAATCTGCCGACACAGTTATACCGGCGGTCAGTACTGCTATTGTGCCAAATATCCAAGTTTTTGTGGCGCGTAAAGGCACTAGGATTGTCAGCCAAACCCAAACGATTGCCGCTCCCACACAAACTGTAACGGATAACTCATTGTCATTCGGTACTAGCGCCACGCGTCAGCAGGGAAGCACTGGTACGCAGGTACTTACCTATCAGGTGAATACCGTAAATGGTATTGAAGTGGGTCGTACACTGTTGCAGACGGTGGTGACGGTGCAACCAGTGCCGCAAATTATCGCCCGGGGGCAGGCAGTGAGCATTCCAGCCGACAAACAGGCAGTTATGGCACAAGCGGGTATCTCGGCCAATGACTACAAATATGTTGATTACATCGCTAGCCATGAAGGTGGTTGGTGTCCAACCAAGATTCAAGGCACACACAACTGCCCAGGCTACATGAACCCTAGCGATGTGCCTTCCCACGGCGGTTATGGCATATTCCAGGCTACACCTGGCGCTAAAATGGCATCGGCGGGCGGCGATTGGGCCACGAGCGCAGTAACCCAGATTCGTTGGGCCACTGGTTATGCCACTGCTCGCTATGGTAGTTGGGAAGGTGCCTACAATCACTGGACCGTCAGCCATAACTGGTAAAACAGGGGTGAAGATGCTACGCTTTAGGCAATATGTCACTTAATCCTATTCCAAAGAAATCGCTGGGCCAGCACTGGCTGCATGACGAACGAACGCTAGAAGCGATTTGTGACGCTGCAGATGTGCAGGCGGGCGATACAGTGCTAGAGGTTGGTCCGGGGCTCGGTACGCTTACGAAACGTTTATTGCTGCGCGGTGCTACGGTAACGGCGGTGGAATTTGACGATAATTTGGCAGCAGATCTAGTTGCAAACGTCCAAAAAGAAGGCGTTTTGACTGATGATCTTACAGTCGTTTGTGAAGACATTCTACGTTTTGATCTTACTAAGCTACCCGTAGGCTATAAAGTAGTTGCAAATATTCCTTATTACTTAACAAGCAATCTCATTCGAGTACTATGCGAAAGCACGAACCCATTTAGTGTGGCGGCCATCCTCATTCAAAAGGAAGTCGCCGAACGGGTAGCTGCAAAACCCGGCGATATGTCGCTGCTAAGTGTCAGTGCGCAGTTTTACTGTGATGTTTCTTTGAGTGTTGTAGTACCAGCTGCTTTGTTTACGCCTCCGCCCAAAGTGGATAGCCAGGTATTGGTGCTTAAGTATCGCCCAGAACCACTCTATGAAAACGTAGATACAAAAGCTTTTTTCCGATTGGTAAAAGCTGGCTTTAGCCAGAAGCGCAAAACGCTGGTGAATTCGCTCAGCGGTGGATTTGCAATCTCTAAAGACCGAACTCGCGAGATACTGCAAGCGGCCGATATAGCCGAAAACACTCGCGCCCAAGCGCTTTCTTTGGATGATTGGTATGCGCTCTATGAAGTTGCCAAACAGTCTTTGTAGTCCCAACCAAACATTACAAGATTTGTTGTAATGCTTGGTTGGGTGGATTAGGAGGGCTCACGGCGTGTGGTGCGGCGGGTGGCGTCAGAGACACCGTATCCAGACGTAGTCCAGACTCCCCGCCGCACTCACTACTGACCGCTTCGTCAGACGATCGTCGCCGTGCTGGACTCACCAGGGGTGGACCGGGCGGTGCGCCTGACGTCCTCCATGACGAGGCCCCGCAGGGCGCGGACCACCTTCAGGTTGACCGAGAGCGTGGTGGACGCGCCGGGGCTCCCGTAGACAGCCTGCCGGATCTGCTTCCGGACAGTGTCGTTCGGGATGTGGTCCAGCACAGTCTTCATGGCGGCCTCGTCGGTGGTCGCGGCGATGCTCAGCGTGGTGTTGCAGTCTTGGACTGCGAGGCGGTAGGGGCTGATCTTGGGGTCGTGATCGGGGTTGTACACGTAAGCCTCGATCTCGGTGTCCTGGCCGGCGGCGTAGTCCACGTAGGGGTGCTTCTCCGGCAGCTCGTACTCTGCGAGCAGCTCGTGGTCCGTGAAGACCAGGTCTGTGCTCGCCGGGTCGAACAGGCGCCGGACGACCGTCAACTCCACCTTGGTGGGTGTCACGAGCGTCCTCAAGGCGCTGATGACGTTCTGGATTGCGTCCAGAAGAGCCATGAGGCTCCCTCCTAATCTGTTGGCCTGCTAGAAGCAGGGTTTGAAGCCCTAGGGGCATTCCTTGATAATTATACAATATTTTTATCGTATGCACAAAATATTGTTTATTTTGTGGTATAATTATTGGATAAGAGCGCACTGCTCTTATCCAATAACATGGGGCTGAATTTTAAGCTCGACGTTGGTACGTTACGGTTAGATCAGC
>CAYZGW010000060.1:0-3184 GCA_964478195.1 uncultured Candidatus Saccharibacteria bacterium
TCGTTGCCTGGGTAAGCGGGCCGCGGTGCACGATCGTATCATCTTCATGCCAATAGAGCATTTCGGCCTCTGGATCGTAATGTGAGGCAAACCTGATGCCCTCTAGTATGCTGGACATTGGGAATGGAGCGATCCAGGGGAATGAGCCGGTCTTTGGGTCGAACAACGCGATACCGATCCGGAATGGGCCATTTTTGCCATCTTCCGTCGTAGCCGACCGGGCACTGAGTATCGCCGCCTGGAGCCCTTTGTGTTTTTTATACACATCATCAGGAATGTCTACAAAGGCACAGGGTGAAACGTGATCTTTTATCCAGGCCCACTGCAAAGCCTGTTCCTTGGGCGACAAATTCGTATCGCCATAATACTCCCTAAACTGTTCGGCGACATAACGGGGATGAATCGCAATATTAAAATCCTCCCAGGGGCCGTTCAGGTCATGCGGTGCACGGGCGGTCGCCACTGTTGAGTATCCAAGATATGCGCGCTCCATGGCCACCCACCTCATACCTTTACCTTCACACTGCAGCCGAGGATTGACAGCAAGCTCCTTGCAGTGCTCAGCCAATATACGGTGGCCAGTACGACTAGTGCCGAAAGTTGGAGTATCCACCTCACGGAAGTTACCATTAGAACCGTCCGCCTGTCCGAGCGCAAACCAATACGCCAAGCCTCCGTCTATCGGATACTGGTAGGCGTGCGTGTACATTAAGTTTGACCCATGCCAGGTTGGATCTTCGGGGCCTAGGTACGTCACTTGGCGTGCGCTCGCTATATGCCCAAGCCCTCGTAGTCTGGCCTGTAGTTCATGCCGGAGCGCCAAGGCCTTATCTATGCTGCCTTCTATTACTAGTGGCTCATCGGTGAATTCACCTGTTGCCAGCCTTGTTCCAATTCGAAGACAGCTGATGTCCGTGAAATCTATGTCTCCTTTGCCGGGATTGCCCTTACGCGCCTGTACTGCTCTATAGATTCTGGCAGTCATACTATCATTAAAGACGAGCCCCATAGCTCCGACCTGCCCCTTATCTGGATCAGGCATAAGATAGGGGTCACCTTCTAAACCGCACCCTAGCCTCAGAACAAGCTCAGCCAGTTGTTGCTGAGTCTCTAAGGTAGGGGGTGGTTCCGGCAGTGTTTCGGCCACTAACATGCTTGTTCAGCATTGTATGAGCGTAGACACTACGCCGTCAAGTGGGATCTAGCGAACTACAAAATTTAAGAGTTTGCCTGCTACGTAGATGGCCTTTACCAGCTGCTTGCCGTCCAGATGCGCAGCAATCTTGGGGTCAGCTTTGGCCCGTTCCACAGCCGTAGCTTCGTCAACTCCTGCCGGAACTTCCACCGTCCCGCGCAACTTACCGTTTATCTGCACAGCTAGCGTTACCGTGTCTTGCACAAGATATTGCTCATCGTATTTTGGCCACGTGTCGCGGTGCACCGAACTAGAGTGACCTAGCTGGTGCCACAGTTCCTCGGCGGTATGCGGTGCAAATGGCGCTACGCAGGCTACCACCGCGGTCAGCGCTTCGCGCCAAGCGTCACTCTTAGCAAATGATTCGGCCTTCAGTTTGTACAGCTCGTTAACGCAGGTCATGCTGGCGGCGATTGCCGTATTGTAGCGGTTCGCTTCAATATCCTCAGTCATTTTGCGGATCATAGCGTGAACGGAGCGGCGGATAGCTTTTTGCTGCTCGTCGCTCGTAGCGCTTGATTCTGTGTCGCCGTATTCGCCTACCAGATTCCAGATACGGTTTAGGAAGCGGTAAGTACCGGGTACGCCCTGCGGGTCCCATTTTGCCCACAGCTCCAGTGGGGCCGCAAACATCAGATAAGTACGCAGCGCATCGGCACCATACCCTTGTTCGATGATATCCAGCGGATCTACGCCGTTGCCCTTGCTCTTGCTAAACATCTGACCGTCACTGGCCGTCACCTTACCATTAAACAGGAATTGCTTGAATGGTTCTGGATCATTAACCAGACCCAATTTCTTAAAGAAGTGGCCGATGAAGCGGGCATACAGCAGGTGTGCCGTAGCGTGGTCGGCACCGTTATAGAAATTAACGGGTTCCCACTGCTTGATGATTTCGGGGTCAAAAATCTGTTGCTGGTTGTGCGGGTCCATAAAGCGGTACATGTACCAGCTACTGCAGATGTAGGTATCCAGCGTATCGGTTTCGCGCTCCGCTGGGCCGCCACACTCCGGGCAATTAACTGCTAACCAATCTTTGGCACGAGCCAGCGCGCTACGGCCATCACCGCTTGGAGCGAAATCGTCAAGTTCGGGCAAAACTACCGGCAGCTGTTCGTCCGGAACCAGCACGTTGCCACAGTTATCACAGTGAATAATTGGGATTGGCGCACCCCAGTAGCGCTGACGGCTGACCGACCAATCACGCATACGATAATTCGTTTTTTCTAAGGCTACACCTTTTGTAGCCAAATCGGCCACCATCATTTCACGGGCTCGCTCAGTAGACTGACCGCTGTACACGCCTGAGTTTACTAGCAAACCCTCATGCACCATATCACGTACCCTGCCTTCAGCGCGGTGGATGGGTTCTAAGATCTTTTCACTACCCCCTAGCTCACGAATTTCATCAAGTGTAGCCCACTTGAGCACTTGTGCAGCTTGTTCCTCCGCGGAGACTTCTTGCTTATCTAATGAGCCCAGCTGGATCGCCACTGCATGCGTATAAGCAATCCGATTCTCATCTTTGTGTTCAGCAAAGAACTCATACGCAACTACGGTTTCTGCTACGCTTAAATCTGCAATATCAGTATAGCCTGACTCCTCGAGCAACTCACGACGAGCAGCCTCTTCTACTGACTCACCCTCTTCAATTCCACCCATTACTACCGACCAATGGTTTACGCTAGCCGGACGCGCAATCAAATACTTCTCTTCAGTAGGGTGTTTGATGGCTATACAAACAACCTCACGAGGCACAAGTTCCTTATCTGAACGCAGGGGATTACTTGTGTCAACAATCTTTTCGGCCACCACTTGGCATACTGGCAAACTGAACTGAGTAGCAAACGCATGATCACGCTCATCGTGAGCTGGCACCGCCATAATAGCGCCAGTCCCGTAACCAGCCAGCACGTAGTCGGCCACCCAGATTGGCATCTTTTCGCCGCTCACTGGATTTATAGCATACGAACCGGTGAACTCGCCGGT
>CAYZGW010000061.1:0-2941 GCA_964478195.1 uncultured Candidatus Saccharibacteria bacterium
CTGGCAGAGGTAAAATGGGGACCGGATTACCGTAAGACTTTTAGCAGGCTTGTGGCCCAGAGACGCGCTTCTATACTCTATTATTTTATTGTTTTCTCTTTGTTCCTTGTTGCTTTTAGCATCTTTATAATTTGGTGGTTTATACCACATTACAAACTCACGTTATCCTTTACTGCTCTCTACGCCATAGGCGCAATTGCCCAAGGCGTCTGTATAACCGTTCCGGAAGTCGGCGGCAAAAAGACTAAGATCCACCTTTTAGCGGCCGGGATAATGTCTGCATCAACAGTTCTGCAGATGTTACTTATACTCTTGCTTATTCCTTTAAAACTATCGGCATTGATTGTAGGCACCTTAAGCACATGCATCATGCTCACGTCGTGGCTGGGCTATATTTTTAATCTTGGTTTTATTAAGCAGGAGCTAGCGGTTCAGTCACTCTATTTCGCCGGATATTTAATTACAATCATAGTCGTATCGTTTACATCATAGTTTGGAAACACATTCGGCCGGCGTCAAGACTAAGCATTTTTACCCAAGGTGCAAGCTTGGTCGCCTTGGGAAAGCGGTTAAGTCACAGGATTTGCTACAATGGCTTTATGAGCATAAATCCTCAAGTTGATGAGTATATCGCAAATTTGCCTGACTGGCAGCAAGACATCTGTAGTACTATACGAGCGTTGTTGCATACTGCCGAGCCCGACATCTCGGAGGAGATAAAGTTCACTAACCGCCCGTATTTTACCTACCGCGGCAATGTTGCTGCCTTACTTGCGACCAAGGATCATGTCAACGTGTTTATCTATGATCCGATCGCGCCCGATCCCGGAAAGTTAATTAACCAAGGACGCAATAATGCCACCGCTCGATCGATACAAATCTTTAAAGACGACGCCATTGATAAAGCGGCGTTTATCAAACTCATACGAGCGATTGTCGCCAATAACAAGGCAGGTGGGTGGCGAAAACTAAAAGGTTTACAATCTGAGCACTGAGCCAAAGCCATACAGAGATACACCCATTGATGCTTCTTGCAGACGCTAGAGACTTCTCGGCTATACCGGTTACATTGATAGTTGACATAACTATGTAATTATTATATCATTGTTATTATGTCCGAGTCTGCTCCACATAACCCAGAAGCATATCCAGAAGAGAGACTTCTGTGTTCCGAGGCCATGACTACCAGCGCTTCAGTCCACGACCCGTCGGCGCAGTATCCCGAACTTGCACGCACCCACGGAGCACTCAACACACAGCGCTTCCTACACAACGGAGACAAGCAAAGCTGGGAGGAGCTGACCGCCCTGCAGACGGGCGGCCAACGCCTAAGCCCACCAACATATTACGAGCTAAACCAGCTCAGTCATGAGGCTATGCCCACCCAAGCAAGCTACGTGGCAATGGAGTATATAAATACAATTCACGATGCATGCAAAAATCCAGTAATCATGCAGGCACTGGGCCTACAACCCGGCGAGGACAGCCACGACGAAGGCCTACGGCGTTTGTTTCTCCCCGAACATGAAGCAGCTCGAAGCCTCTATCTACCATCATATGATGGATTTGATGAGAGCCAACAAGAACTCATACATGGGGTTCTGACGGCTAATTTCAACTTTATCCGCTTTGTCCAATCACAAGCTTCAGAAGAGGAGATTCAATCGCTCAGCACCATGCCACGGCATATTTTGCTAGCAGCCATCATACATGGTATTCACGATTTAGGCGGAGCCATGGGCCATAAGAATGAACACGCGTCTTTGACACTTGATGAACCAGCCGCCGTTCGCCTATTAGATGCAGCCTATGCACTAACAAAGACAGCAGCGGAGTTAGCATTGCCCGAAGACACTCCCATAACACCTCCGGTGCAGCAAGCGGCATATATACGACTACGAATGGCACGACTTGGCGTTACCCCAACCGACGACAGCTGGGCTTCGCATGCCGAGCTACTGACAAAAGTTACAGTAGCCGACCTATTACGCAGTTACGCTGCCGATAATTTTGCCACACCCCAGGCAGCCTTTAACCGGCTGCACCCCGTGCAGAAAATAGCTTGGTCGAATATTCATATGCTTCCCTTATACGTTCCAGATAGCTCTGAGCGTTTTAAAGGCCAGGGCACCGAATATGCACCAGCGTTTTTGCGAGCACTTGGCAAGGACGAAGAAAGCTTGTACGTTGCGCTCAGCTACTTCGCACAAATCCACAGCATCACCAATGCGCTCACTATTCTAGAATCACCGCCCGATACAGCAGCTTTTCCAGTCGAATCTCCCTATACAATAGTCAATTTTTATCCCTTGGCCAATTGGTTTGCCGATAACGCAGCGGCCGTAAAGGCGGCAAGATCTGTTTTAGTGGCACTTACCACCAACGGAAACACCATTACGCTTCACCCTGCACTTGAAGGTAGCTCTGCTGCTTGGCCATACAGACATCAGCTTATCCACCCCGATGAGTACTTCCGCGATGGGACTATATAATGGCCCGCCTGGAATTATATCGCCATGCCGAAGCTGTAAAGAACCTTAACCGCAACACAGTGGGAGGGCGTAGCAACCATTCTGAATTAACTGCATTCGGGCAAGTTCAAGCAGACAAACTTGCCGACGTGTTTATTCGCCAGCGTAAAATATTTGATGGCGCTCACACGTCGCCTGCGGTTCGCGCCCGTGACACAGGAATACGCGCGTTCCAAAGAGCCGGTATCTTGTTGCCCATTATGAAACACCCCGGCCTTCAGGAAATCAGCCAAGGGGCGTGGGAGGGCTTGGATCGAACCGAGCCACTAATTTTGCCCGATAGTTCTGAAGAGCGCTATATACACCCTTATGCACGCGGTCTGACTGGTAAAATGACGGGGGGAGAAAGTATTGCCGAGGTGGGCTTACGCATGGAACAGACCCTATGGGAACTTGTAGCAGCAGAGGAA
>CAYZGW010000062.1:0-2903 GCA_964478195.1 uncultured Candidatus Saccharibacteria bacterium
CACAAGGCCAGAGCCGTATATTTGCACTCCGCCCAAGTAATCTGGGAACAGAAAGATTTGGTAAACATGAGCCAAACGGCAAACAATGCAACCATCAACCCTTACGGGAAAGACGTTGTAACGGTAGAGACAGACTTTTGTGGCCGCAAACTGACATTGGAAGTGAACCGTGTTGGGTTCCGCACGACTGCCAGTGTGCTGGTACGCTACGGCGAAACGGTCGTGCTTGGCACGGCTATGCTTGGCGGCGTAATCCCCGGAATGGATTATTTCCCGCTCAGCATTGATTACGAAGAAAAGTTTTATGCAGCTGGCAAGATCAGTGGCAGTCGCTTTATTAAGCGTGAAGGCAAACCCAGCGACGATGCGGTGCTGATCGGTCGTCTGATTGATCGCCCAATCCGCCCATTGTGGCCCAAGGGCTACCGCAACGAAGTGCAGGGTGTGGCTAGCGTGCTTAGCATGGACCCCTTATTTCGCCCAGACATGGTAGCGATGATTGCCATGAGCACTGCTTTTATGCTGACTGGTGCGCCATTTGACGGACCTGTTGCTGGAGTACGCGTGGGTATTGATGAGAATGGTGAATGCAAAGCCTTTATGAGCGCCGCCGAGCTGGCCGAGAGCAAGCTTGATCTAGTGGTTGCTGGTACTGACGGCAAAGTGATGATGGTGGAGGCTGGTGCCAAAGAAGCCACCGAAGACGAAATTGTAAAAGCCATGGAGTTTGCCGTTGAGGCTATTAAGCCGGCACTGGAAGTCCAAAAGCAGCTTGCCAAGAAGATGAAGGTTGTCGCCCAGGAATACACTCTGGCGCTACCTGATGAGAAATTCCAGAAAGAAGTTGACGCCTGGGTAGAAAACAAGCTAGGTGAAGACTTGCGTTTGCCATACCCAGAGCGCAACGAGCTCATCAAGACCTTGCGTGACCAAATGCACGAAGAGTTTGCTGGCCGCATTGGCGAGGAAGCGTACCGTGAACTGCGTGGTGAATACGATGATGCGATGCAGCTGGCCATTCATAAAGATGTTCGCAAGGGCATTGTGGAACACGGTATTCGTCCAGATGGTCGCAAGCTCGACGAGATCCGCCCCCTAAGTACCGAAGTTGGTTTACTGCCACGGGCCCATGGCTCCAGCCTGTTTACCCGCGGTATGACGCAGGCTATGAACATCGTAACGCTGGCACCACTGAGCTATGCACAGATGGTAGATACCATGGAAGTAAGTGAAGGCGAGCGTCGCTACATGCACCACTACAACGCGCCGGGCTACACGGTAGGTGAAGTCCGCCGTCTTGGCTCGCCAGGTCGCCGCGAGATCGGCCACGGGTATCTGGCAGAGCGCGCTTTGCTTGGCGTATTCCCCAGTGAAGCGGAGTTCCCATATGCTGTCCGCAGCGTGACTGAAATTATGAGTCAGAACGGTTCAACCTCTATGGCTGCCACCTGTTCTAGCTGTTTGGCACTGATGGACGCTGGTGTGCCGCTAAAGGCTCCGGTTTCCGGTATTGCCATGGGTCTGATGGTAGACGGTGATAAGTTCTGGGTGCTTTCGGATATTGCCGACGCCGAGGACTTTGCCGGTGATATGGACTTTAAGGTGACGGGTACCTCAAAGGGTATTACCGCGCTGCAAATGGACATGAAGGTGCATGGCCTGCCGGTTTCGACGCTAAAGGCTGCCATTGAACAAGGTAAGCAGGGCCGGGCGTTCATTTTGGAGCACATGCTAAAGACACTGGCCGAACCACGAACAGAGCTCAGCCCCTACGCACCACGTGTAGAAAGTATCGTCATTAATCCTGACAAAATCCGTGAAGTAATTGGCAAGGGCGGTGAAACCATCCAGAAGATTACTGCCGAGACAGGTACCGAGATCGACATTAAAGATGATGGCACTGTGATGATCGCCAGCCCAGATAAGACGCACATTGATGCCGCCATCCAATGGATTAAAAGCATCACTGAAGACCCGGAAGTCGGGGCGATCTACTATGATAAACCAGTGGTGAGTGTGCTCGACTTTGGTGCCTTTGTGCAGATCCTGCCGGGCAAAGACGGTTTGGTACATGTTTCCGAGATCTCGGAAGAGCGCACCGAAAAGCCCAGCGATAAGTTAAAAGAAGGCGACAAGGTTACGGTAAAATTGGTTGCCATTGATGACCGAGGTCGTTTGCAGCTTTCTATGAAAGCTGCTGCGCACGAACTTGCCGAAAAAGACAAGAAGGCCAAAAAATAGCGCTATGAATTTGCGACGGCTCGATAAGTTCCACCAAACCCGCCTGGGTTATGCGGTTTTCGGACTTATCGAGCTGGCCATGGCGTATGGCTTTATTAACTGGGCACTGACAAGCGGGGGATGGTGGCTGTGGGTGATTGCTCTATTTTTGCTAGTGGGTAGTCTGCAAAATTTTGTTCATGTTATTTGGAGGGCTAAAAAATGAGCGGGACCAAAACTAAACAGCAACAGCTCGATGATTTAAAAGCTCGTATCGAAGCAGAAGACCCTACGCCTGAACTGCGTAAGGGTGCTACCCAATTGGTATTTAGTGATGGCAGTGCCGAAGCGGACATCGTATTTATTGGAGAGGCACCCGGCAAAAACGAAGATGAACAAGGAAAACCGTTTGTAGGCGCTGCCGGCAAGTTTTTGAATGAAATGCTGGAAATGATACACTTGGAGCGCAAGGATATCTACATCACTAACATCGTCAAATACCGGCCGCCAAATAACCGCGACCCATTGCCCGACGAAAAGAGCGCGTTTCTGCCGTACTTGCAGGAACAGCTCACTATAATTAAGCCAAAATTGATTGTCACCCTAGGCAGGCACAGCATGGATGTGTTGCTGCCCGGGCTGAAAATCAGCCAAGTGCATGGCAAGCCAAAGCGGTATAAAGA
>CAYZGW010000063.1:0-2877 GCA_964478195.1 uncultured Candidatus Saccharibacteria bacterium
ATGTGAGTGCCAAAAAACAGAGCACGCTTGATGAGTTCAAGCTGTTTTATGAAGAGTTGTCTTTTTCAACCCTAAGTAATCGCATTCGACGTTCGCGAGTCTTTACCTCGACTAAGTAGAGAGATACTGCGATCACCCTGGAGTCTGACGATGTCAGACTCCTTTTTAAATCTTTTCCCCATACAGCCACTATTTTTCCACTGGCTTTTCCATAAGCGTAATGTCAATATATAGACATGGTATGCATATACTGCGGCGCCTCGACTCACGTTACAAACAGCCGACTCCAGAAACATCTGAATAATATCTGGCGGAGGCGGCTTTGCGATTCCTGCAAGAGTATCTTTACGACTATAGAACGAGCAGAATTATCTGGGAGCGTTATGGTGCGCTCAAATAGGCAGGGACTGCTGCCCTTTGCCCGCGATAGGCTGCTACTGGATATCTACGAGAGCTGCAGACATCGTAAGACGGCCATACCAGACGCTGCAGGCCTTACCGATCTCGTTGTGGCTGAAGTGCTACGTCTGAAGCATGGCGGCGTCCTGGAGCGGTCTCAAGTCGTTCAGACAGCGCACGGCATGTTGAGCCGCTTTGACCAGACCGCAGCGACTGTTTATGCCGCCTATCACCCGACAACTGACTAAGAACCCATCTCAACTCTTCTTCTGGGTAGCGAAGACCCTCCCAGTGAGTGCCGGTTGGTTGTTCTTGTAAGGAAGTGTAACTACGGTTACATTGATGAGCAAAACAATCAACCGGTGCCTCTGGCAGGTTTTGTAGCCGGAGGGAGAACTGAGATGGAATTCTTGGGGCTTATTTTTTGACTGTTTTAGTGGTGACGTCAAACTTGCTCAAATACCAGCCGAACATGAGACGGGTTTGAGAATTAAGCGCGGCTAGCGAACCAAAAGCGATAGTTGTGATAGGCATGTATAGCCACTGAAGAACCATGAATAGACTGCGATGGCGCTTGTAGCGTGCGGGGCGCGGAGGCAGCGTCTTTAGAGCAATAAATAGGGATGAAAGAATGCCGACGAGGCCAATTGTTTGAATACGGCTCACAATAGTTGGCAATTGGTTGGCTGCAATACTCTGCGGATCAACGAGAATAGGTATAAAGGCAGCGAAGGCTAAAAGAAGCGACCCCGCCGCCCAACTTACATGCCCCTCTAAGGTGCGTAAGAACTTAAATATGAGATCGAACCGTGGTACTTTATTCTTCCTAAGAAATCCCTCGTGGGCTATATACGCAACGTCCGAGGCGCCATACGTCCAGCGACGAAGCTGTTTAAACTGAGCTTTGATAGTTTTGGGGTAGGTTTCGGCCAAAACGGCATCCTGGTAGATGGGTATGGACAGTGGGTATACCCGGTAATCGCCGTCGTAGCGGAAATAGCTGCGCCAAAAATGGTGGCCATCTTCTACGATGGTTCGTACGCTCCAGAAATCCATATCAATAAGAGCACGCATGCTTTGGGCGTGGGCCGAGAAATTACGCTCTAAATGTGGCCGCTGTGTGAGTACAATGTAGAAAAAGTTATTGCCGGTGGCTATAACACGCATTGGAGCCGGCGCGTCCCAAATATTGTTGGTAAACATCGGCAGGGGTTGGTATGAAGCACGCACAGGGTCCGGCGCCACCGTATACAAATAACTGAGCGCAGATAAATACTTCTTGTCTGGGCGGTTATCTGCATCGAGAGTGGTAACTACGAGGTTTACCGGGTCTATGCCCTTCTCTTCTAGGAAGCGCTGGAGGCGACGACCCGCGTACGTTACGTTGCCGCCCTTGCCAATCACCTCACCCGGCATGCCAGCCGGATGCTTGACCGCTTCGGCATAGTAAAAATGCTGCCGGTATGCCTTGACGAGCGCTTCGGCTTGGGTTTCTACGCGCTCGCCGCCGCGCTCTTCGTAGGCCAAGATAAAAATAACCTTCTTGGTGTCATATTCAGAGTTAACGACCGACTGAATAGTCGGCTCGATAACATCGCGGCTTTCATTGGCAGTTGCAATAATAATGGCGTGGTACAGTTGACTCGGCTTAACGACGGGCGCCTGTACACTCAGGCGGAGCAGATTATCATAGTGCCATTTGGGCCGCTTGGCCTGCACGTCGGCAACTTCACCAGCCTCAACCTCTTGTAGCAACTCATTCCAATCTATCTTCTCGTGCTCACGCATCGTTTTGTAACCCACCAAGGCACGTATATTAACAGCCATGGAACGTGTAAAGTAAATGAGAATGTAGGCTAGGATGAAGAAGGTTGCGGCAGTGACGTTTGCAAGGCTAAGCAGAAATGGCAGCGCCAACAGTAGCCAAGATAAGGCGCCGGGCAAGATTTCGAAAAAACGATACGAGCGCGTGCGTTCTTTTTCGTAAGGTATCTCCAGATTTTTCATATATATTCTAGTGCAGAACCATTAAAGCGTTACTGACGATGATGGCCAGTAGCAGTAGCAACGCGCCGGAAGATAAGACTGCAACCGAAAGCTCACGCCGGATTGGATAGGTACGAATACTTAATATAAGGCCGATTGCGGCAATCAGCAGCGCAAAACACGCAAAGCTCAGCAGTTCGGTTATGCTGCCCGTTTTAAAAGCGCTAATGCCCAGATTTGATCGATACTGAACTATGTAGCCGTCACTGCCCTGGCCAATGTTAAGCCGCAAAAAAATGAGGACTGCACATAGGAAAGCTAAAAAAATATTTCCGCTAGCCAAAAGCAAAATTAACTTATCGTGCAGATACTTCTTAGGTATTGGCGTCATGTTATTTTCTATTGTAAGCCCCAGGGCCGGGTTTCGTAAATCAATCGTGGTGCGAGTAGCGAGAGTCGAACTCGCGTCTCAACCTTGGGAAGGTCATATAC
>CAYZGW010000064.1:0-2726 GCA_964478195.1 uncultured Candidatus Saccharibacteria bacterium
ACTGTAGGTAAACTCTTTACATACACGACGCTCTTCCGATATGCTGATTTCTCAGTTCCATGGTGTAGATGCCGGTGGTCGTCCTGACGATGGTGTACAGCCAGAAGTAAAGCGCGAGCGCCTCACTGAGCCACCCAAGCTTGGTAATGCTCAGATGACTGCCAATGCTAACAATGAAGATCTTGACCCCTCTACCGAAGAGCTAACACTACCAGCTATGTCATCGCCGCTGCTATCACACAACGAAAGTGTGTTACAGCCGCCTGTTGATCCGCCCGCTTTGCGCAAGCCGGCTGACCCATTCATTCCGCAAGCACCGCTAACACCTGCTCCGGCATCTTGGCAGCCGCCGACACCTCCGCCCGCACCACAATATGCCGCACCAAAGGCTCCTCCGGCCTTTGTGCCGTCTGCCCAGGCCTCCGTACTGCCTTCAAGCCTTCCGCCCACACCACTCCCCGCACCGATTTATCCTGGCTCGACTGATGAAACGCTAGCCGAGATAGAAAAATCAGTCGATAGCCCACACGTACATATAGATGAACATGGCAACCTCTCAAACGGTGTTATGCCCGCAGCACCTATAGCGGCAGCTAATGTTGATGACGCGCGCAGCGCAGTCGAGGCGGCATTAAATAGTGCGGCAGGGTCGAATGATGCAGCGCAACCTATTGCGGCGCTGCACGCTCAGCAACTTGGTCCAGAGCTGCACCCGGCATTTACACCTCAAACATCCCCGGCTCCCACTGTGGCGCCAGTGCCAAATACTGGATTTAGCGAGCCAACTCCGGGTAATACGCCCGCAGATGATACGCTTGATATGCCGCTACCCTCCAATCCGTTTGGCCCTGGTCAACAAGTAGCGCCACCACCTTCTGCGATGCCTGCAAACCCACTTATGGGTAGTCAGCCGGCTGTGAGTGTACCCACTACGCCACCACCTCCGGTGCCACCGCCAATGTTGCCTCCGCTGCAATAAGTCGTGGCAAAGCGCTAAGCATAGTAATTTGAGGAGATTATTTTCGGCCGGGCCAGCTTCTGCTGGTCCGGCTGCACTTCGCTTGAGTCTCCTCGAGCTGCTTTGTCTAGTGTTCTAGTTCTAATGTGATAGCCTAGAGGCATGCAAGGTGTGCTGTTAGTTGATAAACCCAAAGAGTGGACCTCGTTTGACGTAGTGAATTACGTGCGCCGGATGGTGGCTGAGGTCGAAGGCAAAAAGCCCAAAAACTGCAAAGTAGGCCATACTGGTACGCTTGATCCGCTGGCTACCGGCCTATTAGTGCTGCTCATTGGCAAAGAATATACTCGTCGAGCGACCGAGCTGACTAAACTCGATAAAACCTATGAAGTCACTATGAAGCTAGGTCAAACTAGTTCAACAGGGGACGAAGAAGGCGAGAAAACAGCTGTATCTGATACTGTCCCAAGCAAACAGGCCATCCAAGAGGCTCTAAATGCATTCCAGGGGCAGATCATGCAGGTGCCCCCGGCTTTTAGTGCTATGAAGGTGAACGGCCAACGGGCCTACAAACTGGCCAGAGAAGGCAAAAGCGTGGAGCTAGAAGCCCGCCCTGTTCAGATTTATAAGAATGAACTGACTGCTTATGAATACCCTTATGTGCAATTTACAAGCGAAGTTGGCAGCGGCACTTATATTCGTAGCCTGGTTGAAGATCTGGGCAGCCGTCTTGGCACGGGTGCGTATATGTCTGATCTTTGCCGCACGAAAGTGGGGCAGTTTAGTCTTGAGCGAGCGGTGTCTAAAGACGATTTAAATCGCGAAAAACTGGCAAGCCGGCTATTGCAGCTTTAGCGGTTTGATAGTAAAATAGCCGCTTAGTCCGTTGAGTGTGAACTCCAGACACTTGAACAGAAACTAGTGGATCGCCTACAGCAAGGTGGTCTGCGCCAGACAAAAGGGGTGTCGCAATGCCTATCCCAGAAGCGATCGGGCTCGGGGTCCTGTACCTCCTCGTTGCCGCCGCCGTGGCGTGTGCTGCAATTGAGGATGACCGCTGGCCAGATGCCTGGTCGGAGCCTGCACGGTGGATCGCCATCGGCATGATTGCCCTCCTGGGGCCAATCATCATCGTGGCGTTCGTCGCCTGGTGGTTCCTGTACGGCTTCAGTGCGGGTCTGTTCCTGAGCTCTGCGAAGAAGTGATGTCGTGGGCGGCAGAAGTGGGGAAGACCCTGCAACACGGTTCGCGTGGCATCGACGCCGCGACCACGAACCCTTCTGCCGCCCAAGAGCGACCATACCCCCACCAAGCCCGCTAGTTTCTGTTTCTGACCCCACATTTTGTAGCTCGTCGCTCGAAGTGTGAAGCTGGGCTGGCTCTTGTATACATAAATAGACTGCCGTCGAGAACATACTATGCGTGGGTTGATTAAGAGGTGGCGAGCTGGTATAATAGCGGCTAACGCCATCACAAAAATCTCTATATAACGAAGAACTTTAGGAGCCACATGATTTCACAGGAAAAGAAGACTAAGATTGTAACTGAGCTGCAAGCCGCCAAGACTGACACAGGTAGTTCTGCGGTGCAGGTTGGTATTTTTACCGAGCGCATCAAGGAGCTTACTGAGCACCTTAAGGTTAACAAGCATGATTTCGCTGCCCGCCGTGGATTGCTTCAGTTAGTTGGCAAGCGCAAGCGTCTCTTGCAGTATATTGCCGCTAAAGATGGCCAGGCGTACCTCGACCTCATTAAAAAGCTCGGCATT